>JAJRQQ010000114.1 GCA_024280155.1 Bacteroidota bacterium
AGAGAAGTGCCTTGAATGAAGTCCGCAAAATTTTCAATTTTGCGTGTCTATTGAAATAAAGAAAAAATTAAAAATTTGGCTAAGTGCAAGTCCGAAAGTTCAGTTCTCTGAAATCCCGTACTAACCATAGCCGAGACGTTGTGTGCAATTAAAAACTAAAAAATGAAGATAAACACTCTGACCATAGAAGGTATCGGTGGAATTAAGTTCTTGAAGCTAGAACTTGATGAAAACATGAATATCATTTGCGGTCCTAATGGAATAGGTAAAACTACTATACTAGAGGTAATCGCTCACATATTCTCGAATGGTCAAACGAACATTTTAAAAAGAAATGTAAACTCAGAAATTGGAAAAATCATAATAGAAATTGATAATAATGGTTCTAAACAATCAAAAACTATTCAATTTGACACGTTTGTTCCTGAAAAACCTACTCTGATTACTGGTGCGTTGAATCAGTTATCGAGCGGGTTAATCTCATTAAAAACAGCTAGAATATTTCAATATCAGTCATTGCAATCTGTAAATAAAGACACTAGTAAAGCTAATAATGAGTTATGGAATGATGCCATTAACGGGGTAAATCTTTCAGATATAAAAAATTGGTTTGTTAATCGATATTTGTATTCTGCTCACAAGGGTGCTTTATCGGCTGAGCAACTTAACAATTATGAATTAGCAAAATCTTGTTTTTCATTTTTGGACAGTTCATTTACATTTAGCAAAGTAGACGCATCTTCAAATGAAATTATGGTAGATACTCCAAGTGGAGAAATTTACTATGAATACCTATCATCAGGTTTTAAATCAATTATTTCAATTCTCTTCGGAATCATAAAGGAAATTGAGTTTCGTTTTACTGACCCTAGAATTAATGCTAAAGATTTTCAAGGCATAATATTAATAGACGAGATAGAACTACACCTACACCCTGCTTGGCAAGGGAAAATTGTGGATGTTTTACTTAAAGTTTTCCCACTAGTTCAATTTGTAACATCTACACATAGTCCACATGTAATACAAACTGCTGAACCAAATCAAATTATTGCTCTTAATAGTATTGACAACGTAGTACAACAAAGAAAATTACCAAGTTCCACTTATGGATTTAAGGGATGGTCTATAGAAGAAGTTCTAATTGATGTAATGGGTATGTCAGATACTAGAACTGACTTCTATAATAAGACTTTAAAGGATTTTAATGATTTACTTGACAAAGAAAAATACGATGAAGCAAAGGAATTATTCCAAAGTATTAATGAATTCCTACATCCAAATAATCATTTGAGAAAAGTGTTAGAAATTCAGTTAACTGGTCTAGAAAATGATTAAATTAATTAGACCAAATAAACCAACTGAACTTACTGCTTCAGAGCAAAAATCCCTTACAGATGAGTTTAAAAGTTCTGGGACTTCAGTTTGGCGTAAAGATTACATCACAAAGTCCTTATTGGATTACTCAAATAATAAGTGTGCTTACTGTGAATGTGATATAACAGAAGAAAGCAAGTACCTTGAAGTAGAACATTTTCATCACAAAGACGACTATCCTGATGAAGTTGTTGTTTGGGATAACTTACTCCCATCATGTAAAAAATGTAACGGTACAAAGGGTACACATGATACATACAAGGAGCCAATTATAAACCCATGTGATGACAACCCACAGGACTTCTTGACCCTTAAAAATTATAGGATAAAAGGAAAAGATGATTTTGGTAAACTTACCATTTCAGTCCTAGACTTAAATAATCAAGACAGACATTGTAAAAAGCGTTTTGAAATTGGCAATGCTGCTCAAGAAAAACTTGAGGATTTCTTGCACTTAATTGAAGAATACGAAAGCGGAGCTAGTACATCTACAAGAAGAAAAAATAGAATTATTAACGGAGTGAAAGATTTGTTAAGACTAGCTCAATCTGACAAAACTTATTCAGCAACGACCTCCTCCATAATTCTATCCTCTTCGGATTTTGATGAAATCAAAGCGAAACTAACTAATCTTAATTTTTGGGATAGTGAATTAACTGATTTAGAAGAAGGATGTAAGAAAGTAAAAATATAAAACTGCACACAACAATGTATAAAAATAATAGCCTAAATAGTAGTAAAATCAAGGATTATAGCCCGCTTTAACTTTTGTGTAACTTGACAGATAAGTGCCACGTAGTCGGCTACATATTCTTATACTAAACGTTGTAAGCAAGCTGAAAAAAGAGCCAACCGCACAAAACAAAGAGTGCCGAAAAAGGCACACATTGTTTTTTTGCCAACGCTCTGAATAACGTTAACTTTGAAAATAAATACAAAACATATATGAGCTTATTTCAGAACTCTGTTCTAAACAAATATTTGAAAGGATTGGAGTCCGAAAAAGTTAATGAAGCTTACGAAAGATTAACAAGCCATTTCCATAATCCGACCATTCAAGAAAACATCCGAAATTCCAAAGAGGAACAATATCAAGGCGAATTTCTAATTGACCTTTTTGTAAATGTTTTAGGATATATCAAAAATCCAACGCCTGACTTTAATCTCACAACGGAATTAAAAAACATAAAAGACTCAAAAAAGACTGATGGAGCAATTCTAAAAGGAGAAAAAGCACTTGCTGTAATTGAACTCAAAGGAACGAATACAACTGATTTAAGCAAAGTAGAAACCCAAGCATTTGGATATAAAAACAACCAACCAGGTTGTAATTATGTAATTACTTCCAACTTTGAGAAGTTGCGTTTTTACATTGACAACGCAGTAGATTTTGAGGAATTTAATCTTTTTCAACTCACAAAAGAGCGTTTCGAAATACTTTGGCTTTGCCTTTCGTCTGAATATCTTTTAAAAGACATTCCTAAAAAAATAAAGGATGAATCCTTAACGCAAGAAGAAAAAATCACAAAAGAACTTTACAAAGATTACGCATCTTTCAGAAATGAGGCTTTTGATAGTATCCAAAAGGAAAATCCGCAATACGACAAATTAACTTTATTCAAGAAAACACAAAAGTTACTTGACCGTTTTCTATTCATCTTTTTTGCAGAAGATAGATTATTACTTCCACCAAATTCTATTCGTTCAATAGTAAACCAATGGACAGATTTAAAAGATAAATACGATGAGTATTTTCCTTTGTACGACCGATTTAGAAAATATTTCGGCTATATGAATACAGGACACAAAGGACAACAGCACGATATTTTCGCTTATAACGGAGGCTTATTTGCACCTGACGACATTTTAGATAATATCAAAATAGATGACGAGTTACTTCATAAACACACAGTTAAATTAAGTAACTACGATTTCGAGAGTGAAGTAAGTGTAAACATCCTTGGACATATCTTTGAACATTCATTGAATGATATTGATGAAATTCAAGCAGAAATTCAAGGTATTGCAACAGAACAAGGAAAAGCCAAGAGAAAAAAAGACGGAGTTTTTTACACACCAAAATACATTACCAAATACATTGTAGATAATACAGTTGGTAAACTTTGTGAAGAGAAAAAAATAGAACTTGACATTCAAGAAGAAGAATACGAGAAAGAACGCAAGGGAAGAAAAAAAGCTACGCTAAAAAAATTAACTCAAAAATTAGAAGATTACAGAAAGTGGTTACTTCAAATTACAATTTGTGACCCAGCTTGTGGAAGTGGTGCTTTTTTAAATCAAGCTTTAGAGTTTTTAATTGCAGAACACAGATATATTGACGAATTACAAGCAAAACTTTTCGGAGATTCAATGATTTTAAGTGAAGTTGAAAATTCTATTTTAGAAAATAATATTTACGGTGTCGATATAAACGAGGAAAGTGTTGACATTGCAAAACTTTCATTATGGTTAAGGACTGCACAAAAAGGGAGAAAACTAACCTCTTTAAATAATAATATTAAATGTGGTAATTCTATCGTTAATGATGAGAAAATATCCAAAGACAAAGCATTTAATTGGCAAAATGAATTTCCAAAAGTATTTTCAAAAGGTGGTTTTGATGTTGTAATTGGGAATCCTCCTTATGGCGCATACTTGGAACAAGAAGATAAAAATTTTCTTTCTAAAGAATTTCAAACTTTTCAAGGAAATTTTGAAATATATTTTTTCTTTATTGAGTTACTTAACACGTTATCCAATCAAAAAGGAATTTCTGGCTACATAACACCTGACACTTGGATTAACATTCCACAAGCCCAAAAATTAAGAGAATTTGTTTTAGAAAATTTCGGAATATTAAATATTGTTACTTTCTCATATTCAGTTTTTGAAGATGCCAGCGTGAACGCTATCGTATTTATTTTAGACAAAAGTAATATTGTAGAAAAATGTAAAATAATTCATTCAGAGGACAAGTCTCAAGGACTAACAATCAATAATAATACAATCCAAGAATCAGATATTAAAATTTGGCAAGAATCGGATGATAAACAGTTTCAAGTTTGGCAATCAACTATTGATATAAATATCATTGATAAGATTAAAAAGAATGTGCTTATTGGCTCTGACGTATTAGACGTTTCACAAGGAATTGTACCTTACTCAACGGAACATCTAACAAAGGAAGAGATAACAAATCGAATTTATCATAGTAATACAAGTACAGGAGATGAATGGGGCGAATGGGTACAAGGAAGAGCAATTTCAAGATATAGTATTAATAAATCTGAAAAACAATATTTAAAATATGGAGATTGGCTTCATAGGTCAAGAAAACCAAAATATTTTAATGGTTCTCGAATTTTAATTCAAGAAATTACTGGAGGAAAACCACCAAGAATTTCAGCAACTATTTATTCCGAATTATTATACCACGACCCAGGAATTATTTCTTGCATCAATATATCTAAATTTCCGACTGAATATTTATTAGCAATAATCAATTCAAAACTAATTTCTTGGTTTAATATTAAAACATCACCAAAAGGTAAAAGAACTACATTTCCGAAAGTTTTAATTGGAGACATTAGAAAACTTCCAATTAAGAAATCTGATGATAATTTTGTTAGTAAACTAAAAGATTTAGTGACCTCGATTTCAGAGCAATCTCTCAATCTTCAAAACCAATCAAATAGTTTTTTGTCTTTGCTTAAATCCAAATTTAAATTGGAGAGTTTATCAAAAAAAATGCTGTCTTGGGATTTATTGGATTTTAACGAGTTTTTAACTGAATTGGAAAAGTCTCGGAAAAAATCAGCTAAAGAAAATGAAATTGATTTTGCGAGGTTATCATTGAGTGAGGAATCGGAATGGATGGAATATTTTAATTCTCAAAAAGAAGTAGTTGAAAATTTAAGAACAGTAATTAATAAAACAGATTTAGAAATTGACCAATTAGTTTATGAATTATATGGATTATCAGAAAATGAAATTAACATTATAGAAAATGCCAACGCATAAGCCATACACATTTGCAATTCGCTCAAGCCAACGCTACGTCAAAAATTGCAAAAGAGTATGTCTTGCCTACGCTGAAAAGCAAGCTGAACGGAATAAAGCCAGCTTACAACAAAGTGTATAAATCATTGGGCAATAAGCGGTTAATTGAATATTATAGATATAAATAAACATTACGGTAAACTGAAAATGAAGTACTTTTAAATGCCCAACGCTTCATACACAAACCGTTGCCCACAATGTAGGGAAACATCGTAAAATTGAAAATTAATTAAAAGAAGATAAATTATGGGATTGTACAAAGTAACAGTAAAAAGAACTGCAACAATAAATATGATTAAAATCGAAAAAGGAATGAGCGTAGAAGTA
>JAJRQQ010000017.1 GCA_024280155.1 Bacteroidota bacterium
ACAACCATTGGTTTTTTGATGATTTTCTTTGCATGGTTTGATTTAGATCCTCGTTTTAAGAAAATTCAAATTGATAAAAAACATTTATCCCTTGGTGGTGCATTGAGTGGCTTTTTTGGTGGCGTTTCTGGACATCAAGGAGCTTTTCGAGCAACATTTCTTTCCAAGGCAGGCTTGACAAAAGAGCAATTTATCGGTACATCAAATGCTGTTTCTTTGGTGGTAGATTTAGCGCGATTGACAATGTATTTATTTGTTGCAAATAAAATAGCCAATCATGAAAACACTTTATTATCAGCCTTGACAGATGCAAAAAGTATGCTCTTCGTAGGTATTGTTTTTGCATTTATCGGAACATATTTCGGTAAAAAATTAGTGCAAAAAACAACGATTACTGGAATTCAAAGTGTCATTGGTGTTCTACTTTTTGTAATGGGAAGTTTGATGATTGCAGGGGTACTCTAACACACCGAGCATCCTCTTAAATTCTGATGAATAACCTGCGCTAATTTCAATATTTTCTTTAGTTATTGGATGAATAAAACTCAACGTTTCTGCATGAAGTAACATCGAATTCATATCGAATTTTTCTAAGAATAATTTATTTTGTTTGTTGCACCCATGCGGTCGATCTGCGATAATAGGGTGGCGAATATGCGCTAAATGTTTACGGATTTGATGAAAACGTCCTGTTTCTGGTTCTATTTCTATGAGTGAATAACGTGAAGTCGGATGATTACCAAAAGGCAAATCTATTTCTGTCGCTGAGATTCTTCGAATGTGAGAAATAGCATCTTGAATTTTACCATCTTCTCGCTTCAGTGGATAATCAATGGTTAGTTTCTCAGGTGTATAACCTCTAACAATTGCCTTATATATTTTTTTTATTTCACGATTCATGAACATTTCTTGAAAAGTACTATTCATTTCTTCCGTTAAAGCAAATAGCAATACCCCACTGGTTTTACGATCTAATCGATGAACAGGGTATACTTTTTGTCCAATTTGGTCACGCAATAACTGTATGGCAAATTCTTTTGCATCTCTTGCAATCTTAGATTGGTGAACCAATAATCCGTGCGGTTTATTAATCGCTACGAGAGAATCATCTTGATAGAGAATTTCGAGCATTATTTCTTTCGAACAATCATTAATCCATCGCGTATTGGCAACAAAACTTCTTGAACACGATTATCATTATGAATCATTTCATTTAATTCAACAAGAACTTTAGTATCTATATCTTTTTCATCTACTTCTTTCAAGACCTTCCCTGACCAAAGTACATTATCAATGATGATATATCCTCCTTTTTTGACCTTATCAAAAACTAAATTATAATAATTGATGTAATTTGACTTATCTGCATCGATAAAGACGATATCAAATTCTTCTGTTAATTGAGGAATCAATTCCATAGCATCCCCAATTCGGCATTCAATTTTATTCTCACACCTCGATTTTGCGATATATTCATTCACTATATCCTCCAACTCTTCATTTCTGTCGATGGTAATGATTTTACCCCCTTTCTTTAATCCTTCAGCAAAGCATAAAGCAGAATAACCAGTATAAGTACCAATTTCGAGAACATTCTCGGGTTGAATCATGTGAGAAAGCATACTGAGAACTCTCCCTTGAAAATGTCCACTCAACATTCTAGGTTGCATCACATTGATATGAGTCTGTCGATTGAGTTCATACAACAATTCTGGTTCATTCTCTGAGTGAGCACAAACATAATCATCCAATTCTTGAGAGATAAATTCCATAATACATTAATTTTTGGCAATAAAAAACGCCTGTGCAAATATAACACAGACGTTCTTTTAAAAGTATTGAATTTAGAATTATTTCACAACAACTCTTTTCATTGATTTTTGTCCATTTGTTGTTACTTCAACGAAGTAAGTTCCAGGTGTTAGATCACTTACATTAAATTGTGCATTAGTCCCTGAAGTATTAATCGTTTCGATCACTTTTCCATCCAAAGAAATTAAATTAATTCTTCTTTCAGATGATTCTGTGAAAGAAACATTCACTTCAGAAGTTGAAGGATTTGGATACAAGTTAAAGCTAGTTTCATTTAATTCATTGACTGAATTTGTGTTAGATCCTGTTCCTGTACCTGTAACTTGTTGATAACGCAAAACTGTAATTGGAGCAGAACCTTGGCTATCTGTAGTTGTACCAAAAATTACAATTGGCTCTTGTGTTTCATTATCAAAATAAAAGTAGTAATCATCTGTCACTGTTACAGAAACAGCCGGCGTACCAACAATCCATGCATTGATAACAAAACTTTCTGTTACGTGAACGCGAATCACTGAATCAAAAACCTCAGGCTGACCACCCAAAACCAAAGCAGGTAAAGAAAGTGTACCAAAAGCATCCGGATTTGCTTGATAGTTACCATTATTAATTGTTACTGAATCTTCGCCAGCCCCAAGAGAACTCATTGTCCCTGTGTATGTCTCAGCCTGAATGACTCCAGGTGTAATTGGAAAAGTATATCTAGCAAAAGAATTATTATAATAAAGAGAAGATGTACTTGAGTATCCCCAACGGTTGATAGAATTTGGAGTTGTTTCAAAATATTCATACCCTGCTTGATTGGAATTTCCTTGTGCTATATTTGCACTTGGAAAACTATCTGTTTCTGGTGTTGTTAATGGATCAACATAAAAGAAGTCGATATTCCCTGTAGTTACTAGACCAGTATAATTCCACACTGCGTCAGTTGCGGTTCCTGTTCCATCAGGATTAAAGCCAAAAGTATTGGCGTCAACATATTTAATTGTATCACCAATTGCTGGGATTTGATTGGTTGCTTGAATGGTTGGGAATTGAGCAAAACTCATCGTTGAGACAAGTATACTCATAAGAGTAATTGTTTTTTTCATAGTTGTAGTTGCGTTTAATTAGTAAAATATAGAATGTAAATTTAAGTAAAATAGACTGTAATACCAAACATTAAATTAATTCTTCAATCCATCCTTTCGTGAAAAAGTTTTCATATCTTTATTCTCTCAAAATAAATCCCATGAAAAAAACTACCTTTTTATTTATAACAACTCTAGTTTTAACAAGCTGTAACTCTGAAAAAACAAAAAGTACTGATAAACAAGATATGATTAAAAACCCTCAAGCTAATAAAATAGAACATAGAATTACGACCCACGGCGACACAAGAATTGATAATTATTTTTGGATGCGTTTAACTGACGAACAAAAGAATGCAGAAACGCCAGATGAACAAACTCAAAATGTACTTGATTATCTCAATACAGAGAACGATTATTTAAAAGCAAAAATGAAACACACCGAAGAGTTTCAGAAGGAACTTTTTGAGGAAATTACAGGTAGAATTAAGCAAGATGACGCTTCTGTACCCGTTTATAGAAATGGGTACCTTTATTATTCTCGTTTTGAAAAAGGTCAAGATTACGGCTTAAATTGCAGAAAACTTGGAGATAAAAACGGAGAAGAAGAAATTATCTTGAATCAACCTGAATTAGCTAAAGGACAATCTTATTTTGCAATTGGAGGATCGAGCGTAAGTCCAAATAATAAGCTACTCGCCTACTCTACAGACCTCGTTTCGAGAAGAGAATATACGATTCTAATTAAAAACCTTGAAACAGGTGAATTATTCTCTGATAAGATTGAGCAAACAACAGGTGGAATTACTTGGGCTAATGACAACCAAACTATTTTCTATACAAAAAAAGACCCTGTCACTCTACGTTCTTTCCAAATTTACAAACATAAACTTGGCACAGATTCTTCGCAAGATAAGTTGGTTTTTGAGGAGAAAGACGAAACTTTTAGTTGTAGTATATATAAAACAAAATCAAATGATTTTTTAATCATACAATCCTACGCAACTCTTTCTTCAGAGGTTCAATTTATAGATGCCAACGATCCTAACGGAAAATGGAAAACGATTCTACCTCGAGAAGAAAATCATGAATATTCAGTAAATCACTTCAGAAATGATTTTTACATCACAACTAACTATGGTGCGAAAAATTTTAAACTGGTAAAGACACCTGTGGCAAACACAAGTAAAGAAAACTGGAAAGAAGTCATTCCACACAGAGAAGATGTTCTTTTGGAAGGGATTGATATTTTTAAAAACTTCTTGGTGGTTAGTGAACGAAAAAGTGGGTTAACAGAGTTGCGAATCATTAATTGGAACGATAATTCTGAGCATTATATCGAATTCAATGACCCTGCTTACATGTGTTATTCGAGTGCCAACCCTGAGTTTGATACAGACATTCTTCGTTATGGGTACACTTCAATGACAACTCCGAATAGTATTTATGATTACAATATGAATACAAGAGACCAAGAATTGAAAAAACAAAGTGAAGTCATTGATGATTCTTTCAAACCGGAAAATTACCAATCAGAAAGAATATACATCACAGCAAGAGATGGTGTTAAAGTTCCCGTTTCTATTGTTTACCACAAAGATACAAAGTTAGATGGTTCTGCCCCCCTACTACTTTATGGTTACGGTTCTTATGGAGCAAACATGGATCCTTACTTTAGTTCTGTTCGCTTGAGTTTATTGAATCGCGGTTTTATCTATGTGATTGCTCACATTCGCGGAGGACAAGAATTAGGCCGTCAATGGTATGAGGATGGGAAACTTTTAAAGAAAAAGAATACATTTTATGATTTCATTGATTGTGGAAAAGCATTGATTGAACAAAAATACACATCCAAAGGACATTTATATGCACAAGGTGGTTCTGCCGGCGGATTATTGATGGGAGCAATTATAAATATGGAACCTCAATTATGGAATGGTGTCATAGCAGCAGTTCCTTTTGTAGATGTTGTTTCAACAATGTTAGATGAGAGTATTCCGTTAACAACAGGTGAATTTGATGAATGGGGGAATCCAAAAAATGAAGAATATTACAATTACATCAAATCATATTCTCCGTATGACAACGTAGAAGCGAAAGATTATCCAAACTTATTAATCACAACTGGATATTGGGATAGTCAAGTGCAATATTGGGAACCTGCAAAATGGATTGCAAAATTAAGAGAATTGAAAACAGATGATAATTTATTGATGATGTCTTGCAACATGGAAGTTGGTCATGGCGGTGCTTCTGGTCGTTTTGAACGGTATAAAGAAGTGGCGCTAGAATATGCTTTTTTGTTTGATTTAGAAGAAATAGTGAAATAGTTTTATTAAGGTTTACTTCTTGCTTTCCATATACATTCTACGAATCAAACCGTCTGAAAGTCCCACTTTTGGAACGATCATTTCTTTCACTTTAGCCGCTTTCATTGCGCGAAGGTAAATTTCACCTCCTTCAACAATCACATCAGCTCTATCGTTTTTCAATTCAAATTTTTCAATCAATTCTTTTTGAGAATAAGTGGCTAATTCTTTAATTTTCTCATTCAAAACATCTCGAGAGAGTGTTTTCCATTCTCCTAAACCACAAAGCTTATAGATTTTATTAATATTTCCTCCGGTACCAACAGCAAAATCCGGTTTTTCAGATTTAATATTCTTCTTAATCCATTTTTCCATTCTCCCCCATTCGCGCTCATCTTGAATCCCCTCTTTCAACCGAACAGTCCCAAGATTAAATGAACTCCATTTCTCTCGGACACCATTTTCAAAGAGATTGATTTCAGTACTTCCTCCACCAACATCGATAAAAACATATGATTTATTATTCTCAATTCTACCTGTATTAAAAATACTTTCATAGAGAATCTGAGCTTCTTCTTCTCCGGGAATGATTCGTACATCAATACCGGTTTCATCTTTTATTTGGCGAATAATTTCATTGCCATTTTCTGCATCTCTCATTGCCGAAGTCGCCGTTGCTAGATAAGCATCCACTTCGAAAACCTCACATAAATGTTTAAACGAATGAGCAATATGCAAAACCTTTTTTTCTTTTTTTTTAGATATTTCTCCTTTTACAAAAGCGTCTTCTCCAAGTCGAACGGGTAAACGTACCAGTGACAACTTCTTAAAAATAGGACCGTTATTCGTTTCATATACTTGCTCAAAAAGCATACGTATGGCATTCGAACCAATATCAATCGAAGCAAAAATGGAATTCATTTAAAATGTTTTTCTAAAATTCGTAAAAATATTGCGAAGAACCAACATAACAAGGAATGAAAAATGAAGAATGTAAAGTGAAGAATGAAAATTCTACTTTAAAATTATTTTTTTTTGTTTTTTATTTAAAATTTCCCCCATCTTGCTCTTAACCAATCATTATTTCTCATTTTTTAATCCCTAATTACCTCTTCTCCCGTTAAATTTACGTTTCTTTGCAGATTGAAACAAAGAATAATGAAGCACAAATCAGGTTTTGTCAGTATTGTCGGTAGTCCAAACGTAGGTAAATCTACGCTTATGAATCGATTAGTTGGTGAAAAATTATCAATAGTAACATCGAAAGCGCAAACTACACGTCATCGAATTTTAGGAATTGTCAATGATGAAGATCATCAAATTGTATTTTCAGATACTCCTGGAGTGGTTAATTCTGCTTACAAACTTCATGACAACATGATGGATTATGTGAATTCTTCCATCCAAGATGCAGATGTTTTGATTTTCTTGACAGATCCTTATGAGAATGAGATGAATCACAAAGAAACTTTGGAACGCATCCAAAAATTGAGAATCCCCGTTCTTTGTTTGATCAATAAAATGGATATTTCAGACCAAGATAAAATTGCTGAGCGATTGGCTTATTGGAAAGGGAAATTACCTGATGCACGAATTTTCCCTATTTCTGCTTTGCATGGATTTGGAATTGAAGGTGTTTGGGAAGAAATTAAAGCAAACATCCCGGAGAGTCCGCCGTATTATGAAAAAGATGCAATGACCGACCGACCGATGCGTTTCTTTATTTCAGAAATTATTCGTGAGAAAATTTTCATTCATTGTAGAAAAGAGATTCCTTATGCAACTCAAGTAGAAATTGAAGAATACATTGAGGAACCAGAAATTACTCGAATTCGAGCACTTATTATCGTAGAACGAAATTCTCAAAAAGGAATTATAATCGGTCGTGGTGGAGAAATGTTGAAAAGAATTGGTTATGAATCTCGAAAAGAGATGGAAAAATTCATTGACCAGAAGGTATTTTTAGAAACTTTTGTAAAAGTGGACAAAGATTGGCGAGGTTCTGCGCAGAAATTAAAGAAATACGGGTATTAAAATTAAATACAAATAATTATTAATGACGTTTGTAAAACATGAGCTCATTATTAATTAATAGATAGAAATAATGAGTAATATTATTGCAATTGTCGGAAGACCAAACGTTGGGAAATCAACATTATTTAATCGCTTTACGGAATCTCGAAAAGCAATTGTAAAAGAAGTCAGTGGTGTAACACGTGACCGGATTTATGGACGTGGAGAATGGAATGGCGTAGATTTTTCAGTCATTGATACTGGAGGGTACATAAAAGGTTCCGACGATATTTTTGAAAAAGAAATCAGAAAACAAGTAGAGATTGCGATTGATGAAGCAAATGTTATTGTTTTTATGCTCGACGTAACTACGGGAATTGTTGACTTAGATGAAGTTGTTGCTCGACTATTAAGGAAATCAGGGAAAAAAGTCTTTATTGTTGGAAATAAAGTCGACAACACTGCACGCGTTGGGTTATCTGCTGAGTTTTGGTCACTTGGTCTAGGTGATGTTTACGATGTTTCTGCATCAAACGGAAGTGGTACTGGTGATTTACTGGACGACATCGTGAAAGAATTTGACCCAGAAGATGAATCTGCAAATATTGGCAGCGATCTCCCTCATTTTGCCATTGTCGGAAAACCAAATGTTGGTAAATCTTCTTTGGTCAATGCATTAACTGGAAAAGAACGCAATATTGTTACTGATATCTCCGGAACAACTAGAGATGCTATTAATACTCGATACAATGCTTTCGGATTTGATTTTATGTTGATTGATACAGCGGGAATACGAAAGAAAGCGAAAGTACACGAAGATATAGAGTACTATTCTGTCCTACGTTCTGTTCGAGCAATTGAGAATTCTGATGTTTGTATTTTCATGATTGATGCACAAGAAGGAATTCAGAAACAAGATTTAAATATCTTTTATATCATTGAAAAAAACTCTAAAGGAGTTGTTGTTTTAATCAACAAATGGGATTTAGTTGAAAAAGATCATACGACGATGAAATCTGCAGAAGAACATGTGCGTGAGCAGTTGGCACCATTTAATGATGTTCCAATTTGATTTACATCAACAATTACAAAACAGAGAATCCATAAAGCTTTAGAAGCCGCTATGGAGGTTCACGAAAATAGAATTAAGAAAATTTCAACTTCCGTGTTAAACGATGTAATGTTGAAGATTATTGAATCTAATCCACCTCCAGCAAATAAAGGGAAATATATTCGTATCAAATATGTACAACAGTTGCCATCGCATGCTCCTGCATTTGCATTTTTCTGTAATTTACCTCAGTATATCCCTGAAAGTTATAGACGTTTCTTAGAAAACAGATTGAGAGAAGAGTTTGATTTCAAAGGTGTTCCTGTTAAGATTTTCTTTCGTAAGAAATAGTTTTTATCTCTTTATTTTTTAAGAAAAAAGATACTTTTTTAGATGAGATTTATGAAATGAATTAAATGTTTTTGTATATTTATAGAGAATTAACTTTGTAAAAAGAGTTCACAAATTTTAAAATTACACTAATAATAATATCATGGCTAAAAGTAAGGATTCAAGAAAAAATGTAAAGAAAGAAGCTACAAAAACGGCAAAAGAAAAAAAAGCTGAAAAGAGATTAAAAAAAGCGATGAAGTAACTTTAATTACAATCATTTTAGGCGTTAAGAAATAAAACTTAACGCCTTTTTTTTTGCATAAAACATATCTAAAAATAAATAGATTTAATGTATCTTGCAGCCTATAAAAATAGAAGATTATGCAAGAAAATAAAATGCTGAATTACATTAAAGATGTTTTAAACAACATGCCTTCTGATTGGTTAAGTTTAACCACTCACCGTTTAGATATTTACAATGAATCAAAAGCGAAAGGTCAATTTTTAGAAAAATTTGAAGAATTAGTAAATCAAAATAAAATCAGTTCATCAACATTAAGTGAACTACCAACTGCATACGATTACATTCGCTTAGGACATCCCCTCTCCTCTATTTTAGAATGGTCAATCGCAAATCAAAATGAAATAAATCCGAACAGTGTAATTAGTTTTTATTCAAAGACAATTCCTGTATATGCAATTCTAAGAAAGAATTTATTGGATAATAAACAGACTCGAATTCTATATACTGAAAAATTACCTTCTTCTTTCGATGCTAAAATTCTTCAGAATGTTTACGGTTATCAATTTGAAACCCAACAAATCAATGATGTTGAATCAATTTCATCTTTCGATGGCAGTACGATTTACATTTCAGAAAAAGAAAATATTAACGAATTTAAAATTATTGAAAATATTGATTTTATCATCAATATTCACCCTCAATTGGGTAGCATTCTTCTTGCCAACGGAAATGAAGATTACATTTCAGAAATTCAACATGTTCGAAGAAGAGAAACCATTGCCATGACTCCTGCAAATTCTCTATCAGTACTAAAATCAATGATAGAGAATTCTTCTTTCGCTGAAAAAGGTAATCATGAAAACAATAAAAAAAGTGTTTTAGCTTCAATTAATAAAATTACAAACACGACCATTAAACCTTTGGTTGCATCCAGTGGACTTTCAATTCAATACGCTATATTGATGGGGCTGGTACATGATGCACTTGAGAATCACAAAGGAAAAGCAATTAAAATTGTGGTCCCTCCCAATTGTTACGGAGGAACAAACGATCAGGCTCGAAGAGTTGCTGCTTGCAATGACAATGTTGAAGTAGTCGATTTACCCGTTGATGGTGACAATGACATGGTTCAAAGTATTGAGATTGTTCTTAACGAAATTGCTAAGGAAAATGCAGTACCATACATTATTGCAGAAATCCCAACCAATCCAAGAGTTGAAGTTCCAAATTTGAATGATTTAAGTGACGCGTTGAGTAAAGAACGAAAAACGAAAGATGGCAATACAGCTGTTGCTCCAGTATTCATTCTTGACCAAACATTTTGTCCGAATGTTCAGTTCTTGGGTGACAACGATATTCTTTCTTCTGTGAGAACAATCTCATTTGCCAGCGGTTCTAAATTTCCGAGTGGAGGAAAATGTACGTCTGGTTACTGTGTTGGGAATAATAAAACACAAGAATTGATGGATAAAATTGAACTGCATTTACACTTATGTGACAATGAAGCTACTTCACTGCAATATGAAATTTTAGCGATGCAAATGCCATCAATGAATCAGAGAATTGCAGATGCGTACAAAAACACTCTTGAGTTTGTCAATTACATCAATGAAGTTCTCCCTGAGGCAAAAATCAATTTTGTTTCCGAAAAATTGGCGCAACAAGGTTTCACACCTTCTGTCTTTTCTCTCGATTTACCTACAAAAGGAAATACTGACGAAGAACGAGAAGAATATAAAAGAGCATTGAATTTAAAACTCATCAATATGATGATTAATGAAATTCCAAATGAAAGTAAATATTGTGTGAGTTATGGGCAATTAAAAGGTTGCTATTGGACGATTCCTGCAACTTCAACTCAAGGCACAACGAAAGAAGATGACAAAGATTACATCGCGCGTGTTGCTCTCTCTCCTAATTTAGATTTAGAATTACACAAAAAAGTATTATTAAAATTTGTAGAAGGAATAAAATAGAAATCTACATTAAATTTAGACATAAAAAAATCCGTTCATTTCTGAACGGATTTTTTTTGTGAATGAATATTAATCATTCAATTTAATTCTCAACATTACATCTTGTTTTTTCTTAATGTATGTTTCAATGGCAATACTTCCATCAGATAAATTTATGATTCTCCCCATTTTAAATTGATATAAACGTGTACCTTTTGCATCTAAAGTATTTAAAATAGATACTTTTTCAATATTTCCACTTTCTGTTTCAATTTTAAATCCTGTTAAGAATCCACCTTTCCCATCTTTATGCGCTTTTGGGTATTTATTCATTGGCAACTCTATATTTTTCACATTGTCTAAGAATAATACATATTCATATCCACCATGTGACATTACATAAAATCCCATTCCACCTCTTGCGGCACCACCACTTTGATTTTTAGGTAATTTCGTCATCCAAGCTAGCTCTCCATCAGCCCCAATATTTGCAACAAGAATTTCTTGGTAATAATAAGTGTAAGTTGTTCTTCCAGTTTTTGGATCAGTACGAGAAACAACAAAATATTTCTCACCATAAATAGAAATTGAACCGTCTTCATTGTAAATTAAATCTCTTAGAACCATATTACTCATAGAAAGATCTTTTTTACCGTCTTTCTTTTTCATTTTATCCTGGGCTCTTTGAGACATATACATTGACATAATCTCAACTGGCACTTCGATGGTTTGTTTTTCTGTAATTTCTCCTTCTGTATCAACTTTTGCAAGAAATAATCCATCCATGTATGCGTATGATTTATTTCCATAGTATCCTGCAAGAACAATCTCCCCTTCTTTCCCTTCGAAGAAACTAATCGCAGAAACAAATTTGTCATCAAATTTAACTTTCGTATGAGATAAACTTTGATCTTCTGCATCGATTCGAATTAATTCAATATCATAATTTGATTTACCTTTAATCATTTTACGTGTCGACTCTGAACGATAAACACCAGCTAATAAATAAGCATTTCCTTTACCATCAATAGAATACCCTAGGTTATTCATTTTCTTCTCAGTATAAGGCATTTCAATTACTTCAGCCCATTGCTCATTCAAGTCTTTATCATAAACGTGCATTCCAATTAAATCTTTATTCAATGCATCTCTTTTTTCTTTCGGAGCTTTTCTATACTGAATAATCAATCTTTGTTCATCATAAGAAAGTGAAAAAGAAAATTTCCCTGATCCGCTTCCAAACATTGAGAATCCACCAGTAATTTTTCCGTCAATTTTAAACATCAGTTGTTCTTTACCAGCCCATCCACAGTTATCAAAATCAACTTCTCTGTAAAACAACTGTTCTTTTACATTAGCTCTATCCCAACGAGAATAAAAGAAATAAATTTTACCATCCATTTCAACAAACTCTTCAAAAGTAAATCCAGGCTCCATTTTCGGAATATCTACTCTTTTTTCTTCATTCAACTTTTCTCCTGAAAATTTTTGGAAATAAAACATTCCTTTACGATATTTTATAGAGAGAACTTCTTCTCCTTTACTAAAATACACTTTCAATCCATCAACCACTTTGTAGGGTTTACTAATGGTGTAACTAAAATCATCCGAAATTTTAACTTGTGCATTAACGCTAAATAATTGTGCAGTTAAAAACACTGTTAAAAGACTTAAAAATACTTTTTTCATTCTATTGTTTTTGGTTTATTTTATCCGACAAGATAGAATAATAAATAGATTCAAAAAGTTAAATTCAATTATTTATTTTTCACCAGTCACAAAACACAGGGGTAATAGATTGATTTACAGTCACATAAAAGCACTTCGATAATTACAGATTTTCATTCACCCAAACCAAACGTCATCAATAATTTCTGTTCCTGCGAATTCATTAATTCTGAGGATGATGATTTCTTTTCCGTTCGCTAATTCATTTCGCATCACGGAAGAATCTATTTTCAAGAATAATTTCTTGTTTTGAATGCTGATTTCTTTCGTTCGATGTGCAACAGCTTTTCCCATCAATTCTGGCCATGCTTCTATAACTTCTAATTCTTTTGCACGTTCTTCAAAGCCATACGCTTTCATCCAACGATCCAATACTTCTTTCAAAGGTGCTTCGTTAGCTGTTCTTCTTAAATCGCTGTATTTACTTGGTTTCTTTGCCATCTTCTTCTTTTACAACGCTGTTTTCTTTCACAGAGAACAATGTAAAACTCAAATTACTTTCCTCAGAAATTTTCCGAACTCTTTCTTCATCCGTGTCCGTCACCAATACTTGTCCAAAAAACTGATCCGCCACCAAATGCATTAATCTTTTCACCCGAGAATGGTCTAATTTATCAAAAATATCATCCAAAAGCAAGACGGGTAAAACGCCTAAATGATTTTTCAACCATTCGTATTGTGCCAATCGAAGTGCGATTATAAATGACTTTTGTTGACCTTGTGAACCAAATTTCTTCACAGGATGTCCTTTAATTTCAAAAATCAAATCATCTCGATGTGTTCCTGCATTTGAATAACGAGAAAAAGCATCTTTCTTCTCATACAATTCTAACAATTTCTCCATTGGAAACTCATTCAGCTGTGATTTATACGTCAAATGCACTTCCTCTTCAGGTGTACCAATAGAATCATAATGTTTTTGAAAAACTGGAATAAATTCTTCTAAAAACGCTTTCCTTTTCTGGTGAATATCCTTTGCTAAATCAATCATTTGGTCGTTCCAAACTTCTATCGATTCTCTATCAAAAATACGATGCTCAGCCATGTTTTTCAATAAAGCATTTCGTTGCTGAACGACTTTTGCATATTTCTGAATATGGTATAAATATTCTCGGTCAAATTGAGCAATAATTCCATCCATCCACTTTCTACGCAACTCACTCCCCTCAGAAATCAAATCTCTATCGTAGGGAGAAATCATCACAGCAGGAAATTGACCAATGTGATCTGCTAATTTTTCGTATTCTTTCTTATTTCTTCGGAAAACTTTCTTTGCTCCAACTTTAACGGCACAATGAATATTAACAGTTTGTTCTTCTTTGAACCAATCTCCTTGAATCACAAAAAATGGTTGGTCAAAACGAATATTCTGCTTGTCAATGACATTCATATATGATTTACAAATACTCAAATAATGAACAGCGTCTAAGATATTTGTCTTTCCTGCACCATTTTCGCCAACAAAACAATTAATGCCAGAAGTAAGTTCAAACTCAGTGTCTTCATAGTTTTTAAAATTGACTAAATGGAGATTTTGTAAGTGCATGAGAACAAATTTAACGGAATTGTATGAATTCTTTCCTTTAATAGCTTCTTTCTTGAAAAAAAAAGTTATTTTTGCTCCGCTTAAAAAGAACAATAATGTTAGAAGATATTTCAGGAGAAAAAATTAAAGAACAATTCAAGTCAAACAAGAACTTGAGAAACGGAGTTTTCGCAATTGGAGGAATTTTAGTAATCGTATTAGGTTACTTTGCATACCGTCAATTTATGTGGAAACCAGCCAATGAGAAATCAAAAGACTCTTCTTGGGTTGCATTGAATCACATTGCAAAAGACTCAACAGATCTTGCCATTGAAGAATTAACGCTTCAAGTAAAGAAATACGACGGTAAAGTTGGTGGTGAAGTGGATCAATTTCTTTTAGCTCGTCAATTAATGACAAAAGGAGAATATGAAGCTGCTTTAAAAGAGTTAAATGGTGTTGATGTTTCTGACACTTATATTCACATCATGTCCGTTGGATTGCAAGCAGATTGTTATTCTGAATTAGAGGATTACGCAGAAGCTGCTTCTTTATATAAGAAAGCTGCAAGCATGTCTCCAAATGAATTTACATCTCCAATGTATTTATTAAAAGCTGGTCTTTGCTTGGAAGAAATTAAAAACTTCGAAGAAGCTACAAAATGTTATACAGAAATCAGAGATGAATATCCAGCTTATGGAAATCAAAAACACATTGAAAAATACATTGCTCGTGCAGAGAATGTAACAGTAAAATAAAAAAACATATATGGCTACTGCAAATCGCAATCTGTCAGAATATATTAAGGAAGAAATTCCAAACGGTGCCGATTTTAAGATCGGCATTGTTGTTTCTGAATGGAATGAAAAAATCACATTGAACCTTTTAGAAGGAGCAAAACAAGCACTCACCGATAATGGTGTCAAGAAAGAAAACATCGACATTCGTTTCGTTCCTGGTGCTTTCGAATTACCTCTTGGTGCACAATTCATGTGTGAAGCAGGCAATGTGGACGGCATAATTGCGATTGGTGTGGTAATTCAAGGAGAAACAAAACATTTCGATTTTGTATGTGATGGTGCAACGCAGGGAATTAAAGATGTGAATCTGAAATACAATACACCTGTTGCTTTTTGCTTATTGACTGACAACAACATACAACAGTCCATTGACCGTTCTGGTGGAAAACATGGAAATAAAGGAATCGAATGCGCCATTGCTTGTTTAAAAATGGTTGCACTCAAAAAATCATTCTAAAATGACATTAATTAAATCAATCTCTGGAATCAGAGGAACAATTGGAGGAAAAGTCAACGAAGGACTTACCCCTCTAGATGCTGTAAAATTTGCGGCAGCTTATGGAACGTGGTTAAAAAATAGAAACGCAACGATTGATAAAGTAAAAGTTGTTATCGGTAGAGATGCACGTATTTCTGGTCAAATGATATCCGATTTAGTTGCTTCAACATTGGTAGGATTAGGAATTGACGTAGTCAACTTAAACTTCTCCACTACTCCAACCGTTGAAATTGCCGTTCCTATGGAGAATGCTCAAGGTGGAATTATACTAACCGCAAGTCACAATCCAAAACAATGGAATGCATTGAAACTCCTCAACGAGAAAGGAGAATTTATTTCTGGTGAAGAAGGAACAGTTGTTCTGAAAATTGCAGAAGATGAATCTTTTGATTTCGCTGAAGTAGATGATTTAGGAAAATTATCCAACGATGATTCTTATTTGCAAAAACACATCGACGCTGTTCTTAATTTAGAATTAGTGAATGTCGATGCTATAAAAAAAGCCAATTTTTCTGTCGTTATTGATGCGGTAAATTCTACCGGTGGAATTTTTATTCCTGCTTTACTGAAAGCATTGGGTGTAACAAATATTACAGAATTGTATTGTGACCCAACAGGAGAATTTCCTCACAACCCTGAACCTTTGCCTGAACATTTAACGGATTTATCTGATAAGATTGTTGAAGTTGGCGCAGATGTCGGATTCACTGTTGACCCAGATGTTGACCGTTTAGCGATGGTTTGTGAAGACGGAACAATGTTCGGTGAAGAATACACTTTGGTTGCAGTAGGCGATTATGTTTTAAGTAAAACGCCAGGAGCAAGTGTTTCTAATCTATCTTCCACACGAGCATTGAGAGATGTGACCGAAGAAAAAGGATTGAGTTATTTTGCTTCTGCAGTTGGGGAAGTTAATGTTGTCAATAAAATGAAGGCAGAAAATGCTGTTATTGGTGGTGAAGGAAACGGTGGAATTATTTATCCTGCTTCTCATTACGGCCGTGATTCTCTCGTAGGAATTGCTTTATTCTTATCGTTATTGGCAGAAAAGAACATGAAAGTATCAGAATTGAGAGATTCTTACCCAAAATATACGATTTCAAAGAATAAAATTCAATTAACCCCAGAAATTGATGTTGATGCTGTTCTTTCTAAAATGGCAAAGAAATATGCAAACGAAGAAGTTGATACAACAGATGGCGTGAAGATATACATTGGTAAAGAATGGGTGCATTTGAGAAAAAGTAACACAGAGCCAATTATTCGGGTTTATTCGGAAAGTAAATCAATGGAAAGTGCGAATGCATTTGCTGAGAGAATTATTGGGGAAATTAAAGAATTAATATAAACTTTTTTAAAAAAAAATATGAGAATTACGGTAACACTTTTAATGCTTTTGTCATCAATATTATCTTTTAGTCAAGAGAAATATGATGGTCTCGAAGTAGAGTTAGCAAGTATTGATTTAGAACAATCTAAAACAATGAAGCTGTTAAATATTTACAATTACAATGACCATCTATTCATCCTAAAAAAAGAACCTGTCAGAGGTCCTGGAGGATGGGAATACTATATCGAAGAATTCGATGAAAATCATAAGAGTATTAAGTCAACTAAAATTAATAACCTTCTCAAATCATTAGACAATTTAAAAATAATTAATTTTTTACAAATTGATAATCATTTCGTCTTAATTTATAACATTGAAGAAAAAGAAAATCTGAAAATAGTTACGTATTCGCAAAAGTACAATATAGAAACAGGGGATTTTTCATCACCTGAAATCATTCATGAGTTCAATTACGTGCGACAACAAATTCATAAAATATATTACAGTTTTAAAATTTCTCCCAACAAAAAAAGTTTTGCTTCAAGTATTATAACTTATGTAAGTATAATGCAATCAAATCCAGACCAAAAATCTTTTGATTTCTCTTTTTACTTTTTTTACAATGGAAAAACACAAACATATTCTAAAAAACAGGTACCACGTTTTGTCATGGAGTACAATGTTGATGATGAAGGAAATCTTTTGTTAACGATCGGAATTAGAAAATTTAATGATAATTTAAAAGTTAGTGGGTCCAAAATTGTTCTTCAAGTAATTAAAGAAGATGATGAGGAGAGCTTTGTACTTGACCTAGATGAAGATGTTATTTATGCTAATGTATTACAAAACAAAAATGGCACGCATTATTTAGCTGGGTCATTTCAAAATGAAAAAGGTTTAGGTAGTTTTTATTCACATATAGACATCACAAATGGTAACATATCTCAATTAAATGAATGTCTTTTTTCGGATGATTTTATTCAACTAGTAGAATCAAAAGCAAAACGATTACGCACTAAGAAAGAAAAAAAATCAGGTCGTTTTGAAAGTATAAACAATTTAAGAATAAAAGATTTAATTACTTCTGAAAACAATTCTACTATCCTATTATTTGAAATTTCAAAGGATTTTTTTAGTGTCAATAAAGAAAACCAATCAATAAAACACTATAATATATATGAAGGATATATTGTCAATTACTTCAATGAAAACAATGAAACAACATACAAATACCATAAAAAGTATTCTAAAAACTTCCAAAATTCTATCTATTTATCACACAATAATGAAATTTCAATTATTTCTATTCAACGTAAAGTTGACATGGTCAACAAGCCAATCGATGAATTAACAAAAGCTGAACGAAAGCAACTTGGTGGTTATGTTCTCGGGATTACTACAATTAATAAAGATAGTGATGTAATTAAAGAAATTCTTATCGATTATACTTCTGAAGAATATACATTATTCATTCGCCCAAAAGAACTTGTTAACACCACATTTACACGATCAGATGCTAATGAGTTTTATATGCTTACAAGTATAAAAGGTAATAAGTTTGGAATTCTTCTGTTTAAACTCTGATACATTATTAATCCCTGTATAGTCCTAAAAAAGGTTGACTCTTTTATATTACAAATATACGAACCTATATCATTAATTTGGTATAGGTTTTTTGTTTCCATGTTTTAAGTTTAATTTTTCTTTGTTTGTGAGCTTGATTAGGAGTTAATAAACCTATTGACATATGTGGTCTTACCTGATTGTATAGAGCTATTGCTTGTAATACTTGTTGTTCTAAAAACTCATAATTTTCAAATATATCATCCAATCCAAATTCGCCTTTAAGTATTCCATTTATTCTTTCAGCAACAGCATTTTCGTAAGGGTCGTATTCTTCCGTCATGCTAATTTTAATTTTATTCTCTGTTTGGATGTGATATAAAAAGTTGGACACTGAGTTAAGATACAATTGTATAAATTAACTTAGTAAAATATGTCAAGAAGAAAATTTACAACAAGTTTTAAGCTCAACGCTATAAAGCTGGGCGAAGAAAAACAGAATGTGGC
>JAJRQQ010000018.1 GCA_024280155.1 Bacteroidota bacterium
ACAGTTGTTTAAATTTACGAATTTTGCGTTGTTTTGGTATCCGCTAAATTTATGAATGCACTTTTTAGTTCTTCGTATTTTTTTATTCATTGCAATGATTTTTAATTCGAAGCGAAATCTAAAAGTGCGTTGGCCTGTCGAAACAGCGGGCCGGTGGGGTATGAATGATGAAAATCACAATAATTGCACAAAAGTGCTCCGTCATTGTGTTTGCAAAACACTTCTTTTGTAGGAATTATTGATTTTCAGCAGAGCGCGAGGAAGTATTGTTTCGACTTGATTTTACATCGACTACGCTCAGCATAAATTTTCTTTCTTTTTCATCAAGGAAAAAGGAAACAACAAATTATTGCATAAAAGCATACATTAAGATATTTGCTCCCATTTTTAATGCTTCATCACGTTTGTGTGTTGGGTCGTTGTGAACTTCTGAATTTTCCCAACCATCACTTAAATCTGTTTCGTAGGTGTACAAACAAACAATTCTTCCGTCTATGATAATGGCGAAAGCTTGTGGTCGTTTTCCGTCGTGTTCGTGAATTTTTGGTAAACCATTAAAATCATATTTTTGATGAAAGATTGGGTGGTCGAAAGGCAATTCAACTAAATCGTTGTTGGGAAATACTTTCTTTAATTCTACTCGAATGAACTGGTCCATTCCATAATTGTCATCAATGTGCAAAAAACCACCACCTAAAAGGTAGTTTCTTAAATTTTCTGCTTCGTCGGAAGAAAAAACTACATTTCCATGTCCTGTCATGTGAATAAAAGGGTAGAGGGACAAATCGGAGCTTCCAACTTCTACGTAAGGAACGTCTTTTTTTATAGTAGTGTGAAGGTTAGTGTTACAAAACTCAATCAAGTTGGGTAGAGCAGTAGGATTTGCGTAATAATCTCCACCTCCACTGTATTTTAGAACGGCCAATTGATAACTGTTTTGACTAAATACAGAAAATGATGCAAAGAAAAGAAAAGCAAGCAGTAATTTCATTCGGTTAATAATTTAGCACGCATACAAACATATAATCCTGCGGTTTCTGTTCGCAGTCTATTTTCTCCTAAAGTAATGGTTTTGTATCCATTCTCCAGAGCAAAATCAATTTCTTCTTTCGTAAAATCTCCTTCTGGACCAATAAGAATAGGGCAATTGTTCTGTTGAAATGAATTTTCAAATTTTTCTTTTGGTTCTTCGTAGCAGTGTGCAATCAGCCCGTTTGGGTGTTCTGAAATAAATTTCTTTACATCCGTAAGTTCATTGATTTTTGGTAAGAATAAACGGTGTGATTGTTTTAATGCTGAAATAGCTCGTTTGCGAAGACGTTCAATTTTAACTTTTGAGCGTTCTTGATTTTTGCAAGAAATTAAAGTGATTTCAGTAACACCGATCTCAGTTGCTTTTTCAATAAACCATTCCATTCTGTCTAGTTGCTTGGTCGGACCAATAGCGATGTGAATCGAATATTTAGGTTTTTCTTCCTTTTGAATAGAGTCAATGGAAAGTTGACAGCGTTTTGGATGTGCATCGATGATGGTGCAAGTAAATGATTCTCCTTTGCCATTGACGAGCATTAATTGCTGCCCTTCTTTCATTCTCAATACACGAACGATGTGTTTCGATTCATCCTCACAAATTGTGAAAGATTTTAAAGAATTATTAATGTTTTCGTCAAAGAATACGCGCATTAGTGCATGAGTTTATAAAACATTTCTTTCATTAAGTCGCCTTGAGAGAAATTGGAATTGCCAACGCCTTTTGCTTTTAAATCATATTCGTGCAGAACGCTAATGTTGTAGGCAATTTTCTTTGGGTTGTAAATTTTTGCTGTCTGAGCAATTTTCTTTACCAAGAATGGAGCAACGCGTAGAACAGATGCTGCATTTTGTTTGTTGGGTAGAAAATGATATTTCATTAACTGAATATGGGAATTGAACAACATCGAAATGATAGGGATAATATTCCCTGCTTTTGGATTGTGTTCAAAATGATCAATGATTCTATATGTTTTATTAATGTCGCGAATGGAAAAAGCATTGCTCAACTCAAACATATTGTAATCTTTTGAAATTCCAATGTTGTCTTCGATGTGAACATCATTGATTGTAGTTCCTTTCTCAATGAGCAAGGATAATTTATCGATTTCTTTCGAGATTAGTCCTAAATCAGTACCTAAAAATTCTGCCAGAAGCATACTCGCTTTTTCTGTGATTCCAAATCCTTTTTCTTTCACAAATCCAGAAATCCATTTGGATAAATTCCATTCTTTTATTTTCTCAGAATGAAAAACGACACCTACTTTTTGGGCTAATTTGAAAACTTTTTTTCGAGAATCGAATTTTTTGTACTTGTAATTGATGACTAAAACCGTTTGTTCAGGAGGAGCTTTCAAGTATGCCTCAAGATGTTCGAAATCTGAAGGTTTAATATCTTGGGCTTCTTTGATGACTACCAACTTTCGTTCTGCCATCATTGGATAACCTTTGGCGTCAGAAAGTACATTAAGAATGTCGCAATCTTTTCCATAATAAATGGATTGATTGAAGTCTCGTTCGTGCTCCTCTAAAACATTTTCAACTAACATTTTCGTAATTTTATCCATGAAGAATCCTTCTTCTCCGTGGAGAAAGTAAATCTTTTCAAATTGCTTTGATTGGATATTTTTTAAAATGTTAGCGTAGTCCATTTATTTATGTTGTGTCCAAATTTTAACCAATTCTGTTAAAGTAGCTGTTCCTTTTTCCATGTCTTGAATACTTACATATTCATGTCTCGAATGAATGGCTAATTCTCCAGTGAAGATATTCGGACAAGGCATTCCCATAAAAGAAAGTCGAGAGCCATCTGTTCCACCACGGATGATTGTAGGCAAAGGTTTTATTTCTGCATTTTCCATCGCTTGAATTGCATAATCAGTCACAAAAGGAACTTTTACAATTTCTTCCTTCATGTTTCGATATTGCTCTTCCACTTCAAAAGAAGTATCTAATTTTGGATATTTTGCTAATGTATCATTCAAGATTCCTTCTAAACGATCTTCGTATTCTTTTAATTTTGCTGTGATATGGTCACGAATAATGAATTGAACAACCGTTTGCTCCATTCCTCCGTTAATAGCAACTGGGTGAACGAAACCTTCTCTGTCTTGGGTTGTTTCAGGCGACCATTCATTCTTCGGTAATGCAGCAATAAATTCAGAGGCAACTTTCATCGCACTGACCATTTTACCTTTTGCATATCCAGGGTGAGCAGTAATTCCATTAATGGTAATTGTCACAGCATCGGCAGAAAAACTTTCATCTTCTAGAGAACCTAAAACACCACCATCGAGTGTATATCCAAAATCGGCATTTAATTTTTTCATATCTAAATGCTCAACACCACGACCCACTTCTTCGTCTGGTGTAAAAAGGATTCTAATAGTAGGGTGTGGAATTTCTGGGTTGGCCTTTAAATGTTGAGCTAAATCCATAATGATTGCAATTCCTGCTTTATCATCTGCTCCAAGTAAGGTTAATCCACTTGCAGTAATGATATCGTCACCAATTCTTTCTTTTAAATAAGAATGTTTTTCTGTGGTGATAACTTGCGTAGAATCGTCTGGAAGAGTAATAGGATTCCCATCGTAATTTCTGTGAACAATAGGTTTTACATTTGTCCCACTACAATCGGGTGCCGTATCCATGTGTGCACAAAAGCAAATGGTTGGCAAGTTCTTATTTTCTGTATTATTTTCTAATGTACCAAAAACATAACCCCATTCATCCATTTCAGCATCATTGATACCTAAATCAAGTAATTCTTGCACCAAACCTTTTGCTAAATCTTTCTGCTTCAATGAAGAAGGGAAACTTTCAGAATTAGGATCAGCAGTGGTGTCAATTTTTGCGTATTTTATAAATCGTTCTTCGACGGATGAGGTATAATTTTTCATTGATATTTTGTTTGAACTCAAAAATAATAATTTGAAGTGATTAATTTGTGAAAAAAGAAAAATAAGATTTTCAAAATCAACAAACTCAAATGCTCTAGCCTTTTAAATAAAAAAACCGATCCATTTCTGAACCGGTTTTTAAAATCTAAGGGATAATTCTTATTTCTTCACGAAACGAATTGTTCTTAATTCATTGTTTTCGATAATTTTCACGAAATAGATTCCACTTTCTAAAGAAGAAACATTCATGTCAAATTGAGTTGCTTGAACAGTAGAATAAGACATCATTACTTGTCCGTTTGTGTTTAAGATGGCGATAGATTCAGTAGAACCATTTAATCCGTTCAAAGTAAGTACATCTTCTGTAGGATTAGGAAATGCTACAATGTTTGATAAAGCATTTTCGTTGATTCCTGAAGAGGCACAATCCAATACTTCAATTGAATAATAATCAATAATAGTTTGTGAAGTTTGACCACCTGCATATGAATCAGTTATGATAGTTAAGTTGTGGACACCAATGTCCGCAGACGTTGGGTTTCCAGCAATTGAAAGACAGCCTGTCGTTCCTCCTTCAAAAGCACCTCCGTCTATAGGACTAATTGTGTTTTGAGGTGAGTTAGGAGAATATGTAAATCCTGTAGGAAGACCTGTAACGCTAGTGATGACAACACTATCAATTGTAATTGTTGTACATGGAAATAATGGGCCTAAAATAAAAACACAAGTATCAACCGGTACAATAACAGTAACCAATTGGTCATAAGCTTGTCCTATACAAGCATCAGAAAGTCCTGTTGCAGAATCTGGATAAACACCAGGAGTCGTGTATTGTGGGTCAGGAGTACATTGAGCATTCAATGTTGCAATGCTGATAAAAGTTACAGCAACTAAAAGTAATAGTTTTTTCATAGTGTTTGTTTAAAAATTATATGTCAAAAATACATTATTCTTTGATAATGAACAAATGTAACTGCTAAAGTTATAAACTTCTTGTTCTCGAAGAGTGATAATTTTTAATGAATTAGTCTTACTTTTGTTGTAATATGGAAATCAAAAGATTAAACAAAGCAATTGCTCAAACGGGATATTGTTCTCGTAGAGCTGCAGACAGATTGATAGAAGAAGGTCGAGTAAAAGTGAATGGAGAAACAGTAGGCTTAGGCGTTCAGGTAACGGACGCAGATGAAATTTCTGTCAACGGAGAAGTGGTGACAAAGAAAGATGAAACGGTCTATTTAGTGTTCAATAAACCTACAGGGATTACTTGCACAACCGACACTTCCATTCAAGGCAATATCATCAGTTATATTACTTATCCTTTTCGAATTTTCCCTATTGGTCGTTTAGATAAACCCAGTGAAGGATTAATTTTCTTAACCAATGATGGAGATATTGTCAATAAGATTCTTCGTTCGAGAAATAACCACGAAAAAGAATACATCGTGGGTGTCAATAAAAAAGTAACAGATTGGTTTCTTAAAAAAATGAGCAATGGAATTCCGATTTTGGAAACTGTAACGAAGAAATGCAAAGTGGAGCGAATTGATGATTATTCTTTTCGCATTATCCTAACACAAGGTTTAAATCGTCAAATTCGTAGAATGTGCGAATATCTTGACTTTGAAGTCAGAACGTTGAAGCGTGTTCGTATAATGAACGTTGAGGTGGGAAGGTTAAGGAAAGGAAGTTTACGTGAATTCACTAAAGAAGAAATGGAAGGGTTGCTTGAATTGATTGGTGATTCTAGTAAAACAGAAGAAGCATCGAGGTAATATTGGATATTCAAAAAAAATAAATATCTTTCAAGAATAAACTAAAACAAAAAATATGTCAAAAAAATTAGTAGCAGAATTTATAGGAACTATGTGGTTAGTTCTAGGAGGTTGTGGAGCAGCAATGTTAGCAGCAGGCTTACCAGATGTTGGAATTGGATACATCGGAGTTGCGTTTGCTTTCGGTTTAACAGTTTTGACCATTGCTTATTCCCTTGGTTCAATTTCAGGAGCTCATTTGAATCCTGCCGTTTCAATCGGTTTGTGGATGGGCGGACGTTTTGACGCAAAAGAATTATTGCCTTACAGTGGAGCGCAGATTCTTGGTGGTATCGCTGGTGCACGTGTTTTGTATCTTATTGTGACAGGAAACGGTTCTGCAATAGGGAACTTTGCCGCAAATGGATATGGTGAACATTCTCCATCTGGTTATGATTTGAACGCAGCATTAATCACCGAAGTTGTGATGACCTTCTTTTTCTTAATCATTATCTTAGGAGCAACAAGTAAAAAAGCATCGCCTGGATTTGCTGGTTTAGCGATTGGTTTAGCCTTAACATTGATTCATTTAATCAGTATTCCAGTGACAAATACATCTGTGAATCCTGCAAGAAGTATCTCACAAGCTATTTTTGTAGGTGATTGGGCAATGTCGCAACTGTGGTTGTTTATCGTTGCACCAATTGTTGGAGCGTTGATTGCAGGAGTTGTTTCGAGATTTTTGTTTCCGGTAGAAGAAGAAAAATAAATAAAAATTAAAATAAAAGTAGCGTCAGGTCGCGATAGTAGCGTCAGGTTGCGATAGTAGCGTCAGGTCGCGACCTGACGCTACTATAATTTTAATACACCATGTGTCTTTCTTTCTTTTCTTCGTAAATATCCTCTAGTGAAACCAGTATTCCTGTTTCTTCTACATTCCCAAATTCATGATTCACAGCTGTCCCAAAAGTCTTCATTGAAGATGATAAGTTCATGTAAATACTCATTAATGGTGGAATAAATTCACCATGATCTCGAACAAAAGAATTTAACACTTTATATCCCTCTTTAAATTCTAGACCAGCTAGAAGTTGGTCGAATTCTTTGGGGTCATAATTTTGTTGCAAAGGATGGTATGGTGAGATTAAATTTTCATTGTCAGGAAAATAATGTTTCATGAAATGCAATAAGAAATCACGAGCTTCTGTGTTGTAACTTGGGTACATTGTAACTTTTCCGAAGAAAAATTTAATCAATGGGTTGTTAATTACAACAGCAGCAAGACCATCCCAAATATTATCTAGAGCAAATAATCCTTTTCTTGGATTAACAGCTGGTTGAAAATTAGGTTGTACCCACGAACGACCTAACTCAATCGTATTAGGTAAGTAATTTTTAATAAATTTATCAGAGAATTCAAAATAATGACTGGTTGAAAGCTTGATAGAATCTCCAAGCATTGCATTCTTGCAAAGAATAAAACGATATCCTCCAATAATTTCTTGATCTTCGGGTGACCAAACAATCAATTGGTCGTAGCAATGTTCTGAGGTGTCAAATTCGTCTAAATCAATCGAAAGACCAGTGCCGCCACCAGAGTCACGGAAAGTAACCTCTCTTAAACGTCCAATTTCTTTGAGTACATTTGGAGCGTTGTGGTGATTGATACAGTAAATTTCATTTCCTCCTTTGCGTGTGGTTCGTAAAAAACGGTCTTTTGTCAATTCTTTTAATAAAATTGATTTATCAATAGGTGCAATTATTTCTTCCATCTTAAATTTGATTTCGAAGTTCGTAATTTATTTCTTTAATTTTCTTAGATAATTTTTTGTCATCTTTTTCGGAGAATAAAAAATCTTTGGAGATTGGTTCACCAACAATAAATTGAAAGTGTTTCCCATGTTGCTTGAAAAGTTCGTTGGATAAGTATAGCATTTCAATATTTGCTTTAATTCCCAAGAATTCTCTAAAATTAGATAGTCGATAGAAAAAATTGGATAATTCCCCATCGATATGAATCGGAATAATGGTACGGTCAAATTCTTTGGAATAAGTTACGAAAGTTTTTTTCCAAAGTAAATCCTTAACAATACCTTTCTTCTTACGGCTCACCATTCCTGCAGGGAAAATACAAACAGCATTGTCTGATTGGAACAATGTTTTTACTTTTTGCCGAATGGATGATTTTTTGTCCTTTCCGTGCTTGTCAATTCCCATGAAAAACGGTTGCATTGCTTCAAGGTTCATTAATAAATCATTTACGATAAATTTTAAATCGGGTCGTTGCTTTCTCAATGCGTCAATAAGGATAATTGCATCCATCCCACCGAGAGGATGATTCATAACTAAAGTGATTTTTCCATTTTTTGGAATGTTTTCAATGTTTTTTACAGTATAAGAAATGTCTAAGTATTTCTTTACCGCCTCACACCATTCAAATCCTTCTTTGTCTTTGTTTTTTTCAATAAATTCATTGATGTCCTTTTGATGAAGGATGTGTTTCAAGTAGCGAATAACAAAACGAGGAAGCCATTTTAAGACTTTTTCATTCTTACTCGCGATGAGTTTTTCCATATCGATTAATTTCTTTTTTTCCATTGATAATCCAATTTACTTCAAATCCTGTTTACGAGGACTATTTATTTTATTTTTTTTCCACATTGAATTCTTCTTAACTTACTTTCTAGTTATTCTAGAAAGGATTTGCGAATGAGAATAAAAAAACGATTTTTTTGTATGCACTTTCTTACTTTATTGTAAATTTGTTTAAAATAGCTGAAGCAATAATTATGATACAATTATCAGATCGCTTAAATGCGATGGAAGAGTCTGCAACAATTGCAATGTCTCGAAAGAGTAGAGAGTTAAAAGCACAAGGAATTGATGTAATTTCTTTAAGTTTAGGTGAACCTGATTTTCATACACCTGAGTTTATTAAAGAAGCTGCTAATCAAGCATTGGTAGACAATTACACAACCTACACACCTGTCCCAGGTTACGATGATTTGAGGGAGTCAATTTCTGCTAAATTCCTGAGAGATAATAATTTAAAATACGATAAAGATCAGATTGTAGTTTCTACAGGAGCAAAACAGTCGATTGCGAATGTTGTACTGAGTATTGTGAATAATGGTGATGAGGTTTTAATTCCTGCTCCATTTTGGGTTTCTTACATTGAAATTGTAAAAGTTGCAGAAGGAACACCTGTTATTGTTAATGCTGGGATTGAAAGTGATTTTAAAATTACACCAGAGCAATTAGAACAATCCATAACTCCTAGAACAAAAATGATGATTTTCTCGACTCCCTGCAATCCAACAGGTTCGGTTTATAGTCGAGAAGAGTTACGTGCATTGGCCGATGTTATAGTAAAACACCCTAATCTTGTCGTAATTTGCGATGAAATATATGAGCACATTAACTTTACAGATGCTAAAGCTAGTTTAGCTGAGTTTGACGATGTGTATGAGCAAGTAGTTACTGTAAACGGTGTTTCAAAAGCTTGGGCAATGACAGGTTGGAGGTTAGGTTATATTGGAGCGAGTAAGCAAATTGCAAGTGCTTGTTCTAAGGTACAAGGACAATTTACTTCTGCTCCTAGTTCAATCAGTCAACGTGCGGCTAAAGCTGCTGTAGATGCTGATCCTATTGTTTTGAAAGATATGATTTCTGCTTTTAAAAGTAGAAGAGAATTGGTGTTGAATGCACTTCGAGAAATTGATGGAGTTCAAGTGAATGTACCAGAAGGTGCATTTTATGTTTTTCCGGATGTTTCTTCATTTTATGGAAAATCTTTCAACGGTACGGTGATTAAAGATGGAAATGAATTGACAATGTATCTTTTAAATGAAGCCAATGTTGCTTTAGTTACAGGGGAAGCTTTTGGAGATAAAGACTGTATTCGGATTTCTTATGCGGCATCAGAAGAAACTTTGACTGAAGCAATGAAGCGTGTGAAAAATGCACTTGAAAAACTAAAATAATGAACGTAGAAGCACTATTCTCTTCTTTTTCTCAAAAACGCATTATTGTTCTCGGTGATGTGATGATTGACGCATACCTCAGAGGGACGGTCACACGAGTTAGTCCAGAAGCACCGGTGCCGATTATTGAATTGAGCAAAAGTGAAGATCGTTTAGGAGGGGCTGCAAACGTTGCGTTAAATCTACTGGAACTAGGAGCAACACCGATTCTTTGTGCTGTTATTGGAGAAGATGATGGAGCGAAAAAGTTTGATAACTTACTTAGAGAACGAGGTCTTTCTTCAGAAGGAATTGTGAACGATGGAAATCGAAAAACGACGATTAAAACAAGGATTATTGGAAATAATCAACACCTGCTTCGAATTGATGAAGAAGAAACAGGATTTATTTCTGAAAGCCAAGAAGATGCAATTATTCTTCGTGTGAAAAAATTAATCGATGAAGGTGTTGATGCTTTGATTATTGAAGATTATAACAAAGGATTATTATCTGAACGTGTGATTGTAGAAACGATAAAATTAGCAAATGCTAAGAATGTTATTGTTACTGTTGATCCCAAAAAAGAAAATTTCTTTGCTTTTAAAAATGTCACCCTATTTAAGCCAAATTTAAAAGAATTAAAAGAAGGGTTGAATGTAGAATTTGATTTCGAAAAAAATCCAACAGCTTTTGAAGATGCTATTCTTCGGATGGAAGAACGGTTGAACAATAAAATGAGCTTTGTTACACTTTCTGAACATGGTGTTTTCATTAAAGACGCATCAGGCAAACATTATTTGCCAGCACATGTTCGTAATATAGCAGATGTAAGTGGAGCTGGAGATACTGTGATTTCTGTTGCAACACTCTGTTTAACGGCAGGACTTTCACCGAAATTGGTCGCAGAAATAGCAAACCTGTCTGGAGGATTGGTTTGTGAATTTAGTGGTGTTATCCCAATTGATAAAGAATTATTGATGAATGAAGTGAAACAAATCATCGAAGAATGACAATCAAAGAGATTCGAGAAAGTATCAATATTCGTATCTACGATAAGAAAAAAAAGGTTCTTGCGGGATTAACAATTTTGAATATTATAGTTTCATTGATTGCGTTATCAACCTTGGTATATTACTATGGCTATGAATTGACAATAGAGCAAAAGGAGTTTAGTTTTTCAATTCTTGAAGCAAGTTTTGTCTTTTATATTTTTCGTTTTTTTGTGAAATTGTTTTTTGATTTCCATCCTCCTACATTTATTAAAGACAACTGGTTTGAAGCATCTGTAATTCTTCTTCTTTTGGTTGAAGGGATTTCGTATAATTTCTTCGGAAGGATGATTATTGAACCCTTGTTTATCTACATTGGATTCAAAGATTTTGGAGCTTTTTCCATGGTCTTTATTCAAATATTCATCTTCGTTTTAATGTTGAACGGCATCTTTAAGCAAAGAAATTATAGACCTTGGATGAAAATTCATCCCGGTTGGTTGTTTACAATTTCGATTGCAATGATGACCTTGGTAGGAGGTTTACTTTTAATGTTGCCCGAAATGTCAATCTATGAGAATGGAATGAGTTTTATTGACTCCCTTTTCCTTTCGATGTCTTCCGTGAGTGTTACAGGGCTCTCTACGGTAGATTTAGCTTCTGACTTTACATTTAAAGGACAAATGATTGTCCTGATTTTAATAAAACTTGGTGGATTGAATACAATTGCTTTTGGAGCATTGATGTTAATTGTTGCCAAATTTGGTGTGGGAATTAAATACCATGAAGTCATTGAGGATTTTGTAAATAAAGATTCGATTCTTAAAGCAAATTCTATGCTTCTTAAAAATTGTACTATGGGCTACAACAATTGAGGTATTAGGAATTGTAGCATTGTTTATTGGTTTTGGAAATGAAGGAGTTTTTGCAGATACAGGAAATCGATTTTATCAAGCTGTTTTTCATGGGGTTTCAGGATTTAATAATGCAGGACTTTCTATTCTAGAAGGAGGAATGATGCATCCAGATGTAATCAACAATACATTTGTGCATACTGTAATTATGATTTTATTTTTCTTCGGTGGTTTTGGTATGATATACATGTTTGATTTGTTTGAAATTAAACGTTTAAGAGAAAGAATGAGAAAACCATGGAAAACCATTGAGTTTGGAACAAAAATTTCCCTTTACTTTACCCTTGGGTTATTGTTCTTTGGAGCACTGGTATTTATCATCTTTGAATGGAATAATGGATTGAGTGATGGAAGCGTCACGGATGCTGTAATAAAAGCATTGTTTGAATCAATGACAACGAGGAATGCAGGGTTTAATGTAGTCGATACTTCAGCTTTAACTCTTCCTGTAATGATTGTTTTCTTATTTCTCATGTTTATTGGTGCATCTTCTGGTTCTGCCGGAGGTGGTATTCGAACATCTACTTTTGCAATCATGTGGGCATCATTAATTTCAACAGTAAAAGGAAGAAAACATACCGAATTATTCAAGCGAACGATCACGAACGATACTATTTTGAAAGCCTATGCTATTTTCTTGTTTTTTGTGATAGGAAATGTGTTCGGAACTTTTGCCTTAGTAATTACAGAACAAGATCTAATCGCTTCAGGGCAGTATGATTTTATGGACATTGTCTTTGAACATGTCTCCGCAGCAAGTACAGTAGGGCTATCTACCGGGTTAACTGCTGATTTAAGTGTTGGAGGAAAGATTATACTCATCATAGCCATGTTTATTGGTCGTGTAGGAACGTTAACATTGGCATACCTTGTCGGTAAGAAAGTTATTAGTAGAAATTATAAATACCCAGAAGGCCATACAATGGTCGGTTAAGAGAATGGAAAAATCAAAAGTGGTAAAACCATACAATAAGAAAGAGACTTCGAAGAAAGAAGAAGTTGCAGAAATGTTTAACAATATCTCGAAAAAATATGATTTTTTGAATCACTTCCTTTCAATGGGGATTGATAAATTATGGAGAAAAAAAGCGATTAAAATTCTTGGAGAAGTACAGCCGAAAAGAATTTTAGATATTGCTACAGGAACTGGGGATTTTGCTCTAGCAGCATTGAAATTGAACCCAACAGAAGTGGTTGGTGTTGATATTTCTCAAGGAATGCTTGATGTAGGAATTGAGAAAATGAAAAAGAAAGGGGTCGACAACATCATCAAAATGAAATTGGGAGATTCTGAAAAATTACCTTTCGAAGATGCTTCGTTTGATGCTTTTACGGTTGGGTTTGGTGTTCGGAACTATGAGAATCTTGAAAAAGGTCTTGGTGATATGTTGCGTATTCTCAAGAATGATGGAAAAGCCGTAATTTTAGAGTTTTCAAAACCAAAAAGCTTTCCAGTAAAACAAGTTTTTGGTCTGTATTCTAAAAGAATTATTCCTTTTTTAGGAAAAACAATTTCGAAAGATAAAAGAGCGTATGCGTATTTGCCCGAATCAGTTGAAGCATTTCCAGAAGGGCAAGAATTTATGGATATCATGTCTAAAGTTGGATACAAAAACGTGAAAGCGATTCGTGTATCTGGTGGAATAGCAACAATTTATTCAGGAGTAAAATAACAATAAGCTAGTAATATTAACGTTCTGCATCTATGAAATTTATTTCCGTCGTATTTATCTTGTTTGCTTTCTCTGCTTTCAGCCAGCGAGAAAAACCGAAAAATTATAGACGATTTGATGAAAAAACAATCCATTTTGGGTTTATGCTAGGTGCTAATACTTCTAATTTTACGGTTTACCAGAAAGTTAACGCTTACAGTGATTATGGCTTGAAATCTTTAACAGCAAGATCTTCACCTGGTGGCCAAGTTGGCATTGTTACAACCTTAAAATTAGGAACACCAGTAGTGCGATTACGATTGATTCCAACGCTTTCTTTTCAAGAAAGAGTTTTAAATTATCAATTTGATACGCTCATGACAAATGGTCCAGAGTTTAATGAAGAACGAATAAACTCAACCAACATTGATTTTCCATTGATGTTTCAATTTCGAACATTAAGAGTGAATAATTTTGCAGCTTACGTTTTAGTTGGTGCGCAATATTCCATTGATTTACAATCTCAAGAGGATGCAAGTCAGGATTTTAATGATCCATTTATAAAAATTCGTAAATACGATTATCAAGGACAATTAGGGATAGGTGTCGAATTTTTTGCCCCTTATTTCAAATTTGGAATGGAAGTGAAATATTCTCAAAGTTTTAGAAATTCTTTTGTTCCAGAAAATACATTCATCGCAAGCCCGATTGATAAATTATACAATAAAACATGGTGGTTTTCAATCATCTTTGAAGGATAATGATAACAACAATTCAATTTCAGGTAACACCTGAACAAGCAAAAGACGATGCGTTTTTAAAGCTTAAAATTCGAAAAGAATTAAAATTAAAATCAAATGATTTTACATTTCAATGGCGAAAACGCTCTCTTGATGCACGTCAACGTAAAATAAAGATGAATTGTACTTTCAATGTAGGGACATAAGGAGAGGACTTGCCTAAAATTAATGAAAGTTTTCAACCCAAGAATGAATTGAATGGCGAAGTTGGAATTGTTGGTTTCGGTCCTGCGGGAATGTTTGCAGCATTGAGAGCACTTGAGTTGGGTTTAAAACCAATCATTTTCGAACGAGGAAAAGATGTTCGTTCTAGAAGAAGAGATTTAGCTATTCTCAATAAAGAGTCTATCGTTAATCCAGAATCAAATTATTGTATTGGAGAAGGTGGAGCAGGAACTTATTCTGATGGTAAGTTATATACTCGCTCGAAAAAAAGAGGAGATGTGCAACGTACATTGGAGTGGTTTGTTCAATTCGGAGCAGAAGATGATATCCTCGTAGATGCTCACCCTCATATCGGAACCAATAAGTTGCCCCAAATTATTGTAGCCATGCGAGAAGCCATTCTTGAAAATGGTGGCGAGGTTCATTTTGAGTCTAAAATTACCGATTTCTTTTCAGAGAATGGTAAAATCACAGGACTAGAGATAAACGGCAAGGAAAAAAGAAACTTTGAGAATGTAATTCTAGCAACTGGGCATTCTGCTCGAGATATTTTTGATTTAATTCATAAAAAAGGTTGGCAGTTGAATGCGAAATCTTTTGCTCTTGGAGTAAGAATTGAGCATCCACAAGAATTGATCGATAAAATTCAATACCACGGACGAGTGAATGATGATTTTATTCCACCGGCATCTTATAGTTTGGTAACCCAAGTGAATGGTCGAGGAGTGTATTCTTTTTGTATGTGTCCAGGAGGAATTGTTGCACCATGTGCAACGGCTGAAGGCGAAGTAGTAACAAATGGTTGGTCTCCTTCGAAAAGAAATAATCCTTTTGCGAATTCAGGAATTGTAGTCAGTATATCTCCCGATGATTTAGAAGATAAAAGTCCGTTTGCTTGTTTGAATTTTCAGAAAGAAGTGGAGCAAAAATGCTGGGAAATGGCTGGAAAAGAACAAAAAGTCCCTGCACAAAGATTGTTGGATTTTATTGAAGGAAAACAATCGAAAGATCTACCAATAAGTTCTTACCAACCAGGAATGACTTCTCTAGATTTGAATGAAGTATTACCAAAGATTATTTCAGATAATTTAAAAGAAGCCTTTTTGTCTTTTGGTGAAAAAATGAAAGATTTTATGACAAATGAAGCGGTTATTCATGCGCCAGAATCAAGAACATCTTCTCCGATACAAGTTCCAAGAGGAAAAGATTTGCAGCATCCAGATGTAAAAGGATTGTATCCTTGTGCAGAGGGTGCAGGTTATGCAGGAGGTATTATTTCTGCCGCTATTGATGGAATGAAATGTGTGGATGAGATTGTGAAAAAAGAATATTTTTATTATTTTTACAAAAAAAACAGATAAATGGTTAAATTATTCTCAATATTAATATTAATTACCTTTAGCTTTAACGGATTTAGTCAAAATGTACCAATGTATTCAAAATACGAACATACATTCAATTTTCAATCATTAAGTTTGAGTGAGGCACAATTAATTAATAATAAAAATCCATTTGATAAAAATGAAATAATTGTTCAAATAAATATAACAAGACCTAACGGTGATATTGACACTATTAATGCCTTTTATTATGAGGATTATGTTATTGTAGATGATATTAATAATCACCACAACAAATGGCCTTTCTTATCTAACCAGCAACTCTTTTCTACAAATAATTTTGTATGGAAATTTAGATATTCCCCAACTGTTACCGGAGTTTTTAATTATAGTATACGAGTTATTTTACCTAATGAAAATCTTAATCTTTTTTTAGAAAGTGGAAGTTTCAATTGTTTTTCTTCACAAAACAAAGGTTTTGTTAAAATGGTTAATGAACAGTTCACTTTTAATAATGGTGAAATATTCAAACCTGTTGGTATTAATGTTAATGTATATCCCCCATGGTCACAAAATGGACCAAAAGTAAACTTTTATGATTTAATGTTCAAGAGGCTACATGATAATGGAGGGAATTTTGCTAGAATATGGGTCAATTTTTGTGGGTCGATGTCACTTGTAGGTGTGCAGGATTTTAGAAATAACATTTTTTTTGAAAAATTTTCTTTGGAAGATTCTTACGTTTTTGACAGGATTTTGATGTTAGCAGAGTATTATAATGTTAAGTTACAAGTTTGTTTTTTTTCAGCTAATAATTTTAATACAAACGATATAAATGGTTATTCTTTTTGGTCAAACTATAACTCTTATAATGTTGTTAATGGAGGGTCTTGTGTTAATCCTGTTGATTTTTTTAGTAATATTACTGCTTTAAGACAACAAGAAAACTTTTTCAAGTATGTGATCGACAGATGGGGCTATTCAACCTCTATTCAATCTTGGGAGTTCTTTAATGAATTAGATTTCCTTTTACCAAATGGTATTAGTACTAATGATTATAACGTTATAAATTGGCACCATGATATGTATTCTTTAATTAAAGGATACGATATAAATCAACGAGCCATTACTACTTCGTTTGGTGGAGGTGGAGATTCCCCCACCCCTTTTATGATAAATGTTATTAATACTGTAGATTTCTCTTCAGTTCATAGGTATACAGACCCTATTAGTAACCCTAATCAATTAAGTTATGATGTCTATAAGTCAAGTGTTAATAATTATCGTAGTTTAACTAACGTACCTATAACAATTGGAGAAGGGCAATGCTTTATGCAACCTCACTTGTATCCTGGTTTTGATTCTGTTGCTTTGAACTATCATTCTGACTTATGGAGTACTTTGTTTATGGGGTCTGGTCCCTTATTTTATTGGAGTTATGATATGTTGATTAAAAGAAATTCTCCGACTATGGAATCAACAAATTATTTTAAGCAATTGAAAGGTATTCGTGAATTTATAAATTTAATCGACGATGGAGAAAATTTTTTATATAAAACGATTAATCCCATTAGTAATGATGGTTTAAGGTCTTTTTATATGCAGGATAATGTGAAATCAAAACTTTATGGTTGGATTCAAGATGAATCTTTTACTATAAATAATTTAATTGATTATTCTAATGGTACCACTGTTGATTATTTAATTGATTTTGATATTTCTCTTATGCCTATAAGAAGTTCTCAGGTGAAGCAACTTAAGTTGAATAATCTACCCAACTTAGGTCTTTATAAAGTATTGTGGTATGACACAGAAACAGGTGATAATGTTGGAGTTGATTATTCTGTTTCAACAAATACGAAAACGATTTTACTCAATTTACCTAATGAATTTAGTTTGTCTAAGTATGGTGATATTGCTTTCGTGATTGAACTTGTAGATTGTGGTTATGATATAGAAAGAATTGCGCCAACATTTTATAATGATGATGATGTTCAGATTTTTACTGAAATTAAACTGCAAAATAATAAAATATTTTACACAAGAGCAGATGGTGTAATTTATCATAAATATAAAGATGTTCAGACTGGAAGTTGGGTTTCTAATCCTTTGTGTATACAAGCCCCTAAAATGTTAAATTATACCTTTAACTCTTTTCAGATCTCGGTTGGTCTTGAGGTTATTGATTCAGATATATTTTATGTTTCATATAATGGTTTTTTGAATCATATTTATTATGATTATAGTTCAAATACTTGGCAATGGGAGCCTTTAAGTTTGGATGTTGATTCTAAAGCGAGAGTTGATTCTGAAGTACATTATAAAGATGGTATTGTTTATTATATTGGTAGAGATAATAAAATTAAAAGTCAAGAGTTACTTCAAGGTAATTGGGTGTGGAGTTATTTGGATTTCAGTTTGCCTGACTGCTGGAGCGGAACTGGTTCATTTACTATTTCAGAATCTTTTTCGTCACTGATTTATTGTATTTCTAATACGGCATTTCAAAAATTTGAGTTAGTAAGCTCAAACTCTGAAGTAATTAGTATAGGATCAACCTATAATTTTATTAATTCTTCCTCTAAATTGAGGGAAATTGACAATGGTTTTTACTACGTTAGAGAAGATGGTCGAATTATTTGTTTTATTTATTATAATAATTCTTGGTTGTTTTATTGGGTTGCTCCTAACGCGCCTAGAGTTAAGGAAGGTTCATCAATAGTGTTAAATAAACTCGCCAACTATTCATACACTTTATTGTATTCTTCAATAGATAATAATATTATAAAACTGAGTAAGAGTCCTTCTTCTTCTTCTTCTTGGGATTATAAATTTTTTAATTTGAATTTTTCTCATTCATATGGTGTTAATACCCAATTAGTTTCTAATGATGAATATATTTTCTATGTTGGTTATGGAATTGATAATTCTTATAATGTATTTGATAATCATTTTATTTTTGGTTTGAAAAATAATTGTGCTACTGTCGATCCAAATGTAGACTATAAACCAACTAAGAAAGAACTAGAAATAGAAAATTCAAATGAAGAAACTATTCTTTTATATCCCAATCCTTCATCTAATCACATTGTTTATTTTAATGTAAATAATGATTTTAGTATAAAAGTTTTTGATAATTTGGGTCGTGTTTTAGATGTTGAATTTGATGTTAGTCTAAATGGGATTGACTTATCTCCCTACAAAAGAGGTGTTTATTATGTTGAGTTTATCAAAAATAATAATAAAAGAGTTTTAAAGAAAATAATTTTGTTATGATTTTTGATAAAAAAAACAGTAATATTTTAGTCTTTCTTAGTCTGTTTATTCATCTGATTTTTTTATTTTTTTCTCAATCTATAGATGCTGATGCAACATCCCGTATATTAATAGCTGAACGTTTTATTGATTCTCCAGAGTTTATAACTCATGGTATTTGGTTGCCAATTCATCATTATTACAATGTTTTAGGTATACTACTGACGGGAGAACATTTATACGGTCCGATTCTATTAAATATTCTCTTGGTTTCTTTAACGGTAATCCCTGTTTTTAAATTCACAGAAAGAGAATTTAGTGAAAAAGGTGCTTGGTTTGTTGCATGTCTATACATTTTGTCTCCCATTATTTTTAGAAATACTTATTTTGCATTATCAGGAATACCGTTCTTGTTTTTCGTTGCATGGGGTATGAATTTAGCCTCAAAATCGATTAAAGATAATAACTGGAAACTTGCTGTTTACGGCGGAATATTTATGACAATTGGAGCCGGTTTTCGATACGAAGGTTGGTTAATGATTGCTCTATTAACATTGATTTATTTTTCGAGAAATAAATACAAATTACTGATATATTTCTGGTTTTTTGCAATGATTTTTCCAGCTTTTTGGATGATTGGTAATTTTATAGAAAATGGAGATTTCTTTTCAGGGTTAACAGGTGCGTATGATTGGAATATTGGCATGGAGGGAGTAAATGATGATATTACAGCAGTTGATAAGGTTAAAAGAATCATTTTCTTTCCAATTTCGTGGTTTCTAATTTTTTCTCCCTTACTCGTTATTCCTTCTGTGATACTTGTGATAAAAAAATAAAATCAAAGAAATTTTCAACAAACACGTTGATTTGGTCAATTCCATTTTTTGTGTTTTTTATCTTCTTTATTTATAAGTCATTCAATGGAACTTTATTAAATCAACACCGATTTACACAATCTTTAATTCTATTGTCAATCCCTTTTACTGCTCTTTTGTATGATTTTTTGATTCAGAAAAAATGGGGAAAATACTATTTAGGTTTTGTGTTATTCACTTTATTGCCCTTGTCTTATGTTTGGATGAAAATTCCAATAGAAAAAGTATTCAATTTCTCGTACAGTATGCAAACTGCACTGAAAGAGTTGAGATTGGAAGGTTTTCATAAGATTGAAGCTGTTCCGAGATTAGAGGATTTAGAAACGATTCTTTTTAAGAATAAAATTAAAGAACACAGTAAACCAGGAGAATCATTGATACTCGATTTTGAAAATTGGGACAACACATTTTATCTTGGGATAAGTGCTCCAACAGACAATGAACGATTATTTATACTTGATGGAGCAAAACATGGGGGAGGTTATATAAAAGAGCTACTAGATATTCTCCATAAGTCGAATAGTGGATTAATTCTTCTCAATAAAGCATCTCGATTCAGTGAATTCTATTCCGTAAGCGGAAAAGATTTAGTTTTTAAAGATGATGTAAGTTTTTTTCTTAGACTGAAAGAGGTTAAATCAACTGAATTTTTATCTCTGTTTTCTTTTGAAGTTTTAAAAGATCAAAAGATACTCAAAGCTCCTTCAGTTTTCGAAACATTTCCAATAGGGTCTTTAGAATATAAGAAAGCGAAAATCAAACAAGATTCTTTTTGGTATAGAGATATTGTCTATAAATCGAAAGAGAATAATACAAGTGAAGAATTTGAAATAAATAAAGCAGCTGAAAATTGGAAATATTAGTGGATTTTTTTAATCAAATAATCGTTGGTTTAACTTCTCTGATTTTTTTATTCCTTTAAAAAAGTATGCCCAGAGAATATTTCCTCGGTAAAATCCAGAAGAATTATATTTCGTAGTATTTTTTTGAATTTCTCTCCTTTTTTTAAGAGTATATCGTGTATGTCCATGAAGGTACATGTGGGCTTTGAAAACTGCACCAAACGCTTTGAATTGTCCTTTGAATAAGAATACCGCAGCAGCAACGCCATCCAATAACATTCTATAATATAATTTAGGTGCCCAGTATCCTTCATGATTTTTTAGAAGCATCACAAGGTTATTCCTGAAGTTATAATAAACTTTTTTAGGCGAAGAATAGGGGAGAGTACCACCACCGACATGATAAACCGTTGAACTAGGAATTGCTTTAAAATTATAGCCCCATTTTTTTATTCTCCAGCACAAATCAATTTCTTCCATGTGTGCAAAGAAGTCTTCATCGAAACCATTGGCTTTCTGAAATACATCTGCCCGAATCATTAGACAAGCTCCTGTTGCCCAAAAAATATCAATTTCACCATCATATTGACCTTTATCTTTTTCAAAAGAATCCATTATTCTACCACGACAAAATGGGAAATAGTTTTTATCAATAAAACCACCAGATGCACCGGCATGTTCAAAATGATCTCGTTGATGGTAAGATAACACCTTTGGTTGACAACCTGCTGTTTCAGGGTTTCCCATTGCTTTAGCCAGAGGAATCAACCAATTTTCTGTTACTTCTACATCACTGTTCAGTAAAACATAAAATTCTGCATCAACTTTTTTTAAAGCATCATTATATCCTTTCGCAAAACCGCCATTACTTTCGTTCTGAATAATTTCAACTGTTGGAAAATCTTTACGAATGACTTCGATGGATTGGTCAGTTGAAGCATTGTCTGCAACAATAACTCGAGCATCACCAGAATAAGTAATTACCTTAGGTAAAAACTCTTGGAGCAATTTTTCTCCATTCCAATTTAAAATGACAACGGCAATATTTTTCACAATGATAAAACTAATGAATTAAAAATTACGAGACACGAATTCTGAAACTTAAAATGTTACTCATTGTACATTTCCTGACTACTCCCTCCAAATTGGTCATTATTTTGTCCATTTCTTCTTGATAATTCAGCTTGCCAATTGGTATTTTGTATCTCTCCAACCATGTCAGAATGGAGGAGTTTGTAATTGTTATTGGTAAGTTCTGGGTTATAGAAAACAAACCGTCGATTGTTGTAAACACCGATTCTGTTGTACTGCCATATTTCGTAGGGGAGTTCTGTAGAAGAATTTTCATTTCGGTTGATATGAGTTGGGGGGCCGTACTGTAAGTAGACTCTCCCTCTGTCTGTTTCGTACCCGTTTTGAAATGTATTCGAATAGGATCGTTGAACTCTTTGAACCTGGTGTTTGTATTTTATCCAAGCTTCATAAGTGTTTTGTGGAGCTGTGTTCGCCCAATACAGTTGGATATATTTACGTGCGTTTGCAGCATTTCTTAGTTTACTTAGTTTAACAATGTTTCTAATTTCATTTGCTTTTGAAATTGGAATTAAACTTTCTAAATAGAAACCAATACTATCATCTGTTATTGATTCTTGAAAAGCAGGGTCAAGAACAAGCTCCTCAGCAAGGTAAGAGTAATCAATGTCATTTGAGCGATCAAAGTCGTATGATTGAGAGGACAATTGGATCATATTCTTGTTGATAATCGTAAAACTGAGAATGTATTTCCCTGAAGTTACATTTGAGATATCTATTTTTTTAAAATAAGGAACGACTTCTGCCGTATTTAATTTTGTGAATTCAGTAAAGTCTTGAAGAATTTCACTAGTAAGAGCGTTTGTAATGGTCTGTTTTATCGCAAAAATGGAATCTTCCAATTTGTTTGAATTATAAATCTCGAAGTAGGCAGGGATAATTGTTAATTCTTTTGGATAAAAAGTCACGAGTCGTGGAATAATATCGTAACCAGATTTGTAAAAAACAGATGAGCCATCACCTTTCGATGCGAATTCAGCAATTACGATGTCAGAAATTGAGATAGAAGATGATAAATCCTCGATAAGAATGTTTTGGGTTGCCTTAAGAGGTTCTTGGTCATTGTTTAAATCGAGCAACTCAATGTTGAATTGATATTCTCCTGGGTCTAAAGCAAAGCGTTTAATGTCGTAGAAATCAGATATGATACTGTCTTTCATAAAAGGAGATGATAACCGGTAAGCATCTGTCTGTACACTCTCTCCATTTTTTAGAATACTCATCTTAATCGCAACTTCTCCGATAAGCCCACCATCTTTTCCTATATATTTTAATGAAGGTCCGATAAATTCAATGTGGAATTCGATGTAATTCCCCTGTCCTGGTGCATAAAATTGCTTACTATCGAGATATGCTCTTAAATCAGAAGCAGCACTCGGGAATGAAAACAGTACGAGAAAGAATAAAAAAGATATATTTTTCATTTAAAATAGGTTTAAAACAAAAGTACAAAAAGTGAACCGTTTATAGTAATTAGTTAAGAGCTATTGATTATTCTGTTTTAATACATACTTAATCGGTTGATTATCTGATGTCAGTAATTTTCATTAAAAATAAGTTGAAAAAATATTAAAAAAAGCATTGCCATTCATAAAAGTATCAGTACTTTTGGCGCGGAGAATTGGCAGAGTGGTCGAATGCACTGGTCTTGAAAACCAGCGTACCGCAAGGTACCGGGGGTTCGAATCCCTCATTCTCCGCCAGACTTCAAAAAGCTTCACAGTCCGTGAAGCTTTTTTTTATTTTATTGGTTTTTAAAGCATAAAAAAAGGTCATCCATTGGATGACCTTTTTAATAATTGAGTTAATTATTAATCAATGTTTTTATCAGCTACGTGTTCAGAAACATTGATGATGTGATCACCTACTTTTTCTAAAGAAGAGAAGATGTTACTGTAAATTAATGCATTCTTCATGTTGTTACCTTCACCAATAGATGTGAGGTGTTCTTCACGTAATATATCACGAAGGTGGTTGAGTTCTTTTTCTTTTGCAATTGCCTTCTCCAAAGAAATTGTCCCATACTCTGAATTTAGGTTGAAATTCATAATCTCAAAAGATTCTCCAACTACTTCAATCATTTTATTTAAACCATTTCGTTGCTCTGGAGTAAAGTAAATTTTATCACCATCCTTTTTCTCTAACGTTTTAGAAATTTGATAGAAAATATCTCCAATTCGTTCTAAATCAGTAGTGATATTTAACATACCTCTCATTCTTGTAGAAGCTTCAATACTCATTTCTAATCGAGCAGTTTTCCCTAAGTAATCTGCAATTTCGACTTCAACTTTATCTGTAATTTCCTCATATTTCTCCAATTTAGTGAGCATTTTGTATTTCTCTTTTTTATCGGAAGAATTGATATATGTTTCTACAAAAACATTCATTTTAGAAGTGATTTTACCAAATTTCGCAACTTCTTTCTTTGCTTCTAGAATACATAATTCAGCAGTAGAGCCGAGTGGACCATTAATAAAATCTAATTTGAATTCTTCATCAGATTCTCCTTTTGATTTAACAGTTCTTTCTGCTAAACTCACCAATTGAGGTACAAACCAAATCATTAATAATACATTAAGGAAGTTAAATGATGTGTGGAATAAAGCAATCGTTGTTCCAGCGACAGCAGTGTCTGTATATGGATCTCCAGTTACAATTAAAGATAACCCTTTAAGAAAGATTGGAAATACCAAGAGCATCCATGTTACCCCAATGATGTTGAACATAGAATGAATTCTCGCAGATCTTTTCGCATGTACATTTGCAATCGTAGAGGCAATTTCTGCTGTGATTGTTGTACCAATATTCTCACCTAATACCATCGCACAAGCAACTTCAAAAGGAATTGTTCCTGTAGAAACCATGGCTAAAGTTAAAGCCATTGCAGCAGAAGAGGATTGAATGACAATCGTAACTAATGCTCCCAATAATACAAACATTACTGGTCCGTACCAAACATCTTTGAAGTTAATAAAAAATTGAACAATTTCTGAACCAGCGTCTAATGCAGGAACAGAGTGTTTCAATACATCAAGACCGATAAACAAGATACAGAATCCAAAAATTGCACTTGCCCACGCTCTCGCTTTCCCTTTTTGGATAAATAATAATGGTGCAGCTAATGCAATAATCATATAAGCATAACTCGAAATACTTACTTTAAATCCTAAAAGTAACACTAACCACCCTGTGATTGTTGTTCCGATGTTTGCTCCCATCATCACTCCTGCAGATTGTCTTAATGACATTAATCCTGCGTTTACAAAACTCACCGTCATTACTGTTGTGACAGATGAAGATTGTACGATAGAAGTGATTCGAAATCCAGTTAAAACACCTTTTACTCGGTTTGATGTAATAGAGCCTAACATTGCACGAAGTTTATTTCCAGACGCTTGCTGTAATCCTTCACTCATTAGTTTCATTCCATAGATAAAGAATCCTAAAGCACCAATTAGAATTAATAATTTAGCAACTCCCCATCCACGTTTTGTTTTAACTTTCGCTTCTTTCGACCAAATCATTTTTGATTTGTCGGATTTAGCATGCTCAACGTCTCCATTTGGCGCGAAACCAACCTTTACATAATAGGTTTCATGTCCAGTTAATTCTTTTAAAGTATAACTTGTTTGGTCGATGTCTAATGGCTCAGTGTACATCCATTCACCACCTTCAATGTGTTTTTTAGCTCTTTTTTTACCAATTTTAGTGTTGTAAGTAATGATCAATTTATCACCTCTGTCTTTTAATTCTTGGTAAGCGTCATAATCTAAAGACCAAGTAATCTTAGCACTTTCTTCACCAGCTTTTGCGTGGACATTAATAATGTGTTCTGGTTTGAATTCAAAATTACTATCTGTATCTCCACCAAATAGGAAAGATGAAAAGATGAATTGAATTGCGACTAAAATGTGAATTTTCTGAAACATTCGTTTTTGTTTTTTGTTTTACTCTGCGAAAGTATTCTTATGATTTGGATTTCTTGTTATTTTCAATGTTAAGGAAATGTTATCAAATTCTAATTGTATTAAGATTATGTTAAGAGTACATGTTTAATGTTAGGCATATGTTAATTCATCGCATCTTTGCCCCAACTTTTTAATAAATGCTAATATAAAAACAAATAAAAACAAATGAAAAGAATAATAGGTAGTACATTAATTTTATTTCTTGCAGTATCGAGTTTTGCACAAGGGCAAGAAGAAATTGTAAAAGTTAAAATAGAAAAAACTACAAAGTCAAAACGCTCTTTTGGCTCAGGAATTATTAATTATACAGCTGAAGATGGTTCATGGAGCACTAAAATGACACTACGTTTTCAATCTTTATATGTTTATGGTTTTAATGTTGATCCAAACGCAGGGGTAAATGGACAATATTCTAATTTTATGATTCGTCGTGCTCGTTTAAAATTTGGAGGATTCGTTTATACACCTAAGTTGAAATATAAGTTCGAGTTAGGACAATCGTCTAGAGATGTCGGTACTTTTGCGATTAATTCAGAAACTAAAAATGCACCAGGTCTTGTATTTGATGCTGTTTTAAAATGGAATTTCTACAAAGGATTTGAATTATGGGCTGGTCAAACGAAATTACCGGGAAATAGAGAGCGTGTAATATCTTCGTCTAGCCTTCAACTGGTTGACCGTTCTTTACTGAATAGCAATTTTAATATTGACCGTGATATGGGGGTTCAACTTCATCACAAGTGGAGCATTGGTGGTAATAAAGAGAAATTCACGATGAAAGAAATGTTTGCTCTAAGTCAAGGTGAAGGTAGAGGGATTACAATCAACAATATTGGTGGATTTAGTTATACTGGAAGAGTGGAAATTTTACCGTTCGGTGAGTTTGACAGTAAAGGAAAAGATGACTACAAAGGGTCTTGTTTAAAAAGACAAGAAAAACTAAAATTAGTTATCGCTTTTGGAGGAGATTACAATGATAGGGCAGCTAAAACAAGAGGTCAAATGGGAAGTTTCATGCATAATGATAGTCCGCTGGGTTACTATACAACAAACATCACAACTTTATTTGCAGATTTAATGTTGAAATATAAAGGTTGGTCTTTAATGTCAGAATTTGCTCACAGAGATGCAACTTCTCCAATTGCAAGGAAAATGGATGGAACTCCTACAGGGGATTACGTGCTTGAGGGCGTTTCTTTGAATGTAATGGGAGGTTATCTATTTAAAAAGAATTGGGAGGTTACTGGACGATACACTGTAATAGATTATAATTCTGACTACAATGCAAGTAAAAGTGTTGGAGATGTAATGCAATATACACTTGGTGTTTCGAAGTATGTCTTTAATCATAACTTAAAAGTACAATTTGATGTTGGAATTTTGAAAACTGTTGGAAAAGCTGATGGTTTCTTATCTAGAATACAAATCGAAATGGAATTGTAACTGAATAAATTATTTTATAAGCCCTGAGAAGTTTTTCTTGGGGCTTTTTTCGTTTAACACCGTTAATTTTATAATTTAGTACTTCATTAAATCGAAAGAAATGAAAATTAAAATATTATTGGTTGAGGATGATGCAAGTTTAGGTTATATTATTTCAGATCAATTGAAATCTGATGGTTATGATGTTACACTTTGCATTGATGGGGCAGATGGATTTAAAAGATTTAATGAAGAAGATTTCCATTTGTGTATTCTCGATGTGATGATGCCAATTAAAGATGGTTTCTCGCTTGCAAAAGATATCCGATCAGTTAATACTCAAATTCCGATCTTATTTCTTACCGCAAAATCAAACGATGAAGATAAAATTGCAGGGTTCAAAGCAGGTGGAGACGATTATCTTACAAAACCTTTCAATGTAGAAGAGTTGCAACTTCGAGTTTCAGCTTTGTTGAGGAGAGTGAGTATTCAAAAAGAGGAGAAAGAGGACGTAATTGAAATTGGAGAGTACCTTTTTGATACACTGAATTTTAAATTATCGCACAAAAATTTTGAAAAAGTATTGACAAAAAAAGAAGCGAAAATTTTAACTATTCTTCGCAAGTTCATTAATCAAGTGTCGCCAAGAGAAATTATTTTGACAGCCGTTTGGGGACAAGATGATTATTTTGTTGGTCGTTCGTTAGATGTTTTTATCACTAAATTGAGAAAATATTTGAAAGAAGATAAAAGAATAAAAATAACAAATGTACACGGAATTGGTTTTAAATTAGAGGTTGAAAAATGAGTACAATTCTTCACATAGAAACAGCAACAAAGGTTTGTTCGGTTGCATTATCAAAAGACGGTCAATTAATTCAATTAAAAGAAACTCAGGAGGATGGTTATTCTCATGGAGAAAACTTGAATCTTTTTATTGAAGAAGTGATAAGTAAAGAAGGACTTGAGTTGAAACAAATAGATGCCGTTTCAGTTACTTCTGGTCCCGGATCTTATACAGGTTTAAGAATTGGTGCTGCAACAGCTAAAAGTTTATGCTACGCATTAGATATCCCTTTGATTGCAATTGACGCCTTAACTTCTCTGTCAGTAATTGCGAAAGAAAAATACACGAATCAGAATTTATGTGCAGTTATTGATGCGCGAAGAATGGAAGTCTATAATTTATTCTTGGATAAGGATTTTGAACCGTTGAAAGAAATTTCTGCAGATATTATTGATGAAGATTCTTACGAAGAATATACACCGTTTGTTTGTTTTGGAGATGGAGCCGAGAAATGAAAAGAGATTTGGAAAGAGAAAAATTGTACAATTGACTCTTCAATTCTGTCTTCTGCTAAAGGGCAGGTTCAGATAGCTTTTGAAAAGTTTAAAGCAAAACAATTTGAGGATGTTGCTTATTGGGAACCTTTCTACTTGAAAGATTTCATCGCAGGAAAGAAGAAAAAGGTTTAATCTTCGGTAACATATTCCCAGTTCTCGACTTCTTTAAATCGAGCTTGGCATTCGATATTGGAAGGGTGTTGCAAAAGTGATTCCACGGAAACTTCTTTAATTTCATCTTGAAGTAAATCGTTTCGTAAAAAAATGAAATTAAAACCCAGTTCATTTGCAGCAACTAAACGGTAACCTCTCTTCTTTGCAAGTTTGTTCATTGCAACAGGAGAAGCTCCATGGTAAGTTGGGTGCTTTCCAGGATAAAAGTAATCTGGGTCATAAGGAACGATAATGTCATTCAAACCAAACTCATTATGCGTTTCAATAATCACAACTTGAGGAGAAACGATGTCTATTGCTTTCCAAATCCAGTAGTCATTTCCGTCAATATCAATTGAAAGTAAACCAATTTCCCCTTCAAGACCTGCGTCTTTTATCAGAGAATTGATATTGTCTACTTTGATCATCGTTTCTTTAAAAATAGGTTGAATGTTGATAGAGTTTGGATGTTTACGAAAGAAATATCTACCACGCTCAATGGCTTTTTTATTTCCGTCCATAAATAAACCAGTAAAATCGTGGTTGTAATATAAGTTAGCAGAATTACTGTTTATACCATCATCAGAACCAAATTCAATAAATGTTTTATTTGTAAAACCAATTAAGGAAAAAAGATAAAGTAGTATCCCGTCTTCTTCAAATTGAGAAAATAATTTAAAACCTGTTTTTTGAATATCAGGGAGATTGTTATCTCTAAGTTGTTTTTGATACTGTTTAACTAATTCCTGTTGATTGGTTTTTATTTCATCGCTACATCTATTTTTTATTTTGTAAAATTTTAGATACTTCTTTAACTGATGCTTAATCTCTGATCTTAATTTCATGGGATAAAGGTAATTAATTGTCTGCTATTCTTGAAATAAAAAAAAAATCATATTTTGTACACATGAAAATATTGAGTCTATTCATTACAATCTTGATTCCTTGGTGCCTTTTTTCTCAGGATACACTCTACAACGATGTGATCATTACTAAACTATCTAAAGAAAAGAAGGTTGCTATTATTAGTGAAGATAGGTCTATTATTCGATACTATGAAGTAATCAATGGGAAAGTTTACAAAAAGAACATTCTAAAAAAAGATATCTATGCATATCGTCCTGATGGCATGCCGATGAAAGTTCTATCTCATTCTAAAATAAAACGCTACGGTGATTATTTTGTTTTAGATAAAAATGGTGTTTATTTAGGATTGAACATTGGTGGAGGTTATGCTCATTGGCAAGAGCATAATTCAGGTTCTATTCTCAAAAAGAATACAGGTAATACAACGTCTTTTGGTCTTGAGTTTGGAGCACGTTTTTATTTCAGGTCTTCTTTTTTTAAATATACACATGGCATCTCTATCGGACTACGAGCAGATGGGATTGTTGGGAATGGTGTCGGTATTTTCTCTCCAACACCTTTTGTAGGTTATACAAGTGTGTATAAGTTAAATAAAACACAAGCTTTAGAGTTTGGTTTAAAAATAGGGACAGCTATTTTTATAGATGATATTGGAGAGGATTATTTTATGCCGGTTTTTTATCCCATTATTGCAGTTGATAATGGAGTGACTGGAATTGCTTCAGTGAGATATAGATTTAAGCGTCTTAGTGTTGGAGTCGAATATTTAAATACTGTCGCAAGGTCGATTGGATTTGACTATGTTACTGCTTCGAGGCAATCTTTGGCGATTTCTATGGGAATTGTGTTTTAAAAAATGATTTTTCTTTCAGAATAATTAAAATTAAAGCATCTTTGTTATCAAAAATTGAACAGCAATGACATTACAAGAAACGATTCAGGCCGTAGAAAAATTTCATAATTCTTTTAAAATTGAAAACAATTATTCTCCTACGACAGATTTATCACCCAATGATATAGAACTACGTCACCGTTTAATGGCGGAAGAAAATGAAGAATATTTAGAGGCAGCAAAAAATGGCGATTTAGTTGAAGTTGCCGATGCGCTCGGAGATATGTTGTACATTCTTTGTGGAACGATTTTGAAACATGGGATGCAAGATAAAATCGAAGAAGTTTTTACGGAAATTCAACGTTCAAACATGTCAAAATTAGACGAGAATGGTCAACCTATTTACCGTGAAGATGGAAAAGTGATGAAATCAAAAATGTATTTCAAACCAAATATTCAAGCCATCTTAGAGAAATAAAGCTACTCCTCCAAGTCTTTCTTTAACTCATCATGGTTGATGTTTTTTGAAGGGTATTTACCGTACAGGTAATTCGCAACAAGAATAAGGTCCTCTTTTGTGATGTTTTCCTTTTGACTAGGCATTACTCCAAAGCGTTTGATAGCCCCTTTTTCACAGAATGATTTTTCTGCAGATGGATAATGTGCGTAATCCACAATGAAGTCAATTACTTTTTGTTTTTTCTCTTCTGAAGAAGCTTTGACTCCATCATTTACATGAAACATCACACCCATTATTGGTGGGGCAAGCATAGACATCCTTTCTTCTTTGTTCGAAGGACGTGAAGTACGGTGACATTTTGTACAAACTTCATTGAATATTTTTTCTCCTTGTTGTAAATCAACTTCTGTGAGTTTTTCATTGGTGTTGTCATTTTTTTCAACAAGTTTGTCTGATGTACAAGAAGTAATTGTTGCTAAGAAAAAAGTGGATATTAGAAATAATTTTTTCATGATTAATTTTTATGATTGTTTTTTGTGAAGAATAATTCTCTTTTATATGCAATTATATATGTTACAAATATAAACCTTTATTGTAAAAGTTAGTGTTTGTTAACTTCGTTAATGTTTAATTTAGTTTGCTTCTAAATAAGAAGTGTGAGAAAAAAGAGTGAGTCATAGTCAACATTTCCATGTGTATTAATATTTGAGAAGTTGCGTTTCTGACTCTTTTTTCTCACTATTTTTGATGAAAGTATTAAAATGATAGGACGTTTTTTTTTAGGATTGATTGTAATAGCTAGTTTATCTTGGATTGGTTACGTCGGTTTGGATATTCTTAATGTAAAAAGTAATTTTTCAGAAACTCAAATTTTCTCTTATGAAGACGGGAAGGTATTGGTTGTTAACCGGCCTGAAGAAGTTCGTTTTGATTTGGTATATGATTTCCAAAGTTCCCCTTTTTATAGCCAGATTAAAGGTTTTAATTTAAAAGAGTATGAAACTGCGTTCATCAGTTTCAAACGTTCTCAAATTTTATTGAAAAGAAATGATAATTGGACGCAAGAGAATATCAAATCCCTTTTTTCTTCTAACGAAATCTCATTCAATGGATCTGGATTCAAAATTGGAGAAATTGAAGGTGAGTTTTTCAAAACCAATCTTTACGTTTCTCAGGGAGAATTTAAAAGAGATAAACTTTCAGGATTAGAAATTTATTTTGATAAAAAGTCGAGTGCTTCTGTTATAGAAATTACCGAAAACAACAAAGTTAAATCTGTCGCTGATCTTTATTTTATGGCAGAAGATACAGAAGAAGGAGAAGTCATTCGTTTCAAAACCATCGACGAATCTATTTTACAAGGGAAAAAATAAAGGATGAGGTTTTGTTTGCACCTGTGGTGTCTCAGAACTTTACGAGTTACCATTTTTACGAAAGAGATTATTTTGCTTCGCAAGATTCCGTATTTGCGAATGGTCCAATGTCGAAATGGATGCAAGATGGTTTTGTTGAATTAATTTATAAAGGAAAAAAGGCAATTATTTCGGATTATATCGGTGGACAAGATCCTGTTTTGGTATTGAACGATTTGATACAGTCACAAGGTGAATATAAATTTTCTATTCCTCTAACATCAAAACTTCCTAGCAAAGAGAAAAATGAATATTTCGTGAAATATTTAGCTGATTTTGTTGTGATATCAGAATCTGAACAAGTTTGTGATCAGTTAATTGCTGATTATAAGTTAGGGAAAACAATTGCATTAAATTCTACAGTTGTTGAACATGTGTATGGGAGGTTGCCCAAAAGTGTCTCGGAGCGATTTGTTTCAAATGACTCGAATTATTCTCGTTCTGTTTTTCAAAAATACATCATGCAAACGCAATTTGAAGGAGCAACTTTAATCGCAGAAGTTGAAAAAAAGGAAACCCAATCAGTAAATTGCAACTTTGATATATTAGATTTTATTGCTTTGAAAAAGGACGGTGAAATTGCAGTTTTAAGTAAAGAAAATGAAATTACCTTTTTGCAAGATGGTGAAATGAAATGGAAAAAAGCATTGAACGAAAAATGTTTAGGAGGAATTCAGGTGATTGACTTGTACAGTAATAAAGAATTATTCATGTTAATCAATACTGAAAGTAAAATCCATTTAATTAATAGAAAAGGAGAATACTCTTCTGGTTTTCCTATTTCGCTTAATAATGAAGCAACTAACGAGGTGAAATTCTACCGATGGAAAGGAAAAAGTTATTTTATCATAGCCACAAATGATGGTAAAGTAAACTTATTCGATGGCGAAGGACGAGAGTTAAATGTATTTAAAAGTCAACAAGCAGTTACCAAAAGAATTGATGTTTGGGCAAGTCAGAATAAATTGTTTGCAGGTTTCTCCAATGATCAATTCTTTGAAATGTTCAGTCTAGAGAAATTTAGGTCACACCGAGAATTTAATCTACCAACTCAAATGATAACAGCAAAAATACCTAATGAATTAATCCAATTCGGAATTGAGGACGACTTTTTAATTAAAATAGATCAGAAAGGTGTGAAATATAAGTTTTCAGCATTGAAGAATGGAGAAGTTCTAAATGCTAAGCAAAATTCAAAAAATCCAATTGTTATTGTTCGCGTTGGGAATGAAATTCAATTGTTTAACAGTGAAGGATTGTTGTTTGGAACAGTGAAATTACCTTTCAACGAAATAGAGTACGTTGATATTTTAACCTCTTCTCAAGGAAAAACTATCGTAGCAATACTCGATGGTTTAGAGAATAATGTATATTTGTATTCAACGAATGGTGAATTGATTAAAAAATCTATTGAAGGACAAACCAAAGTGGAACTTCAATCGTATATGAACAAAACGAGGTTGACTACAGTGATAGACCAATTTATCGTTCAATATTATTACTAAAAATAAACTACGTGCTAATGAAATTATTCAGTAAATTATTAATTGTAGGTGCACTTTTTTCTGCGTTCAGCAGTAATGCACAATCTTACCTAGGGACGGCGAGCAGTAACTATGCAGGAGCAATGGGGATAGACCTTCAACCAGCAAGTTTCGTTGATGGTCGCTATAAATTTGACATGACGCTTGTCGGAACAAATTTTAACTTCTATCAAAATATAACAAAATTTGACACGAGAGATATGCCAAAGTGGTGGATCAAATCTTTTCGTCCAGATGATGCAGCATCGGGGTATAATAGTTCTCACAACGATTGGATGGATCCTGATTCAACTTTCCAAGAACGTTATATAGATTCATTAGATTACACGCGTTCAAAACCGTATGGTATTTACAATAACATGCAATTAGATGTACTGAATTTTATGTTTCACATCAATCCGAAAGTTGCGGTTGGTCTTTCTTTTAAAGTTAGATCTGTTACAAACATCGATGATGTTGATCCAACACTGGCTTACCTTGCTGATAAAGGATTAGATTACTCTTTATTGTGGAATCAAAGTTTTAACGAAGATTTGGTTCATGCCAATCACATGACTTGGGCAGAATATGGTTTTGTTTATTCGCAAGTTATTAAAGACGATGGTGAGCACTTTATGAAAGCAGGTGGGAAAGCTAAATGGATTTCTGGTTATGCTGCTGCTTATTTTAATTCTGATAATTTTAGTTATAACTTACTGAACAAAGATTCTGCGCAAGCTTTAAACGGTGATTTCTCCTATGGTCACTCTACTGGTGTGTTAAATGGGGATGACCCAAGTACAAAAGCAGCTTCAAAATACGGTTGGGGTTTAGATTTAGGTTTTGTTTACGAATGGAGACCTGAATGGAAAGAATATAAATACGACATGGATGGTGAAACAAACATCTGGCGTAGAGATAAAGAGAAATACAAATTACGTGCAGGTGTTTCTATCCTTGATATCGGTGGAGCTAAATTTGACAAAGGATCTTTGAGTCAAGATTTCTCTGTTAATACAAATAATATTTTTAACCTACGCGTTTTTGACGGAGCCAATAGTTTAGATAGTTTAGATAAAATTATTGATTCTTTAGTTGTGAATGATCCAGATTGGAGTTCAACAGATGATGATGGCACTTTCTTTATGGGGACTCCAACTGCTTTGAGTTTACAAGTAGATTATCACATTTGGAAATGGTTCTATGTGAATGCAACAGGAATGATTAATCTTCAAAATAGAAAGAAAGCACACCGTGTTAGAGTTGCAAATCAAGTTTCATTAACACCTAGTTTTGATTATGCGTGGTTTGGACTTTCTGTGCCAATGTCTATCAATAATTATTCTGGCTTCAAAGCCGGTTTAGCAACTCGTTTAGGTCCTTTGACAATTGGTATGACAGATTTTAGAACAATCTTTGCTTCAGGAAAAGTGAGAGGTACAGAATTTTATGCAGGTTTAAGAATTCCAATTCTTTACACGCATCCAAGTGATATTGATGGTGATAAAGTATCTGATGAAAAAGATGAATGTCTTGTAGTTCCAGGTGTTTGGGCGTTTAGAGGTTGTCCTGATACAGATGGTGATGGTATTCCAGATAAAGATGATGCTTGTCCAAACTTATACGGTGATACAATCTTCCAAGGTTGTCCAGATAGAGATCATGATAGTATTATCGATCCTAAAGATGATTGTCCTGATACATGGGGGTTGAAAAAATACAACGGTTGTCCTGATACGGATAATGATGGAATTATCGATAGCAAAGATGCTTGTCCGAATGATTCAGGACCAGCAATTTACGATGGTTGCCCTGATACAGATGGTGATGGTATCTTCGATTTCTTAGACGGTTGTCCAGAAGTATTCGGACCAGAAGAAAACAATGGTTGTCCTTGGCCTGATACAGATGGTGATGGAATCCTCGACAAAGATGATGCTTGTCCAAATAACCCAGGACCAGTTGAAAACCAAGGTTGTCCTTATATTGATACGGATGGTGATGGTGTGTTAGACAAAGATGATGCTTGTCCAAATACTCCAGGTCCAGTTGAAAACCAAGGTTGCCCAGTGATTGAGGCAGAGGTTCAAGAAATCTTGAAAACAGCATTTGATAACTTAGAATTTAAGTCAGGAAAAGATGTGATTAAGAACGAATCTTTTGAGTCACTAGACGCTCTTGCTGAAGTTCTTGTTAAAAAACCAGAATGGAAATTGCAAATTGCAGGTCACACTGATAACACAGGTTCTGCACAGAGTAATTTGATTCTTTCGAAAAAACGTGCAAATGCAGTGAAGAAGTATTTATCTTCGAAAGGTGTTGATGCAAGTCGTTTATCTGTTCTTTACTTCGGTGAAGCAGATCCAATCGCTGACAACAATACAGCAGAAGGTCGTCAGAAAAATAGACGAGTAGAAATGACGATTATTTTCGAATAAGAAATAAAACAAAACAGAGAAAGAGGGATGGTTGTAAAACTATCCCTCTTTTTTATTACTTTTAGTCCGTGATAAATTTATCTAAAAAACAGCGCTACCTGCTCAGCATTATTGCAGGTTTATTGATGGTGATTTCTTTTCCATTCTCGGGGAGTTTAACTCCTTTGGTTTTCATTGCTTGGGTGCCATTGTTATTTGTAGAAAGTTATATTTCGAAGAAAAAATATCGATCAGGGAAAGTCTTTCTTCATGCATACTTGACCTTTTTTATTTACAATGCAGGTTCAACATGGTGGGTTTTGAAAGCAGACGTGAATGGGGGAGCATTAGCCGTGATTCTAAATGCTTTATTAATGGCAACAACTTTCTATGCATTTCATTTGGCTAAAAAACACATCGGAGAAAAAGAAGGATATCTGTCTTTGTTGTTTTTCTGGATTGGCTTCGAATATTTCCACCTCAATTGGGAAATGTCATGGACTTGGTTAAATCTGGGGAATACATTTTCTATCACACCTTCTTGGGTGCAATGGTATGAATATTCAGGGATTTTAGGGGGAACTTTGTGGATATTAATAATCAATCTTCTATTTTTTAGAGCGGTTCAGAATGTCTATTTAAAAAAAGAATCTTGGAGAATTCAAACACCAATTGTTTGGAGTGCTGTTTTATTGGTGCTCATTCCTATTTCGATTTCATTGTTTACTTTTTATAATTATGAAGAAAAAGGAAAGACAATTGAAGTGGTTGCGATTCAACCTAATATTGACCCGTACAATGATAAATTCTCTGCAGGTAGTTTCGAGCGACAAATGAATACAATGGTTCGATTAGCCGATTCTTTAGTTACCAAGAATACTCAATTAATCTTAGCCCCAGAAACGGCAATTAGCCAAACTTTTAATGAAGCGGAAATTTATAGAATGCCCTTTTATCACTTCCTAGCAGAGAATAAAAAAGAGAAATTATTGAATACTCCCATATACATCGGAGCATCCACTTATCGTAATTTCACGAACAAAAATTCTCGTGCATCTCGTCCACTTGAAGATGGTACATTCTATGAAAGTTACAATACTTCAATGTTTATCACAAAGAATGATGATGTAGAATTTATTCATAAATCGAAATTAGTTCCAGGAGTAGAAGTGATTCCTTTTTCTAATTGGTTTCCATTCCTAGAAGAATTATCAATCAATAACGGTGGAATTTCAGGAACTTTAGGAATTGAAGAATCTGCACAAGTTTTTAAAACAGAAAGTTTCACCTTTGCACCAGTTGTTTGTTATGAATCGATATATGGAGAATGGGTTGCTGAAGAATGTCGAAAAGGCGCAGAAATTATTTGTATTATCACAAACGATGGTTGGTGGGGAGATACTCCTGGGTATAAGCAACACAATAGTTTTGCATCTCTACGTGCAATTGAAAATCGAAGAAGTATTGCTCGGTCAGCAAATACAGGAACCAGTTGTTTTGTGAATCAAAGAGGGGAAATTTCCCAACAAACAGATTGGTGGGTAGAAGATGTGATAAAAGCAGATGTAAATCTGAACAATGAACTTACTTTTTATACTTTATATGGGGATGTTTTAGGTAGAACTTTCAGTTTCGCCTCAATATTGTTACTTTTATTTACGTTCTTGAAATGGTTTAAGAAGAAATTTATTCTGAAATAATTTGAGCAAGAGCATTCATATTGACCAAACTAAACTTGTAGAAGATAACAGTGATTATCTCTTGTCTTTTGCAATGTCTAAAATTAGGGATATTGATTTAGCGAAAGATTTAGTTCAAGATACGTTGATTTCTGCCCTTACAAAGTTAGATACTTTTGAACACCGAAGTAAATTAAGAACTTGGTTGACGAGTATTCTAAACCGAAAAATTATTGACCATTGGAGAAAGGCTGAAACGAGATATGTTGACCCAATTTCAAGTTTTTTCGACCAAGATGACCCAGATAAACATTGGATTCTAAATAAGCAAGAAAACAGTAATATCGCAAACTTTGTGGATGAAATAACACAAGAAGAAACATTAACAGAGTTGCAAGATTGTTTGGACACACTTCCTGAGAAATGGAGAGGAATTGTCGCTTCAAAATATTTAGAAGAAAAAGATAGTGAACAAATTTGTAATGATTTTGACATTACTTCGTCAAATCTTTGGGTAATTATACACAGAACGAAACTTTTACTTCGTGACTGTCTTAAAAACAAATGGGTATGAAAACGTGTCAAGAAATAACACTCGACATAGAACGGGGCAAATACGAA
>JAJRQQ010000019.1 GCA_024280155.1 Bacteroidota bacterium
ACCGCTATGGCTGTAAAGTGAATAATAGAGAATTTTTTCGCTTTATTCTCCGCTCTTAATTTCGCCATCGGCAAAGAGGCCGACGCATCAATTGCAACGATAATTCCGAGAAGAACAATGTACTCAGGATGATCAGAATACAACATTGCATCAGCAATCGATTGGTTAAAAAGAAGAAGGAGAATGAGGAAAAATCCATTGAACCCCAAAACAGTTAAAAAACTATTCTGAAAAACCATTTTCTTGTCTTCTTTGTCGTGTAAGAACTTAAAAAAAGCGGTTTCCATTCCAAAAGTCAACAAGACAATCAAAAAGTCGACCCAAGCATACAATTCAGAAACTACTCCATACTTTGCTGCCGGAAGAATGGCGGTATAAAGTGGAACTAGAAAATAATTGAGCAGTCGACCAACAATTGTTGGTAACCCATAAATGGCTGTCTGCCCGACTAATTTCTTGATAGAACTCACTTTTTATTATTAATCATTTAATATTTTAACTTTTTTTGCCAAAGCAGAAAAAAAAGTTACAAAAAAAACTGCTTTTCGCACTGTGATTTTTTCTTTCCTCATTCTTCCTATAATGTGACATTTTCGCGGATCCTATCGGCTAGCTCTAATGTTAGCACATTTTAGTTTGAATTCATCTCTTCAAAATCAAGGTACTGAGTTCATGCTTCGAAAAACTCATTTATTCTAAAAATGTTAAAACGACCATCTTCTAACAAGATAGATTTTAAAATTTTTAGTTTTTATTTTCTAAAATTTGCTTTTCTTTTCTCCATAAAAGCCGTTGTTCCTTCTTTGAAATCATCTGTTCCGAAACATTTTCCGAATTCTTCAATTTCAACATCAAAACCATTTACACCATCTGTATAGTTTGCATTGATGGCTTTTATCGCAGAACGAATTGCAGAACCTGAATTTTTAAGGATTCTCCCAGCGATGTCCTCCGCTTTTGCAATCAATTCATCTGGTTCAACTACGTGATTCACTAACCCCCAAGAGAGTGCATCATCCGCTTTAATCATTCCTGCTGTAAAAACCATTTCATTGGCTTTACCACGACCGACCAATTGTGCTAAACGTTGTGTCCCACCGTAACCTGGAATAACTCCCAAAGAAACTTCTGGCAATCCCATTCGAGCATTTGTTGAAGCCACTCGAATATGAGAAGCCATGGCTAATTCTAATCCGCCACCAAGAGCAAAACCGTTTACCGCTGCAATAATGGGTGTTGATAAATTCTCCATAAAAGATAATAAAATCTCCTGTCCCTTCATCGCTAATTCTCCACCTTGAGCGATAGTGAAATCAGCAAATTCTTTGATGTCTGCTCCTGCAACAAATGCTTTATCTCCTGAACCTGTCAAAATAATTACACCAACATCACTTTTCTCATCCGCGGACTTAAAAGCGTTATGCAACTCTTCAATGGTTTCTTTATTTAAAGCATTCATTTGCTTCGGACGGTTGATTGTTATGTATTCAATCTGCCCTTTTTGTTCTGAAATAATATTATTGTACATGTTTTTATTCTTTGTTGGGATAAAGATACATTTTAATTGAGAAATTGAGAACGAAAAATGAAAAATGAAAAATTGAGAATGAAAAATTATCTTTAATTTTTAAAACATTATTTTCGTAAAACAATTTCTAATCATACTGAGAAAAAACAACCTTGCTTTCTACATCAAATTAGGAATTACTTTGGGACTCATTTTCCTTGTCCGACCAACCAATGTTCTTGTTGTTTTCATAACCCCTTTTTTATTAAAAACACCGTATAAATACGCAACAAAAACTACGGTTACATTAAAACAAACCTTTGATATTCAGTTTTATTTTTTTAGGTTTACATCGATAAGTAACTCGAACTCCAATCACATTGTTCACATTAGTTTTCTTAAGAAAAAGCACTTAATTCTTCTTTTATTATTTACTAACTCATATGTAGTACAAATTATTAATACAAATAATTACGCTCAACTTTCTGAAGAAGATAAAATAAATATATCAAACCTTTCCTCTTTTGATAACCGTCAAAAAAACACATTTATGAAATAAATGGAATTCAATTGATTAACGATTTAAAAAAAAATCTATCGTTTATATTTTTACCAATGGTTGTGATAATGACACCTGTAAACCTTTAGATTTAATTAATCAGTATGCAATAAGTCACAATTTCAAACTCTACCTAATTATGACTAGTTATTATCGCTATTCAGAGACAACAGCACAAAACATTGAACTACCATTATTCGCAATTGATTCGGATTATTATCAAGAAAAAAAAACAAGAAAATATTTAAAAAGATTCAAATCTGATATTGGTTATTTTCAATTCTCAAAGAATAAAAAATATGTTGGGAATTTTATTATTTATCAAAATGATTCTATCATTGATATAAAAACTAATTTATAAAATAAAAAATGTTGGAGCTATTTTCCTTTTTCATTGAACAAAAATTCTAAAAAATCCGTATTATTACAACTCAAAATTTAATAATACAGATGATAACTCCTCAACACGATAAAAAACTTTTTTTAATTGATGCTTATGCATTGATTTTTCGCGCCTATTTTGCATTTGCAAAGAATCCGAGAATCAATTCTCAAGGTCAAAATACTTCTGCTGCATTTGGGTTTACAAATTCATTGATTGATATTCTAAAAAATGAAAAACCGTCACACATAGCTGTTGTTTTTGACCCACCGGGAGGTTCATTGACACGAAAAGAAGATTTTCCAGAATACAAAGCGCATCGTGATGAAACACCGGAAGGAATTCTAACAATGATTCAACCCATCAAAGACATTATCGCTGCATTTAACATTCCAATTGTTCAAGTAAATGGTTACGAAGCAGATGATGTAATCGGTTGTTTGGCAAAGAAAGCAGAGAAAGAAGGCTTTATTACCTACATGATGACGCCAGATAAGGATTTTGGTCAACTGGTCTCGGAAAACATTTTCATGTATAAACCCGGTCGTGGAGGGAAACCCGCAGAAGTTTGGGGGATTCCTGAAATTCTAGAAAAATTTGATGTACAAAATGTGATGCAAGTCATTGATGTACTTGGATTGCAAGGAGACGCAGCGGATAATATACCCGGAATACCAGGAATTGGAGCGAAAACGGCTTCAAAATTATTGAAAGAATACGGCTCTGTCGAGGGTATCATTGAAAACAGTGACAAACTCAAAGGAAAACAGAAAGAAAATGTAGAGAATTTCGCAGAGCAAGGATTGATGTCTAAAAAATTGGCAACCATTATTCTCGATATTGATGTTGATTTAGATGTGAAGAATTTAACCATGTCTGAACCGGATAAAGAAAAAATCAAAGAGGTTTTTACAGAATTAGAATTTCGTAACCTTGCCCGACGAGTTATCGGAGAAGAGATCGTTGTTCAAACACCTTCCGTTTCTCCATCAGGACAAATGGATTTGTTTGGAACTCAATCTTTGGTAGAAGAACAAACGCCAACCGAAACGGCAGAATTTAAAACCATTGCTACCGAAAAACCGAATTATCATCTGGTGAAAACACCTGAAGAACGCAACGAATTACTCTAAAAACTATTGAAGCAGAAATCGGTTTGTTTTGATACAGAAACCGATGGGTTGAACGCACTTCATGCAAATATTGTCGGTGTTTCATTCTCATTCAAGAAACGAGAGGCATTTTATGTTGCAATTCCAAATAATCGAGAAGATGCAACAAGTATTCTCAATGAGTTTAAACCATTCTTCGAGTCAGAAAGCATCGAAAAAGTAGCTCACAATTTAAAATTTGACACGAAAATCATCAATCAATACGGAATAGAAGTTTCTGCACCTACTTTCGATACAATGATTGCACATTACCTCATCAATCCAGATTCTAAACACGGAATGGATGTTTTAGCTGAACGTTTTTTAAGTTACAAACCCGTTTCCATCGTTGAACTCATCGGTAAGAAAGGAAAGAATCAGAAAAAAATGTCGGATTTAACACCCGAAGAAATTTCGGACTACGCCTGTGAAGATGCAGATATTACTTTTCAATTGAAAGAAATTTTTGAACCTCAAATTCAGAAAGAACACCTCAAAGAATTGTTCTACAACATGGAAATGCCTTTGGTAGATGTATTAAAATCAATGGAGCAAGAAGGAATTACCATTGATGATGAAGGATTGAAAAAATATTCGATTGATTTAGGAGAAACTTTAGCCGAACTAGAACAAAAAATAAAGCGAGAAGCCGGTATCGATTTTAATATTGATTCTCCAAAACAATTGGGTGATGTACTTTTTGATCATCTTGAACTTTCTACAAAAGCGAAGAAAACAAAGACAGGTCAATATGCCACAGGTGAAGATATTCTTCAAAAACTAAAGCATAAACATGTAATTATCCCAATGATTCTGGAATATCGTCAATTGCGAAAACTAAAGAATACCTATGTGGATCCATTGCCTGATTTAATGGATGAAACGGATGGGAGAATTCACACAAGCTATATGCAAACGGTTGCAGCAACCGGTCGATTGAGTTCGAATAAACCTAATTTACAAAACATTCCTATTCGCTCGGAGAAAGGAAAAGAAATTAGAAAATCGTTTATTTCTCGTGGCAAAGACTTTCAACTAATGGCGGCGGATTATTCTCAGATAGAATTAAGAATTATTGCTGCATTAAGTCAAGATAAAAACATGATTGATGCCTTTAAAAATGGACACGATATTCATTCTGCTACAGCTGCGAAAGTGTTTAACGTCAACCTAGAGGATGTGACTCGAGAAGAGAGAAGCTCTGCAAAAGCAGTCAATTTTGGGATTATTTATGGACAATCGGCTTTTGGTTTAGCTCAGAATTTAGGAATCTCAAGAAAAGAAGCCAAACAAATCATCGATAGTTATTTTGAGCAATACCCAACCATAAAAGATTACATGGACGGTATGGTGAAAAGTGCCCGTGAAAAAGGTTATGTGGAAACCATCATGAAACGTCGTCGTTATTTGAAAGATATCAATTCTGCAAATGCTGTTGTACGAGGTTTTGCTGAAAGAAATGCAGTCAATGCGCCAATTCAAGGTTCAGCAGCTGATGTTATCAAACTCGCAATGATTGGTGTTCACGGTGCAATGAAAGAACAAAATTTAAAATCAAAAATGCTTCTGCAAGTACATGATGAATTGGTATTCGATGTGCATAAAGATGAAATCGAAACATTGAAAACTTTGGTTAAAAATGAAATGGAATCGGCTGTAGAATTAGTTGTTCCGTTAGATGTTGAAATTGAGGTTGCAGATAATTGGTTGGATGCACATTAGCACATAAAAAATTTCTTAATAAAAAATGGACATCAATTTTTGATGTCCATTTTAATATATTGAAAGAATATTATTCTTTTACATTCACCGCTTTCCAATCAGCACTTTTGAGTAATTCATCGAACAATTTCTCATACGTTAAAATTGAATTAGGATAATCATATCTTCTTTTAACTGTTTTCGTTTTACCATTCAAAACAATTGAAGTTGTCGTAGAAGGAAGGTCTGTTACCCCAACATTATCATAAACATCGTTCAATTCCATGTATTGAATCATTTTCGCTTGCTCAACAAACTCCAACATTTTAGCATAACTGATTTGAGTTGTATAATCACCAATTAAATCTACATTTCTTGTTCCAGCATAAGTTACCATACCATTTTTATAGATTTTCATGGTATAAACGGGACAAGTTCCGAAACAAAAACCTTTACTTATGGATGCAAAAAGAGAATCTTTCGTTGTTAATTTATGGAATTGAGTTTCTTTCAAGAAAAGAGCTTGTTTATCAATTTCTTGTGAAGTTAACTCTGTACTATTTTCTGCTACCTCTTTACTCGTTGAACAAGAAAATAAAAATAGAAGTGCTGCGATTGGGAGTAAAATGTATTTCATGGTTGTTTGTTTAAAATTAGTCTTTTTATCAGGATATTTCCAAAAATGTTGCCAAAATTGAGTAAAAGAGGTCCTTTTAGCTGTAAACGGTTGACCAACCTCTATTTTTTAAAACGTGATGAAGCGTTACTAATTCTTTAGCTGTAGAAATTTTTTCGTGAATATTGACAAATTCTACTTCATTCCCTCGGAGAATCGGAGACAAATAAAAAGGAAAAGATAGACTTTTATTTGGTACATAATTTTCAGAAAAAGTAATCCATTTTTTTATTAATTGCACATTCTCATTATCTGATAATTTAAAATCTGAAGAACGAACGGAGCAATGAAAATGGATTGATTTCTTTGCTCTTGTCAATAAAACATTTAATCTTGTACGTCCATTATTATTATTCATTGGACCAAAACGCAAATGAAATTCACCTCGATCATTCTTTCCATAACCAAAGCTAATCAATAAATGGTCGCACTCATCTCCCTGCACATTTTCCAAGGATTTAAAGAACGCTTTATTGTTCTCAATTTTGTCAGAGAGAATTTGTTGGGTAGCTTCTTCCAATTCATTCCAAATACAATTCAATTGCTCTTCGGAGAATGCTACAACACCAAGAGTCTCACCTAATTTTAAATGATGAGTAATGTTAATTGCAATAGCTGGAGCTTCTAGTCTATTCTTTCTTTCATAAAAAACACCTTTTTCAACAAAATGATGATACAAGGGTTTCTTTGAAGGATAAGAAGGGTAAACCATCAATTTATTGTTGTAAAAATGTTTATTTGAGAAAGCTATTAAATCAGGATGGGCACTTCGATAATGATGTTGTAAACTAACCTTCGGAAAATGATAATTTGCTTGATGCAATAAGTCTACAACTTCTTCCTCCCCTTTTTTGAAATAAGAACTTGGCCCCATTTGATGCTCATCACCCGCAATCAAAATTTGTCGACTTCGTTGAATCGCACCCAAAGCATTTCGCAACGGAATTTGACTAGCCTCATCAAAAATAGATAAGTCAAATAGGTTCTTGTTTAGAGGAAAACATTTCGAAAGTTGGGTTGGATTACTTAACCAAATTGGTTTCAATAATTGTATCCAAATTCGGGCTTCAGAATTGAATAATTCACGCAAAGAAGGATGACTTCTCGATTTGCTAAATTCTTTAATTAAAATTGATTTTCCCTTTCGAAGAAGAGCCTTTTTTTTCTTCTCATTTTCAGTCAATTTTCGAGCGGGTGTTTGCAACAATAAATCGTAATTATCGAAGCGTTTTTTCACACGAAATTCAATCTCTTTCGCAAGTAAAAAACTTTCTTCATTTTCTTGTTGAAGTACTGTATCAATTTTATCTTTTAAAGCAGACATTTTAAAATTGGAGAATGAAGGAAAACGTTCTTTAAATTTCACCCAATTACTTTTCAAAGTAACTTCAAAAAATGATATAAAATCATCTTGAAAACGCAAAAGCTTAAATAAATTATTCTCCGGAGAATTCATCTTTTTTCGGAGCAACAATAAATCTTCAAAATGTAAAATGAATGATTCTAAATAGGATAGAATATCTGTACCGTCATCGAAATCAAAAAGTGATCGCAAATCTGAAAATAAAGAATTTAACTCATAATGCAATGCTGTTAAATTTTGACGTTCACCCAATGGAATCTCATACAATTTCATCCATTTATCTTGACTAAACTGCATCAATGTTTGATGAATAGACTCTACTTCAAATTCAGGGTTTTCTATTCCAATTTCGCAAAAATCAACTAATAAGTTAGAGAAATCGTTGTTTTTAAGTAAATCATTGGAATATTTTTCTAAAATTGACACGGCATTTTCACTCGATATTGTAGAAATTTCTTTCCAACGTTTAAGCGTTTTTCTTTTTCTAAAAAATCCACCTTTTTTAAAATCAATGATTAAACTTTTCGTTTCAATTTCAGAAGGAAAAATCTTCCAATGCGATTGATTTCTTTGTAAATCCTCTACCTCATTTTTCTTTGTTAAATATTTTTTACGAAGACTTAAAAAACGTTTTTGAGGTCGAGAATTTGGTTTAAAAATGGAGGCATAATTCTTGTAGTTTTCATTCTCAAAACTTGGCAATCTATAGCTAACTTCATCGACACTCTCAACTCTTCAAAAGTAGAAATAGAAATAACTCTATTAATTTTACGAATGGATTTTAATAGCTTTTTTACTTTTAAATCTGATGAAAGAAAAGTTTCATTTTCATAATTATTATGTCGTAAAAATCCAACAATTTTTTGCAAATTTTTATCATAAATTTCATCTATAAAAACTCTATTTTTTAGTCCGTTTGAAATACTCGGAGTTTCACTCGAATAGAGTGCTTTTTTCCACAAATTAAATTCCTTAGAAATTTCATTAAAATGAGAAAACGAAACACCACCAATCAATTCTTTTTGATTTAATAAATCTAAGGTCATTTGAAGGTGATCTTCATACTGTTTAGAAAGACCTAAGTTGATTTTATTTTCAAATTCAAGTTCGTCAAAATAATCCCAAGTAGCTTTTAATTCTTGTAAGAAAGAATGACTTAATTTATCGGACGTTGCAATGAAACAAAGTTTATCTAAATTAAAATCACTCAACTTTTTTACTATAACTTCCAGTGCAACTCTTTTCTCCGAAACAACAATTGTTGTAGCATCATTACGTAAATTATTGGCTAAGACGTTCGTTAAAACTTGTGATTTTCCCGTTCCAGGAGGACCTTGAACAACACAATTTCCTTGACTTAATTTTGCAAATACTTTTTCGTGGTCAACATCTGCAGGTAAAAGTCGGTTTTCACCAAAATGAATGACGCTATCATTCTTAACCTCACTATTTCCAAGGAGTATGTTTACATTGTTACTCAAATTAGTGCAATTTTTTAAATCCTCTAATTCTTTAATAATCTGAAACCGGTGGTGGTGGAAATTTCCAATGAAATGAGATTCTTCATTCACTTTAGTCAACCCAATTTTTTGTAAAAAAGTAAACAATTCTTCTTTTTCTGTAAAAATGGGAACATCAACTTCAAGAAAAGACGTAATATAATTATGCAGAAAAGGATTAAAAAACCAATCGTCTTCCTCTAAATAAAGATTTAATTTGCCTTTAACTTTATCAACCTCAAAATGTAAAGAATGAAGGATAATTGGAGAAGAAACATTTTTCCCCTCATACAAATGCTCCAATGTTCCAATAGAACGGGACAAAGTATTTACTCCGGCCTCTTTAATAAACTTTTTTGCTTCACGAATGATAGATTTAGGGAAATCATCCAAGTCAAAAGAAAGTTCATTCGAGTAAAATAATCTTTTACGATCTTTCTCAACATGAACAAGTACATCATTTACATTAAAATGAGTACTTTCTTGAAGAAAATCATTGATGCTATATTTAATCTCAGTTGACAAGGGCTTAAAGATAAGAATGTTGTCAGAAAATAAAGAAAAATATTGAAAATAATACAAAACTAATGAAGATGACTATTCTCAAAGAATATCACTCAAATCCCTTTGATTTTTTATTACATTTGTAGAAGACTAGATTTTTAGCAATCCATCAATTGATGAAATAACGAAATTATGAATTACAGTAAGTTTGCCGTAATCGGTGTTGGGAAATACGGAGCATCTATTGCAAGACGTTTAGCTGACAAAGGCGCACAAGTATTTGCATTCGACCCAAATGAGGAAAAAATTGAAAACATTAAAGATGATGTTGCTTTTGGTGTTACATTAGATGCTACAGATTTTCGTGCGTTGAAATCTCAAAACATTGATGAAATGGATGCTGTAGTCGTTTCCATTGGAGAAAATTTTGAAGCAACCATTCTTACTTGTGTTCATTTATTAGATTTAGGTGTGAAAAGAATAATTGCCCGAGCAAGTGGTGACCATCAACGATTAATTCTTGGTAAAATTGGTATCACAGAAATTCTTACACCTGAAAAAGAAGTTGCCGATGCTATTCGCGAAAGATTACTAAACCCAGATATTATTTCATTCTTTTCCTTACCTGATGACCATGAGATTGCAGAAATACGTGCACCAAAAGGATGTGTTGGTCGAACAATTGATTCTGTAGGCTTTAGAAATAAATACGATATGACTTTAATTACAATCAAACGTTTATTCTGTGAAAAAAGAAATGGAGAAGATTGTGATGTTCAACATATTATTGGTGTTCCAAAAAGTGATACAGTAATTAATGAAAAAGACACATTAGTCGTATTTGGTGCGGCTAAAAGCGTTGAACGATTTATTGAGATTAACCAATCACTCTAATTATGTTTATTGTTACAGGAGTTTCTCGAGGTCTGGGAAAGGCAATTGTAGAGCAATTACTTCAAAAAGGTGAAAAAGTTATTGGCATTGGTCGAAAACATAATTTTTTGAATGATAATTTTAGCTTTATCTCTTGCGATTTTAATTCTTCAGATGAAATCTCTAAAATTCAATTCGATACATTCAACGAGCCCGTAACCCTAATCAACAATGCTGGAATTATCGGAGAAATTAATCGAATTTCCACAAAAAAAGAGCACGATTTATCACAAGTTCTCCAAATAAACACTGTTGCTCCTTTTGAAATATTATCAAAAGTTTATACTAAAATTGAAAACAAAAACGATTTTACACTTGTAAGTATCAGTTCTGGAGCAGCAAATAGATCAATTCCATCTTGGTCAACATATTGTGCTTCGAAAGCTGCATTAAACATGTTAACAGAGAATTTCTTTTTGGAAGAAAGAGAACTCGGACATACTCCACGAGTTTACGTAGTATCTCCAGGTGTTATAGATACAGATATGCAAAAAGAAATTCGTTCCGCTGAACCGGAAGATTTTTCTTCTCACAGAAATTTTGTCAGTCTAAAGAAAAATGGAGAATTATTCTCTACAGAAGAAGCAGCCGATCGCCTTCTAAATCTATTGCAACTTCCCTATCGAGAAGAATTTTTTGTTGATTTGAGAAACTTCTAGCATTTCAATAAATAAAACACACCTTTAATCAGCAATAACCCTCCGTTCATCTATTTTATTTGAATAAGTCTTTTTATTTACCTAAATTGCAATACTTATCATGCTATTTTATTACTTATTTTAAATTAAACTATGAAAAAAACATTTCTCTCCATGGTTGCGTTTGCATTATTTGCTTTCTCTGCCACTTCTCAAACAAAAAATGATATCGATTATTCAAACACTCGTGATGGTGAACAAGTTGAATATTGTTCGCAACATACAAAATACGCTGAATACATCGCTACGCATCCTGAGGCTATACAACAATTTCAAGAAGAAGAGTTAATTCGACAAAATGAAGCTTTGAATTTAAACAATGAAAAAGCAACCATTTTATATATTCCTGTTGTTTTTCATGTTCTTCATAATAATGGCACTGCAAACATTAGCGATGAACAAATCATTGATGCTTTTAATATTTTAAATAGAGATTACGCTTTACAAAATGCAGATGCTAATAATGTTGTTGCTGCATTTCAAGGTATGCCAACCAATTCTGACATTCAACTTAGAATGGCAACAATAGCTCCTGATGGTACTTGTTTTTCTGGTATAACAAGAACACAAAACATTCTAACAAATGACGGTTCGAATGGTGGGGCACAAGTGAATGCAATTATAAATGGTAATGATGTGTATCAAGGAACTTGGCCAGGTGATGAATACTTAAACATTTTCATTGTTGCTGATGCGGGTGGTGCAGCAGGTTATACTACGAAACCAAATAACAGTTGGACAAGTAATACAATGGGTAATGGTATTTGGATTTTACATAATTATGTTGGTTCAATTGGAACTTCAAGTGTTACAGCTAGTAGAGCATTAACACATGAGGTTGGTCACTGGTTAAACTTAGCTCATCCTTGGGGTAATTCAAATAACCCTGGTCTTGCATCAAACTGTAGCGACGATGATGGCGTTACAGATACACCTAATACAATTGGTGTAACTTCGTGTAATCTTACAGAAAACTCGTGTGGCCCTTTAGCAAACGTAGAAAACTATATGGATTATTCTTACTGTTCTAAAATGTATACTCCAGGACAAGTCACACGAATGAGAAATGCTTTACAATCGAGTATCGGTGGTAGAAATAATGTTATGTCTGCGGCTAATCTAACAGCTACAGGTGCTGACGGTACCACTTACCTATGTAAAGCCGAATTTTCTTCGGACAGAACTTCTATATGTGCAGGTGAGCAAGTTAATTTTGCAGATGAATCTTACAATGCTGTGAATGGATGGACTTGGACGTTTACTGGAGGGAATCCAGCTTCATCAACTGCTCAAAACCCTACGGTTACCTATAACACTCCTGGTTTATACCAAGTAAAATTAACAGCAACAGATGGAACAAACAATGACGACGAAATCAAAACAAGTTACATTCGCGTTTTACCTTCTGGTACATCGATTCCATTTTTAGAAGGCTTTGAATCTTATTCTACACTAAGTAATATTACAGAATGGGAAATTATCAATGATGGTGGTATCGGATTTGAAATCGCTTCGATAGGACTGAATAGTTCTAAGTCCGTTAAAATAATGAATTTCACTCAAGCCCCTGGGCCAAAAGATGCTTTGGTGAGTAATCCTATAGATTTAAGTAGTGTTTCTGGTTCTATGACACTGAGTTTTAGATATGCGTACAAACGAAAAGTTTCTATCGACGATGATTGGTTGAAAGTATTTGTTACGAACGATTGTGGTCAAGGGTGGGGATTGAGAAAATCATTGCACGGTCAACAACTTAGCACAGATGTTTCTTCTTCTTCCTTTACACCTACTTCAGAAGCAGATGGGACGACGGTACACATGACAAACATCACAAGTCAATATTGGGTAAACAATTTCCGTTTCAAATTTGAATTTGAAGCTGGTGGAGGAAACAACATGTACATTGACAATATTAATATTTATGAAGGTTCACCTTCCGACAATCTTGTAGTTGGTATCACAGAGAATGAATTAATTCAAAACTTAGTTCTTTATCCAAACCCAACTGATGATGAGTTGAATGTTCAATTCTCTCTTGAATCTTCTCAACAAGTATTTGTTCAAATTCAAGACCTTTCAGGGAAAATTTTGCAAAACAATTTAATCAATGCAAATTCAGGTTCTAACCTTGTTCTTTTGAATACTTCAGAATTATCTTCTGGAATGTATTTTATGAAAATCAACATTGGTGGAGCACAAAAAACGATTCAGTTCGTCATTAAATAATATCAATTAATACTTGGGGAGGACTAAAAATTCTCCCCATTTTTATACTCTGTATCTTATGAAAAAAATACTTTTACTTTCAACTTTTTTGATTTCTTCACTTTCTTTTTCTCAAGAAATTTTACTTGAAAATTGGTGCATGACTTCTCATAAAATGAATGATTTGATGTCTAACCCGGCATACATTCAACAACTTCAATTGGATGATCAAATTCGTGCTGAAGAAGAAGCAAATGGTGTCGTTTTACCCAAAGGTACCGTCTATAAAATTCCAATTGTTTTTCACATTCTTCACAATGGTGGATCAGAAAATGTTGATGAATCACAAATATTCAATGCTTTAGACGTAATTAATCGTGATTTTAGAGCTTTAAACGCAGATACGGCAGAGGTAATCCCCTTATTTAAGCCACTCATAAGTGATGTTGAGATTGAATATGTTTTAGCTACAAAAGCACCAGATGGAAGTTGCTTTAAAGGTTACACTCGAACTCAGTCTCCTCTCACTTTTCAAGGAGATGACGGTGCAGCTCAAGTAAATGCAGTAAGAAATGGAAATGATGTCTATCAAGGGAATTGGCCAAGTGATAGATATTTAAACGTTTATGTAATTGCTGATGCAGGTGGAGCTGGTGGATATACCAATTATCCGAATAACTGGGGCGGTACAGATATGTCTAATGGTATATGGATATTACATACACAATTTGGAGAAGTAGGTACATCAAGTCTTTCTGCAGGTCGTTCTTTAACGCATGAATGTGGGCACTGGTTTAATCTTATTCATCCTTGGGGGAATTCGAACAATCCAGGTTTAGCATCAAATTGCAGCGACGATGATTTAGTTACTGATACACCAAATACTCGTGGTGCATCAGGTTCTTGTAACTTGAATGAAAATGCTTGTGGCCCGATAGCAAATACACAAAATTATATGGATTATGCACTGGCATGTCAATCGATGTTTACACAAGGTCAAGTAGATAGAATGCGTGCTGCAGTAATTTCTAGTGTAGGTGGGCGAAATAATTTATGGACTGCACAAAACCTTGCATTAACAGGAGCTGATAACAATCCTGTTTTGTGTAAAGCAGAATTCTCTGCAGACAAAACTTCTGTCTGCATAGGAGAACAGGTTACATTCTCTGATGAATCTTTTAACTTAGTAAATGGTTGGACATGGTCTTTTCAAGGAGGCGTACCGGCAACTTCAACAGATCAAAACCCTAGCATTACATATTCTACACCAGGGTTGTATGAAGTCACTTTAACTGCAACCGATGGTAGTTCAAGTGATAATGAAGTTAAAATTAATTATATCAGAGTTCTTCCAGCTGGTTCAAGTCTTCCTTTTTTCGAAGGGTTTGAAAATTTATCAACACTTGACAATATCACAGAATGGGAAAACATCAATGATGCTGGTATTGGTTTTGAAATAGCATCTATCGGTTTAAACAGTTCAAAATCTGCCAAAATAATGAACTTTACCCAAGCTCCTGGGCAGAAAGATGCGATTGTGAGTACACCGATTGATTTAAGCGTGGTGACCAGTTCTATGACGTTAAGTTTCAGGTATGCATACAAACGTAAGGTTTCCATTGATGACGATTGGTTGAAAGTATTTGTTACGAACGATTGTGGTCAAGGATGGGCTTTGAGAAAATCATTGCACGGTCAACAACTTAGCACAGATATTTCTTTATCTTCATTTACGCCAACATCAGTAGCTGATTGGACAACTATTCACATGACGAATATCACCTCTACATTTTGGGTGAACAACTTCCGCGTTAAATTTGAATTTGAAGCTGGAGGAGGTAATAACTTCTATTTGGATAATATAAACATTTACGAAGGTAGTCCGAATGATGAAATAGTTGGCTTGGATGAAATTAGCGAAGTCAGTCAATTGAATGTTTATCCAAATCCTACAGAAGGTGAATTGAATATCGCATTTACGATTAAAAATTCAGCAACTACGGATGTTAAAATTATGAGTATTACTGGTCAAGAAATCCAATCTCATTTCATTAACGCAGAGGCAGGTTCTAATCTTGTTTTAGTTGATACCAATGAGCTCGAAAGCGGCGTTTATTTTGTTCAATTAACTGTAAATGGTACAAGTAAAACAATACAGTTTGTGGTGAAATAATTTTAAACCATCTCACTTTTTTAAAATCCTTTCATTCACTTGGAAGGATTTTTTTTGTTTTAGTAATTAAGTAACAAAGACCAATTTAACGGATGCCAACACCAACACAAATGCTAGAGCATAGCGAAGATTTCTATTGTTTAGTCTAGAACTCCCTACCAAACCACCGAAAAAAGAGCCAAAAACGACAAGTAACACAAAGAAAATTGAAGCTGGATGTAACTGTATCCCTTTTGTGATTTGCCCTGCCATTCCACTCGCTGAATTAACCCAAATAAACAATGCAGAAACAGCTGCAGCTTCTTTCATTCTACCCCATTTCATTAAAAGAATGACAGGGCTAAGAATAATTCCTCCACCAATTCCAATTAATCCTGAAAAAAAGCCAATTAATCCACCAACAAATATTCCTTGATACCATTTCACCTCCCTGATGACATCTGATTCTTTCCCAAATAAGTTTAGCATTTTTGCAATTGCAAAGAGCAAAAGAATACCTAAGATTATTTTATATAAACGTGTGTCAATGTCATACAAGCCCCCAAGAAAGGACAATGGAATTGAGCCGACAGCAAAATACAAGAACAATTTCCCATTAAAATAGCCTGCTTTCCAGAAATGATAAAAAGAAATCGCAGCAACAAAAAGATTAAGTAGTAATGCTGTTGGCTTCATTACTTCGGGAGGAAACGAGTAAAGCGCCATTAATGCTAAATATCCACTTGCACCTCCATGCCCAACCGCTGCATATAAAAATGCTATAATTGGGAGAATTAGAATAAAAAAGTCGATACCCATAAACACAAAAGTAGAAGAATCAATAAGACTAAAGTATAATCTACATCATAAAAAAAGTCCTTGCAAGATATGCAAGGACTTTAAAGTTATAAAAATTATTGTCTTAACCGTTCAATGCTTCAGCACCACCAACGATTTCTAAAATTTCATTTGTAATTGCTGCCTGACGAGCTTTATTGTATGATAACGTAAGATCATCTTTCATTTCTCCTGCATTATCGGTTGCTTTATGCATCGCAGTCATTCGAGCTCCATGTTCAGAGGCATGAGAATCTAAAAGTCCTTTAAACAACTGGATTTTCAATGACTTTGGAATTAAATCAAGAACGATTTCAGTTTTACCTGGTTCAAAAATATAATCCCCGGTATTATGACCACCCTCTTGTTCGATTGAAACAATTGGCAAGAAATCTTCAGACATTACTTCTTGGTTCGCAGCATTGATAAATTTATTGTAAACAACAATTATCTTATCAAATTGCTTAGATGAAAACAAATGCATAATCTCTTCACCGATAATTGCAGTATCTTCGAAAGATAAATCGTTAAAAATATCTTCTACAGGTGCAATTACATCGTTGATAAAATATTTATCTGTTTTCTTATAAACGTCTTTGATTTTCTTTCCTAAACAAAGTACCTTTGGATTATTATCAGCAAATTCAACATTCACCAATTGATTCACACGTTTAATTACGTTGTTATTGAATCCACCACATAGTCCACGGTTAGAAGTAATACCGACGATTAATACATTTTGAATTTCACGGTCTTCTGAGTAAGCATTCTCTGAAAGATCAAGAGTTGCACTTAAATTACCTAGAATTTCTTGTAACTTTTCAGCATAAGGTCGCATTTGCGTAATAGCATCTTGCGCTTTTTTCAGCTTTGCAGCAGAAACCATCTTCATTGCTGAAGTGATTTGCATCGTCGAGCTAATCGAGGTTATCCTGTTACGTATTTCTTTTAAGTTTGCCATTCTATTCAATTAAAAATTAAGAATTAAAAATGGCTAGACCACTTCCAATTCTTAATTCTACATTCTTAATTCTAATATTTAGAAGCGATTTCTTTTGCAACTTTAGCCAATACATCCGTTAACTCATCTGTATACTTTCCAGCTTTAAGTAAATCAAGTGTATCTCTATGTTTTGCATCCAAATAATCTAAATATTCATTTTCAAAAGCTTTCACTTTATCAATTGGAACATTCTGGATTAAACCTTTCGTTCCAACATAAATAATTGCAATTTGTTTTTCAACAGGGTAAGGATCACCTTCCATTTGTTTCAAAATCTCAACATTTCTTGCTCCTTTATCTAGAACAGATTTCGTTGCAGCATCCAAATCAGAACCAAACTTAGCGAAAGCTTCAAGCTCTCTATATTGTGCTTGATCTAATTTCAAAGTACCCGCAACTTTCTTCATTGATTTAATCTGAGCATTACCACCAACACGAGATACAGAGATACCAACGTTAATTGCTGGACGAATACCTGAGTTAAATAAATCAGACTCTAAGAAAATCTGCCCATCTGTAATCGAAATTACATTGGTAGGGATATATGCAGAAACATCACCTGCTTGAGTTTCAATAATTGGTAAAGCTGTTAATGAACCACCACCTTTAACGATATCTTTCAAAGAATCAGGTAAATCATTCATTTGTTTAGCGATTTCATCATTTGCAATGATTTTCGCTGAACGCTCTAATAATCTTGAGTGAAGATAAAATACATCTCCTGGGTATGCCTCACGTCCCGGTGGTCTTCTTAATAATAGAGAAACCTCACGGTAAGCAACGGCTTGTTTAGATAAATCATCAAAAACAATTAAAGCTGGACGACCAGTATCTCTAAAGAACTCACCAATTGCAGCACCTGTCATTGGAGCATAAAATTGCATTGGAGCTGGATCAGCAGCATTCGAAGCAACAACAACAGTATAAGCCATTGCACCTGCATCTTCAAATTTCTTAACAATACCTGCTACTGTTGAACCTTTTTGTCCAATGGCAACATATATACAAAATACAGGCTCACCTGCATCGTAAAATTCTTTTTGATTGATAATTGTATCGATCGCAACAGTTGTTTTCCCTGTTTGACGGTCACCAATAATCAACTCACGCTGTCCACGTCCAACTGGAATCATTGCATCAACAGATTTTATACCTGTCTGTAATGGCTCATCTACGGGTTGACGGAAAATAACACCTGGTGCTTTTCTTTCGATCGGCATTTCGTATAAAGTTCCTTCGATTGGACCTTTACCGTCAATTGGGTTACCAAGAGTATCGACAACACGCCCAACCATTCCTTCACCAACATTCACAGATGCGATACGATTGAGACGTTTTACAGTATCTCCTTCTTTTACACCTGAAGAACGACCTAAAAGTACAGCTCCTACATTATCTTCCTCTAAATTCAGAGCGATTCCTTGAAGCCCACCATCGAACTCAATTAATTCTCCGTATTGAACTCCATTAAGTCCATAAATACGAGCAATACCATCACCGATTGTAAGTACAGTACCTACTTCTTTCAATTCCGTTTCAGAACGAAATCCTGAAAGTTGCTCTTTTAATATTGCAGAAACTTCTGCTGGTTTTACATCTGCCATCTTGTGTAGTTATTTAACTAGACTCTTTCGAATCCCAAAATTATCGTGTTAAACGTTGTTTTAAATTATTAAACTGATTAGAAACGGTTGCATCCATATGCAAATCTCCCATTTTAACCAAGAAACCACCAATTAGTGATTTATCTATTTCTTCTGTTACTTCTAAATCTCCTTCGACTGCAGCTTTCACTCTTGCTAGAATAGCTTCTTTTGTAGCTTCTTCTAGTTTTATTGCTGAAACGATAGTGATAGGAACAATTCCTCTGTATTCTTTCACTAAAGTATCAAAAGCAATTGCGATTGCTGGGAGCATTTCTTCTCTTCTATTCTCTAAAACCAATTGAATAAAATCTTTCGATTCTTTTTCAAATTGATCAAAAATAATATTAAAAATAGTTTGCTTCTTATCTGATTTCACAATTGGTGATGATAGCATCATTGTGAAATCATTCGATTCAGTACTTACTTGCGAAATAAAGTTCATATCACCTAAAATTGAATCAACCTTCTTTTGGTCAATTGCAATTTCTAGTAATGCTTTTGCATATCGTGATGCTGCTTTCGTACTTTTCATCTGAATCGTTCTTAGTTCAAATTAATATCTTCTACCAATTTCTCAGCCAATGCTTTTTGCTTCGCATCCGATGATAAATCTTCTCGAACTACTTTTTCAGCAATTTCAAGAGAGAATGCTGCAACTGTATTTTTCAATTCAGAAATTGCTGCTGATTTCTCAGCATTGATAACGCTCTTTGCAGAAGCAATCATTTTAGCACCTTCTTCTTTTGCAGTATCCTTCGCATCATTGACCATTTTAGATGCTGTTTCCTTCGCATCTTTTATCATAGAGTCTCTTTCAGCTCTAGCTTCTTTCAAAAGATTTTCGTTCTGCGCTTGCAAAACTTTCATTTCTTCTTTTGTTTTTTCAGCCAATTCTAAAGCTTCTGTAATTTTCTGTTCTCTTGCGTTCACTGCTCCAAGAATTGGTTTCCAAGCAAACTTCGTAAGAAGCAACATCAAAATTATGAACACAAGACCTGTCCAAAACAACAATCCCATGTCAGGTGTAACTAAATCCATGTTTTATTTTTTAAATTTATTTTAAAAACAAATAAATTTCACCGCAACCAACCGTTGCGGTGAAATTTACAATTCTTCTTAAGCTGGGTTAAGTCCCAAAAGACCTACAACCACTCCGAATAATGCTACACCCTCAATCAAGGCTGCTGCAATAATCATTGCTGTTTGAATTTTTCCTGAAGCTTCAGGCTGACGTGCGATCGCGTCCATTGCTGAACCACCAATCTTACCAATCCCTAATCCTGCACCTAATACTGCAATACCTGCTCCAATTGCGGCTACACTACCTACCATCATAACTATTTGTGTTTAAAAATTACTAATTAACTAATGATGTGCTTCTTCCACTGCAGCACCAATAAACAATGCTGAAAGCATTGCGAATAGATACGCTTGTAAGAAAGCCACCAACAACTCTAATACCGAAATAAACAATGCCATAGGAACCGATAAAGCGCCCCATGCTGCATTCTCATTTATAAAGATAATAGAAACTAATGCCAATATAATGATATGCCCCGCTGTCATGTTCGCAAATAAACGAACCATTAATGCAAAAGGTTTAGTCAAAATACCAACGACCTCAATTGGAATCATAATTGGCAACAAAGCGATCGGAACGCCTGGTGTTGCAAAAATATGTTTCCAATAATTTTTATTTCCTGAAAAAACCGTAACTAAAAGTGTACAAACTGCTAAAAAGAATGTAAACGTAATATTACCAGTTAAATTCGCTCCTATTATAGGAATTAGTCCAATCATATTACTAATGTAAATAAAGAAAAATATCGTCAATAAATATGGTACGTATTTTTTATATTTTTTCTCACCAATATTTGCCTTCGCAATATCATCACGAACAAAAACAACAAGAGGCTCCATAAATTTAGCAATACCTTTTGGTGCGACTGCTCCATTTTTCTTGTAAAACTTAGCTGTTGAGAAAAAGACAAGTAGAATAACGACAAAACTTGTAAAAAGAGCTACAACATTTCTTGTGATAGAAAAATCTAATGGTTTTGCATTATGCGCATGTCCGCTTTCAAAATGAATATCGCCATCTACATCTAAACCACTATCCGTTAATTTATAAATTTTCTCATGTAACAAAGCATAACCTTCAGCAGGTCCAGTTCCAGCGAAATAATGCGTCTCTTTTCCAGTAACGTGATCTTTTGCAGTTCTTTCTTCTCCATGGTAAAAATGAGAAGACGAAAACACTTTCAAACCATCGTCCAAAAGAATAATAGGCAAGTAAATTGAAACCCCTGTATGAGCACCTCCCCATAAATGCCATTGGTGCGCATCACTAATATGATGCATAATCATTTCATTTACATTGAAAGGCTCTTCATCATGTGCGCCTTCTACGTGAGAAGATTCCTCATGGGAAACCTCTGCGTGTTCATCAGACGCAAACACAGAAAAACTAAATGAAGCAATTGCAACAATTGCTAATAACGATCTATAAATACTCTTAATTCCCATTGTTAATTAAATAGCTTGAATTTTGGCGCAAAGATATTGAAACTTTTAGAAGTGACAATAAAAAAAGGTTAAATATCTCATGATTTTTTATGAAAATTCTTCGAAACCTCATTTCTAAGTACAAAAATGAGTTCTTTTATTCATTCGAATTTACTCCTCGAATAAGAAGTATTGATTGAATAGTAAGTAATATTGTAAAAACACTGATTGTATGGAACCCAACGATTTTAAAGTTTGGAAATTTAACGTACACCATTGCAAGAAGCACGGCCATCATCGCTAACATCTGAAATGTTGTTAAAATTAAGAATCGATTGACAAAGGTTTCTCCATTTTTATTGAGTCCAGCCGCAATAAAAAATGCCCCAAAAACAAAAACGATAAAAACAATCAAATCCAACTTAAGAATTGCCAAAAAATCGACTTTAAAAACTTCCAAATAAGAGAAAATTAAATGACTACCAAATATAACGATTGCTCCTGAGAGGAAATACTGTAAGTACTTTTTACTTTTCATCTTTATTCATATTGATTACTTCTTTTATCATCAAATACAAACTTGTTGAAACTCCAAACAACGAAAGTCCAAGTGTCCACCATGGGGTTTCATTTTGATGTTTCTCATCTAAATAGACGCCAAGCCAAGTAAAAAGACCTATAATCAAACCCATTTGCACGCCTAATCCTGAAAATCTGGCGTATTTAGAAAAACCATTTGAGTTTTCTTTTTTCATCAATAGACGATTCCCTCTTGCTTCGAAGATTGTTTAGAAACAGACTGACTGTTTCCCATCACACAAGTTCCATCAAACATAGCTCCTTCTTCAATAAAAAGCTTACCTGCGTTGATTTCTCCTGAAATTTTCGATGTTGACTTTAAAGCGAGAAGATTATCCACTTTAATGATGCCGACTACCTCGCCTTCAATGTCTGCATCTGCACATACAATCTCTCCTTGTACTGAACCATTTTTTCCAATGACTATTTTTGATGGACACGAGATATTTCCAATAACTTCACCATCAATCCGGAGATTTGAAGCCGTAACCATGTCTCCAACTATTTTTGAACCTTCCATGATCGCATTCAAACGATCGGGGTTATTCGCTATGTCATTTTTTTTTGTTCTCATTGTTTAATAGTATTCTTCATAATACTCCTCATACAGATTAAGGTTCTGTTTTTGGAATAAAATTTTAAGATTATCTTTAGAAATCATGAATATCTTATTGTGTTGCAAGTCTAAAAGATATTTTCTTGTTTTCTTATATACTCGTATATATTCTGACGCATCCGATTCTTTCTCGAACTCACTTATCATCACAACACTTTGATCTTTGCCGTAAATTTTAGAAGAAACTTTCAGTTTATCTCTACTAAAATATTCTCTATGAAAATCAATAATTCTTGATTTAGATAAATTTGATTTCTGCTTCGGTTCCAAGAAAATAATTACTTTGTACTTTGCTCTTTCATTGAAAATGAATGGATACTTACTTCCAAAATCTGCGGCAATATTCTTAGAATAACCATTCTTAATAATATCAAGCATTTCTTGCGCTTTTAACGCTTCGTTAGAACCTGGATACTCTTCTGTTACTTGTTCTAGAACAGGAATTAAAAGGTCTTTGTCTTCTTTCAGTTGCCCCATTGCTAAAGCTTTCAACAACATAAATTTAGCTCTAAAGACATTGTCAGGATCATTATCAATTACTTGCGTTGCTTTAGAAATTACAGGATAATAAATACCTCTATTGTATCTATCCAACACTTTTACGTATTCTTGTTCAGCTAGTTTATCTCTTTCTTTCTTTTTAATGAAATAATTGGGATCTCTAAGATAGTTTGCATAATCACTGTTCGGGTAATTATTTAAAATATAGTCCTTGTATTTTTTCGCTTCTGTTGGGGTCGATTTTTCCAACAATTTAACCAATTGAAATGCAGAAAGAAGATTATGTTCATTCTCAATGTCTTTTTCAAGAACAGCTTTAAATTCTGTTTCTGCAATTTCATCTTCACTCAACTGTTCTTTGTAGATAATCCCCGCGTTATAATGCGCTTCGAGAAGTCGTTGATTAGAGAGAGCAAGTGCCGAATCACTTATTGGTAATTTTCCTGTCATATACTCCACGGTTAAGGTATCTAGAACCTCTACAATTGTATCTTGGTTCTCCTCTCCGATATCTTCGTTCACTACATCTGCTGATGCAATTGTTTTCTCAGATCGTCTCCAATTATCCTCATCGGGTCTTTCTCCCCACATTTTTTTAAACTCCTCGTTGCCAGCCGCTTTCGTTTTCGCATTGTTCCAATACCATTTAGAACCCGTTCCTGTGGATGCAAAAAGATTTTCATTTTGTTGTAATTCCCTCAACCTTTCAGCATCTCTTTGTTTTTTTCGCTGATCTTCTTCTTTAATTTGCTTGATGACTGATTTTAAATATTTATCTCTTGAACCTTCGTCCATTAAAGCAATCAATTGAACACTGTCTTCATAATTCACCATTTCTACTGCAATTACAAGACTAGCTAGGTCATCTGCTTTATTCCGTATTGCTTCAGCATTTGGGTAATCATCATTAATTACTTGGGCGCAAGAATCATAATATTTCTGAGCAGGCACATAGTTTCTTTTCGAGAAGCTTAAATCACCTAAATCTTCGTAAGCCATCCCTTTTTGACGAGAATTATTCACTGAATAGAATGTACATTCGTGTAAGTATTCGATTCCTTTAGGTTCGTTGCCTTTACTAAATTCAATATTTGCTAAAGCATAATAAATTTGGTCTTTGTATTCAGCATTCTTCGCATCACGAAGCATTTTCTTTAGTGCTTTTTCCGTTTTATCATCATTACCTAGAAAAGCTTTTTTAAGTCGTGCATTGAAACTCATTTGAAAAGGTGCATTCCCTTTCAAGACTTTACTGTAATGTTTAACTGCATTTTCATTCTGTCCTTGTTCTTCATAAAGTTGGCCTAAAATAAAATGCACCCTTGTTTTTTCTGCTGAAGTTTTACCATATTCCAAAGAATTCTCTAGATATTCTATCGCTTTTGGATAATCTTGTTTTGCAATGGCTAACCTTGCTTTTGTTTTCTCAAAATCGAACTTAATCTTCTTCGGGAATTTTGCAATCTCGTCTCCTTTTTTCTTTTTCTTTTTCTTTTTATACTTCGACTTTTTAGGCTTGTTTTCTTTTCTCTCTTTCTCCTCTTGAATTGCTTTATCTAAATTGTCTAATTTGAATTGTGCCTCGGTCAAATCTCCACGAGTGATGTCAATTTTAGCCATCCATAATGCCCCGACATATAAAGAAGGGTCGTTTTTATAGAACTTTTTAACAAACTCAAAGCTTTTCATTGCACCTTCGTAATCTCGTCGATAATAAGATGCAACTCCAATGGTTGTCCAATTTTCATCAATCCAACGATTGTGTTCGTACTTCTTTTTAGAGGGCTTGTCATTGCTCGGCATACTGTGATCAGTAATCACCTTTGTACATTTTACAATCGCAGTATCAATTGCTGGATACATTCCTATCACCTGTTCTTCATTCGGAATCAGCTCTACAGGGAGTAATTCGTAAAAATCTTCATCCGCTGACGCACTAAAAGAGTTCATTGAAGTTCTCAATAATTCGTTTGCGTTAAAATAACCATTGTAATGAGCTGTCATTCCGTGATATGACCGACTAAGCAAGGTGTTTTTCTCCGTTGAGCACGCATAGAGCAGTGCAACAAGAAAGAAAAGAAGAGATGCTTTTTTTAAAAAATTAGTCATTAAACGGTGTGTTATTCTGTAAGGAGGTATTAAAACTGAATAAAACTCAGTTTATTATATACAACTAGGCAATATTTGTAAAAACTTGTTGAATGTCATCATCATCTTCAATTTTATCCAACATTTTCTCGATGTCTACCAATTGTTCTTCGGAAAACTCGACTGGAGAAGTTGGTATTCGTTGAAGATTTGACTTTAGTACATCAATATTTAATTTTTCAAGAGCTTCAGACAAAGACCCGAATGACTTATAGTCACCATATACGTAGACTTTTTCATTTTCTGCTTCAATTTCATCGAGACCTGCATCGATTAGTTCGAGTTCCATTTCTTCGATATCCATTTCTTCTGTTTTTTCGAACTCAAAAACAGATTTTCGATTGAACATAAATTCAAGCGAACCATTTGCTACAACGCTTCCTCCTGCTTTATTGAAGTATGATTTCACATTTGCAACTGTTCGAGTTGGATTATCCGTTGCGCATTCTACAAAAACTAAAACACCATGAGGACCTTTTCCTTCATAGTTCATTTCATGAAAAGTTTCTGCATCTTTAGCATTTGCTCTTTTGATTGCTGCCTCAATATTATCTTTGGGCATGTTTGAGATTTCGCATTCTTAATTGCCGTTCTCAAAGACGAATTCATGTCAGGATCTGTGCCGCCTTCTTTTGCAGCCATTGTTATTGCTTTCCCTAATTTAGGAAACAATTTAGACATTTTGTCCCAACGTTTTTCTTTCGCAGCTCTTCTGTATTCAAATGCTCTACCCATGATTTACTCTTTAGTTGTATATAATAACAAAAGTAAAAATTTATCTTGAAAAAGAGGGATAAGAGAATAAGTATTCAAGTGAAGAAAGCTGAATTGGCTACTGTTTTGGCATCAAAGTGTAACCTTTTGGTACTTTTAAGGAGAAAATTTCTACTTTATTGTTTAATTCTTTCATAATATTAGAAGCTTGGTACTCCATATAAACACCTTTTTCTATTTTGCTAAATAATAAGGGGAAGCCAGGAAGATTGGTGGCAAAGAATTCATTTCCTTTGAAATCTATTTTGATTTGGGTTGTATACCAATAAGTTGTTTGTTGTCCTTTACTTGAAACAATTGCTTTCTTACAAGTATATCCTAAAATAACTCTTGTTTCTTCAAACAATTGTATAGAACTAGATTCATCTTTTTTTTGATATTTTAGATTATTCACTGAAGATACAGCCGCATAATTACCATAAACGTTAGTCATCAATGCAACAGACGTATCCTTTTCGTAATCAATAATCATTTTAGAAGAACTCATTCTTCCCATTGTAAAATCTATTCTAAGTTGAGTTGGTGTAAAATAAATTTCCATTTTACTATCGTGAAGTAGCCCAACACTTTGTATTGTTTCTAAACTTGAATCAACAGCTTCTACATCGATTGTATATTGAATATACCCTTCTTTGATTTGACCATTTACAGAATGGAAAAAGATAAAAGATAAAAATAGAATAATAAGTTTCATAGTTCAGAATAATTTTTATCAATGAAATTAATCATTCTTTTTAATCAAATGTATTTTTACAAATCTATTTTTTGCATATTCAACTTCCGAACAGCCTTTAGAACAATCAACTTGAGGGTCTGATTTACCTTTTGATTCAGTAATTAATTTATCTTTATTTACTCCAAGACGAATAAATTCTTTTTCAACTTCATCTGCTCTTTTCTGACCTAATTTCATATTGTATTCAGTTGTCCCTCTCTCATCAGCATGACCAGAAATAATAACCTGGTAATCATCATTATTCTTTATAAAATTGACTAAATCAACTAGAATTCCTTCTTTTAATTCAAATTTATCAAAATCAAAATACAAAATTTGATCCACCCAATTTTGTGGAAAAGGAGGCTCCACGTCTTCAACTACTGAATCTTTAGCTGGTTCTGAGAATTTGAGAATATATATATCATCATCACCAATTCCTCCATTTTTATTAGAAGCATATCTTGCTGAGTCGGGAGAATAATAGTAAAAATTAAAATCATCTCCGTAACTATTAATTGGCGAAGCGAAGTGTTTAATCTCACCTATTGTCAAGCCATTCACTTCCGTATAATAGACATCAAGGTTACCGTAACCCGGTCTTCCTGTAGAAGAGAAAGTTAGAATAGAATCTCCATTGTATAATGGATACATTTCATCAAGTCCAGTGTTTAATTCTTTGTATTCTTTTGGTTGAGTCCATTCTCCATTTTTTAATTCTGAATAATACAGATCTGCACCATTAGTACTTTTACTCATTTTTGAAAAAACAAGAATATTGTTTTCGGCATTCAATGTTGCAAATGCACACGAAGATGAATCTTCATACCCAGAATAATCCCATAGTTTCATGTTTGAAACGGTAAATGTTTCGACATCATATTCTCCTTGATAAAGATGTGGTATAATATCGAGTTCTTTATTGGCTATCGGTTGCATTACAGTAAAAATAACCTGATTCGTTTTTTCATTTAACGTAATTGAAGGTACTGAAATATGGAGAATAGAATCTGGAAAAATTATTTTGTGATTGTTCCCTTCTTGGTCATTTACAAATGGATGTACTGCAAAAACTTCAGAATGTTTTAAATTTGCGTGACTCATGAATTTCCCTAAACTATCTTTGCCATATTCTTTGAAGAAAACTTGTCCAGAAGGCCATGTTTCACCAGAAAAATCAGCTCTAGCATCATTATCTGGATGACCTCTATGTTCTACATATTGTAACTTTTCTTTGTTCGGAATGTAAACACAAGATTCTATTTTTTTGCGACCATATATTCCTCATCCAATTCATCGTATTTATTGTATGATTTATTCGCTTGATCGTACAAACCTACAGCAAAACTAGTTTCAGCATGAATGTAATAAAACGTTGGCGAAAAGTCTTTTGTTTTAATGATCGAATCAACCAAAGGAAGACATTTTTCATAGTCCCCTATTACAAAATATGCATAAGCCCAACGTTTATAATCTTCCATTGGAAGCTCGTTGTTTTTCGCATAATCGCTATAAATTTCAGCTGCTTTTGCGTATTCATAGTTCTCAAACCACTGGTTTGCTTTTGTCAATGATTGCGCCAGTGACGAATTTGTCGAAATGGCGACTAACAATAAAAATGTAATATATTTCATTAGATCTTAGGTGCGTAAATTCTGTTTCTTTTTAACCAAGGTGTTTTAGCACCACCTTTCGAACTAAAAATCTGTAATTCTAAGAAGATTTCATGAGATCCGTTTGAATAATCTGCAATATCAGATAACGTATAATCATAAGAATAACCAAACTTAAAAGGTCCAGCTTGTCCACCTACCAAAAAGACAACAGCATCTTCATGTCTATAAGAAACTCCAAGCCATACAAAATCTCTAAATGTTCCTATTGCAGTTACATCAAATTGAAAAGTACCCGTTTCAATTCCTTGTACTAAAGTAGAAGTTTTCAATCCAAAATCCTTATTCAATGTAAAGTTATACCCTCCCAAAAGGTAGTAAGTTCTTACTAAAGGATTCACGAATGAATTCTCAAAATCATATAAATTTCTTTTTAATTCGATTAAGTTATAGGCAGATAATCCAACAAAACCTTTGTCTTTAAAACGATAATAAACACCCACATTTGCATCTGGCACCAATTGATTGTTATATCCTGCCAAAACAGCTGGGTCATCTGGTAAATACGTTGTCAAACGATTTACATCAATCATATGCTGCGTCATCGAAATCCCTATACCTAGTCCAAGAATATGATTTCTTTTAGCATCAAGACGAAGATGATAGGCTGTATTGATATTAAATCCTGTTCTACGACTTGGTCCAGCAACATCGTTAAAAACGGTTGCGCCTAACCCCATATTTGTTCCAACCTTTCCGTGAGCGGATAAAGCTTGGGTTGTTGGTGCTCCTGCGAAATTTGCCCATTGTTTCCGAAAGGCTAATTGAATAGGGACATAATCTTTACTCCCTGTTGCTCCGGGATTCACAAGCATTTCATTGAACACATATTGTGAGTTTAATGAAATTTGTTGAGCAGAAACCATTCCTGCTACACTAATAAATACTATTGTTATAAACTTTTTCATCTTTATGTTATCTTACAATTGTTATATTCCCTGTTATTGGTTCGTTATTTGGTCCTAATACTAAAATGTAGTAGTATGTTTCAGATGGTAATTTATTTCCATTATGAGTTCCATCCCAAGGTTCATACTCACCCTTCTGTGTATGAATAAGATTTCCCCATCTATTGAATATTTGGAGTTCCATTTCTGGGTATAAATATAAGTTATCAATCACCCATGTATCATTATAATCATCATCATTTGGTGTAAATGTATTAACAGGTATTACACAATCAATATCATTCTTTGTTATAAAAACAGAATCTTGTTCTGTACACCCTAAAATATCTGTTACAACAACTGAGTACCATTCATTAGAAAGATCTGTATTCATACTTTCTATTTCTCCATTCGACCATTGATAAGTAAACCCTCCATTGCCGCCTGTTGGAAAAGCATAGGCTATACCATCCGCTTGGTCGGCACATGATATTTCAATATGGTCAAAAGTAATTTTGATTGTATCAGGTTCTACAACTTCAACAGTTATTGAATCAGAACAACCTTTTGAATCAGTGTAAACCATATCATAAACCCCTGCAGGTAATCCTGTTACATCTTCTGTCGTTGCGCCATTTGACCAATTATAATTACTTGGCCCGGTATTTCCTCCTGTTACAGTTACATCAATAGCTCCATTATCTCCACCTTGACAGCTTACAACTTCAAAAACATATTCTATAATGATAGAATCAGGTTGTGGAATATCAAAGAAAGCCTCATAGAAACAATTGTTTGAATCCAATATTTCTAATTGATAAGTATCCATCGGAAAGCCAATTAAATCTTCTGTTTGTGCTGAAAGCGCGTAAGTTGAATTAAACCAAGTAAAACCGTAAGGGCCTGTTCCTCCTACGGGTGAAATATTTATTTCTCCATCCGACATCCCGTAACAAGTTACAGGTGTAATTATTTCAGAAAGTGTTAAAGCATTAGGTTGATCTACAAATATTGAATCTGTAATAATACAAGCGTGGTCATCAACAGTCGTGAAAGTATAATAACCTGCTGTTAAATCGTTTGCATAAGCTGTTGTATCTCCAGAAGACCATGAATAATTGTAGGGTAAAGTTCCCCCTGAAACTGTAATTTCGATGTCTCCATTCGTCCCATCGTTACAAGTAACATCTTTCACAGTGAACGTATATAATAAACTGTCCATCGGCTCAATCAATACTATACTGTCTTGAATAATACAATTATTAGAATCCGTCACAGTAACATTATATTGCCCAGCTGTTAATGTACTGATGTCTTCAATCAATAAACCGTTTGACCATAAATATGAGTAAGGTAAAACTCCACCTCCTACAGTTAAATCAATCGATCCATTATTGCCATTTTTACACAAAATATCTACACCTATTAAATCCGTTGTTAATACGGGTGGTTCATTTATGATTAATGTGTCAATGTATTTACATCCGTTATCGTCTGTAATTTCAAAAGTGTAAGAATCAGCTGGAAATCCATTAATATCTTCCCCTATTTCACTTAATAAGAAAGAACTATTAGACCAAGCAAAAGTATAGGGGCTTGTTCCTCCAGTAACTGTTAAATCTATAGTACCATTTGATTCTCCATAACACAGAACATCTGTAATGACATTGGTTGCCATTATTGGTTGTGCAGGTTGAAGAATGTCTTCTGTTCCAGAAGATAAACATCCTTTTGAATCCATCACCGTATAACCGTACGTTCCAAGAATTAACAAATTAATGTCTTCTGTTACTTGCCCAGAAGTCCAGGAAACAACATAAGGACTTGTTCCTCCTGAAATGGCTAAGTCAATTGCACCTGTATTGTCACCATAACAAAGTACATCTGTTACACTCGTTACTACTTCAATCGGTAATAAAGGTTGTGTTAACTCTTGAGTTAATGTTTCTGAACAAGAATTATTATCCGTAATCAACACTGTGTACGTCTCAGCCACAACATTATTTAAGTCTTGTGTCGTTGCGACATTTGCTCCAGTGCTATTCGTCCACTGATAAGAATAAGTAGGTGAACCTCCAAGAACTGTTAAATCAATTGAACCATCATTTACTCCGTTACATGAAACATTCACAAATGTATTACTTGTGGTTAATTTAGCGGGTTGAGACACCAATACATTCTCCACAAAAGTGCATCCTTTACTATCCGTTACTGTAACCTGATAAGAATCAGCGATAACATTATTTAAAGTACTTGCATTAGATGAAAATAATGTCGTTGTGTTTTGCCAAGAATATGAATAAGGACTTGTTCCTCCAATTGGAGAAAATGTAACAGAACCAGTTGCATCTCCATTACATAAAACAGGTGTTGAACTGATAGACCCTGCTAACACATTAGGCTGAGAAATGTAGTATGTATTATCAATTACACACCCTTTTGCATCTGTTACTTTTAATGAATGACTTCCAAATGAAAGTCCTGAAACATCTTGAGTTAACTGACCGGAAGACCAAAGGTAAGCATAAGGAGGTGTTCCACCCCATATTGTAACGTCAATAGCTCCGGTTGAACTTGCAAAACAATCTACCTGAGTAATTAAAACTGATGAGTTTAAAGCTTCAATTGGTTGTGAAATATTGAAACTTTTAGCATAAGTACACCCTTTAGTATCTGTAATATTCACCGTATAGTTTCCAGCTGGTGCATTGGTTAAATCTTCATTTGTACTCACGGTCGTTGATGAACCATTTACCCATACGTATGAATATCCAGCTGTTCCACCAATCGTTGTAATTTGAATGTTCCCTGTTGTTGTTCCATAACAATCCACATTTGTAATACTTTCAGTGATTGAAATTGGATCAGGTGAACCCACTACAAAAGCGCCAACCACTGTACATCCAGAAACATTATCCTTTACGTTTACTGTATATGTACCTACAGTTAGACCAACAATACTAGCAACATTACCTCCATTCGACCATGTAATCGTATAATTACCACTTCCGTTTGAAATCGCTACCTGAGCTGACCCGTTGGATTGACCATAGCAACTCACGTCATTTCCAGACATAGCAATTGTTGGACAAGCAGCATTTGGTTTATCATTCGCAAAAAGAACTCCTGCGAAGAATAAGAAGGTTAAAACCAAATTAATTTTTTTCTTCATCATAACTTTATCTAATAATTGTTATTGTTCCTGTGTATTTATTGTCTTGACCGTTATCAAGAACAATGATGTAATAATAAACTTCTGAAGGTAAAGCATTTCCATTATGTGTTCCATCCCATGGGACATATTCACCTTCAGTACTGTACAATTCATTCCCCCATCTGTTAAATACTTTAACCGTTGCATTAGGATATAAATCAATGTTTCGAATCATCCATGTATCATTGTAATTATCTCCATTTGGAGTAAATGTATTTGGAACCCCTAAACACTCATCCTCAACTTGAATTAAATCAAAATTGAATACATAGGCACATCCATGATCATCTGTAATAGTCACATCATACATTCCTGGTTTTAACCCTTCAATGTCTTGTGATGTTTCACCATTACTCCAAACAAATGTATAAGGTATCGAACCTCCATAAGGACTGATATAAATAGCTGCATCAGATTGATCTATACACGTAACCGGAATCAATTGCTCAGTAATCTGAATAATAGTTGGTTCATCAACTACAACTTCTCCCTTCACAGTACATCCCATATTATCTGTACCTATATAATCATAAGTTCCAGCAGAAAGGTTGGAAATATCTTCAGTTGTTGCACCATTGGACCAAACAGTCGTATATAAAGGTGTTCCTCCAGTGTAAATCAAATCAATTGCTCCTGTTGAATCACCATTACAAAGTAAGTCAGAAACAATTACTGAAGATTCAAACAATGGTGGCTCATTTACTGTAATTGTTTGTTCATTGATACATCCATTTTTATCTCTTACTCGAATAAAGTAATCTCCTTGGTATAATGAGTCAAGAATCTCGCTTGGATTATTCAATAAAATCTCATTTTGATTTCCCCAATTGAAATAATACGGTTCCACACCGCCAGAAATAGTTAATGCAACAACTCCGTCATTACCACCGAAGCAACTAACGTCTGTGATTGTTGTATTAACAACTAATGCTTGAGCCGGCTCACCAACAACCGCTCCTGAGAACGCAATACATCCTTGATCATCTGTAATTGTTAATGTGTAATTCCCCGCTGATAAGTTGTAAATATCATTAGTTGTTTCTCCATTTGACCAAGAGTAACTGTATGGTGATGTTCCTCCTGAAACTTGTGAAGTAATCCATCCATCATTGCCACCAGTACAATTCACATCTTTTGGATTCGTTGCAATTGAGATTGGTGCAATAGGTTGAGCTACATCAAATGATGCTGTTTCTGAACAACCATTGAAATCTGTCACTGTTACCGAATATGCCCCTGAAATAAGTCCAGTTACATCTTCAGTCGTTGCACCGTTTGACCATAAGAAAGTATACCCAGTTGTTCCACCTTGAACAGTGATATCTATTCCTCCGTCATTCATTCCGAAACAATTCACATCATCTACAATTCCTGTAATTGAAACTGGGGCAAGAGGTTGAGAAACGGTTGTTGACAAACTCTCTACACACCCTTTATTATCTGTAACAAGAAGAGTGTATGTATCTGCTAAGATATTCGATAGGTCTTCTGTAGTATCTGATTGAATCACAGAACCTCCATTCGACCATTGATAATTGTAAGGCATTGTTCCTCCCACTACAGTGGCATCGATTGCTCCTGAATTATTTCCAAAACAATCTACATCAGTAAACGTTGAAGTGATTGAAATTGGTGCGAGAGGTTGATTAATTGTTGTGTTTTGTATTGCAACACATCCTTTTGAATCAAATACAGTTAAGTCATACGTTCCTGCAATTAAATTGGAAACATTTTGAGTTGTTGCACCATTATTCCATAGGTAATTGTAATTAGATGTGCCCCCTGATACAGTAGAAGTAATACTTCCTGTAGCATCTCCAAAACAATTAACATCTGTTCCGGTTAAAGTAAGTACAAGTGGCGCATTTGGTTCGGTTAATGTGTAAGAATAATTCTTCGTACAACCGTTAAAGTCTGTTACAATTAAATCATACGTTCCTGCAGGAATTGCATTATTAATTGCTGATGTTACTCCATTTGACCAAGCATAAGTATAAGGAGATGTTCCTCCTGCAATACCTGGATCAATACTACCAGTTGCATCGCCAAAACAATTAATGTCAACACGAGTTTCTGTAGAAGTAATTTCATTCAATGGTTCACTCACAATTTCAGTCAATTGTTCTGTACAACCTTTAGAATCTGTTACTGTAACCGTATATGAATCTGCAGGGATATTTGTTAAATCTTCTGTTTGGTATGGTAACACAACCCCTTGACCATTTGACCATTTAAAGAAGTATCCTGGTGTACCACCAACTACTGACAAATCAATTGAGCCTGTAGAATCATTTTTACAATTCACATCTACTTTCGTAGAAGAAAGTGAGATTAAGGTCGCTGGTTCTGTAACATTGTATGGTTGAGTATTCACATATCCATTTCCATCTGTTGTTGTTAAAGAATAAGTACCACCAGATAGTCCGTTAATATCTTCTGTAGAAGCTGAATAACTAGAAGGACCAGCCCACGCATAAGAATAAGGAAGCGTTCCTCCAAATACATCTACTTGGATAATACCATCTGCATCATTTTTACAGTTGACGTTGGTAATCGCTCCAACTTGACCTAAGACATTGGGTTGTTCAATCGTTACTGGAACATTTTCTGTACATAATTTTGAATCTGTCACGGTTAATGTATATGTTCCAACATTTAAACCTGCGACATCTTCTGTAGTAGCACCATTTGACCATGCATACGTATAAGGTGCCGTACCTCCTTGAATTAAAGCATCAATTGCTCCATCATTTGCAGCACCATTACATTTTTTATCCGTTTTAACAATTGAAATGGATAATGGTTGTTGAGGTTCTTGTATTGTTGCCCCCGTAAATAATTGGCAATTATTGGCGTCAATTACAGAAACGTCATAAGGGCCAGCTGGAAGACTTGAAATATCTTGAATGGTTTGACCATTTGTCCATGTATAAGTATACGGTAAAGCTGGTGATATTGCTGAAGTAGTAATGTCAATTGAACCATCATTACCTCCATAACAGGCAACATCAATAAAAGAGTTTACAATACTTAATGGGCTCGCACTCATTCTAAAAGAAGGAAAAGTAAATTCACTAAAACCTTCCAATGCCCATGTCTGATTGAACCAATCGTATTTTATGGATCCTAAAGGTAAAATATATTCCCACAAAGGTCCAATATCAAAATTTAAGGCTCCAGAATTTACAGCAGGTATAGTAAAGGCTGGCGTACAAGCGGTATACGAACACCACTTCCATGGAGAAGACCAAGTAGGACATGGATATGGTATTGAAATACATATTTCTGGGACATATATTGCCGGCGTAATTTGAATAGAAGGAAAAACCAAAGAAAATTCAAATGCACTCATTTCAAATGAAAAAGCTATCGAATCATAAGTATGATTTGAAAATTGCCCATCGATTGAATAAGTAGAAACAATATCTATATCCTCAAAGTAACAAGGAAATTTATACTTTATATTGTGTCCAATTTCAATATTTACAATACTACTTGTTCCGTTTGCTAAGGAGCTACCTGAAGCATCTAAAACCTCATATTCAACAGCAATTGGAAACTCATATTTTCCATAAATTTTTGGTTTAAAATCAAAACATTGCTTATTAAAAACCTCCATTTTGAATAGGGCACTTAGGAAATTCCAGGTAAATTCTGCTTCATAATTTCCTACCCCAAGCGGAACACCATAAGAACCAGATAAATTTGCAAGGATAGGACCTATAGGTGTAACAGGAGGTGGATATGGAATATTACTCAACAATTTAAATATTTCTAACGTCATCTCTAAATAAGAACTTTCACCACAAGCCGATAAATCATATCCTGAAAGCCCATCTGTTGTAGAAACATCTGGTATTGAGAGGGTTGCTGTTAACCCGTACCCTCCTAGAGGGTCTCCAGGTATGTCTGAAGTTGTAAGTTGAGCTGCGTAATTGTATAACATTGGTCCACCATTCACTCCAAAAAATCCTATCCCAGTATTGTCAGCTTTAAAAACATTGATCGTTTGCATTCCTGTATTAAAATTTGGTATAACAGGAAAAGTAAAACAACCAAATGCACATAGTTGAGCAGATAGTTCAGCTCCTAATTGAAAATAAATATCCAAACCAATTTCACCAACATTTGGATAATTTGTAACTAGACTATATGATGATGTGTCAACGGTATAAGATGTGTTTATTTGCACAGTATCTCCTTGATCATAAGTCAAATCAGTAGGCATATCAAGCACAACATCAATTGGATAATCAACTGATACATCACCTGTAGTGAAACCTTGAATATAAAAGTTACTGCCAATTGTACCATTGAAATGACCATTGACAGCTGCCCCAAAATTAGCTCCTAGAATATTGACAATTCCGGCATTACCGGTGCTAAAAGTTTCATTCCAACTTACTTCGAACAAATTAATTGTTTGATTTATTGTAAAAGGACTAAAAGAAGGTCCCCACATGTTTTGTGTTCCAGAAGAAAATGTCATAGAATGCGTGACAACCTGCTGACTATACGATAAATGCGACCCTACAAAAATAAGTAAAGAGGCGATGTATTTTATAAATGTATTACTCCTCATCTTTTCGTGGTTTTAATTGAATTGATTGAATAACTTTATCTACTTCAGGCGACAATAATTCATCACCCATTTTTGGATAAGTAATACTCAACCATAAAACATTGTTCAAATCCCCAACATAAATCATGTAACGGATAAAATCAGTTTCTTTTAATGTGAAATAAAACTTATAAGACAACCCTTTTAAGCCATTATCTGTTTCCACTTTTTCTTTGGAAATGAAATGAAGTTGGTTTGCAGAATAAAACTCCTCAGTCATTCCTTTTGAGATATTAATATAATTTGTTCCCTCAATTAATGTCATAATGATAGCCGCCCCCATTTGATAATGGATATAACCATTAAAATTCTCGGAAACAACAAATCCTTCTGGAGGAGTTATTAAAGATAAATCAGCTTGAGAAGTGCTCGGCGTAACGTATACTGTATCACCATTCGTAGAACTTTGTGCGATTAAATGTGAAGTTGCAATAAACAACATGAATATGGTTAGAATCTTTTTCATAATATAAAGTAGTTGATTTAAAAAAACCATTAAACCTGAGTGTAAAACTATTGATACTTATTGAGTCAGCAAAAGAATTTTAGTGTAAAAAAGTAAAAATGAGGGTTAACCCTTATTTTTTTATGAAAACATTGTCAATCCATTTTTTTAAGTAAACTTTGTACATAAAACCTAAGTTTAGTTACTGAATATATTATACTGAATTTCTCTTATGAAAAAACATTTATTTTTTATTATACCGTCTTTAATTCTTCAATTATTCATATCAAATAATTCATTCGCCAACGACCATTTTTGGATTGGTGGAACAGGGAATTGGAAAACTGCTAGCAATTGGTCTCCTACTTCAGGTGGTGCACCTGGTACGACCTACCCTGGAATAGGTGATAATGCAATATTTGATGCAAATTCTGGTTTAAACGCAACAAGTACTGTCACAATTGATACAACATTTATCATAGATACACTGGATTTCTCAGGAGTAGCAACCGCTTTTAATTTTAGTTCCACACAAACATTCGTCGAAATTCAAGGCTCTATCATAGGGAGCACAAGTGGAGCTGTTTTCAACTGGACAAATGGAGAAATAAGAATGAATGGTTCTGTTGCTGAAACTATTTTAACTGGTGGAACAACATGGGATATAAACTTTGTTTTTAATGGAGCAAATGTCTCTATTTTGGATAATTTCAATCTTGGAACAGGTAATATTACGATAAATAATGGAACTTTTAACTCCAATAACAATAACATCAGTTGTACCGATTTCAGTTCTATTACAACCAACACACGAAACATCACATTAACCAATAGTATCATTAATTTCTTTGGCACAAATTGGACAATCAACCCCACTTCATTAACTTGGAATGCAAATGGCTCAACAATCAATGTTTCATATCCTTCAGCTGCAACCGTTAATTTTGATGGTGGAAATCAAGTTTATGATACTGTTCGAGTGAATACTAATGATTTTAGAATTTTTAAAAGTAATACTTTTGGTTTACTTGAATCAAACAACGATTTTCTTATTGAAAACAATACTTTACAAAAAATAGATTCTTTGTCTGTACCCGGAAATTGCACTACTCCTTTTGTAATTTCTGCCATAACTACTACTGGTCTTTCCGCTCAGATACAGAAAATAGGACATCCTGTTTTTTATGATAAAAATCTATCTATCGTTAATGTAGACGCTCTATCCCCTGGGTCAGAAATATACAACATCGCTCTTTCTGATACTACAAATGGTTCTGATGGCTGGAATTATGTTGGCGCAAAATATTATTGGATTGGTGATGGTGGAAACTGGTCAGATGCGACACATTGGTCTTTTACTTCTGGCGGAACACCAGCTGTCTGTACACCAACTCTCGTTGATAGTGTAATCTTTGACCTAAATTCTTTCTCTAGTAGTAACCAAGAAGTTGTTGTTGATGTTGAGGAATATTTTGCATATATGGATTGGTCAACAGTTACTAATAGTCCTAAACTAAAAATGGTGCAAAACTTAAACAGTTATGGTGATGTAACTTTACACAGTAGTTTAAATGTTTACCGCTCAAGTTTAAATCGACAGTTTAATTTTATTCAACAAGCTAATTTTAATCCTGATTCTGCATTCTTTGACTGTAACCTTTCCATATACATGAACAATGTTACAGACTCATTAGTTTTAACCAACAAACTGAATATGTCTGATTCAAGCGCAATCTATTTAGTCAGTGGAGAAACTTATTTCCTGAATAACGAAGTAAATACGGGTTCAATTTTAGTTATAACATTACTTGGCCTACCAGTCTTAGACAATGTTAAGCTATTAGATCTTGGGTCCTCTATAGTAAATATTGCGCAAAACTTTAGTTCAGAAAATTCGACAAGCAACTTCACTTTTAGTGGGGGAACATCAAACGTATTTATTGGACAAAGCAATAAAACCAACTCACTGTTAACTGAAGGTTTAGCTTTCCACAATGTCACACTTGATTTTCAGAAATTAAATAATACACAGCGGTTAGGAGGAAACAATTCCTTTAACAATTTAACGATCCAAAAAGGTTCTTATATTGTAATCGACTCACTTTCAACTCAAACAATTACAGATAGTTTAATTATGATTGGGGATTGTAAAGATTCTATTTACCTTTCTTCGAGTAACACTACGCAAGTTGCTTCCTTCAGTAAAATATCTAATACAACCGTTTTTATTGAGGTTGTTGACTTTTCATATATCAATTGCTCCAACGCTAGTTTAACTGCTCTGTTCTCAAACGATAGAGTAGGTAATACAAATTGGACATTTGATGTAAATCCAGCTGCAACATCAGCATTTACTATCCCAGGAACTATATGCTATGGTGATACAACTTCAATTACAAATACCTCGACAGTATTTTCAGGAAACACTTCTGACTTAACTACATACTGGTATTTTAATGATGGTTCAACGGGTTATTATGCAAACCCTCCAACAGACAGTACTTATATTACTTATGTAAGCGATACAAACCAACATATTTTCACTCAAGCAGGAGACATCACGGTTCAACTGGTTTCAGAGTATACTAACTTCTGTACAGATACCGCTTCATTGACTATACATATCAATAAGCCAAATGTGAACCTTGTTTCTTCAAGTAATGACTCCATCCTTTGTGCTGGAGAGTTAGTTACGTTTGAAGCTGGAAGTACAGTTACTGGTGTTACTTTTGAATTCTTTTTAAATGGAACATCTCAAAATACTCCTTCAGTTAACGACACATTATTTACAACCTCATTAAACAATGGAGACACTGTAAGTGTTGCTTCCTACGAAAATGGATGTATTGTTGATTCAATTCCAGAGATAGATTATTTTGTCAACAATAACCCAACGGTAACATGGACATCC
>JAJRQQ010000020.1 GCA_024280155.1 Bacteroidota bacterium
GAATTATGGCGGTGGGAAATCCTCTACGAAATATACGAATAGAGGTATCGTTGAGCAAAAAAGTAAAAAATGGAAAAAAGCCATTGTTACTGTTGCAGATGGAGAGACGATTGATTTATTTAATAACTTTTAATCATTTAAGATGGGTCTTAAAAAATTCAAGCCTACAACTCCAGGGCAAAGACACAAGATTGTCAGTGATTATTCTGAAATAACAACTGCGACTCCAGAAAAGAGTCTTGTTAAAGGAAAGAATAAGAATGGCGGTCGTAACAATGACGGTAGAATGACCATGAGATATATTGGTGGTGGTCATAAACAAAAATACCGTGTCATTGATTTCAAAAGAGAAAAGCATGGTGTTCCTGCTACGGTTAAGACGATCGAATACGATCCGAATCGTACTGCAAGAATTGCTTTGTTATTCTATGCTGATGGTGAAAAACGTTACATAATTGCTCCTGACGGATTGAAAGTCGGAGACACTGTGATGTCTGGAACTGAAGCTACTCCTAATGTTGGAAATGCGTTATTTTTAGCGGATATTCCATTGGGTACTGTAATTCATAATATTGAATTAAAACCTGGTAAAGGTGGTGCTATTGCTCGTGGAGCTGGTACTTACGCACAATTGAACGCTCGTGATGGTCGTTATGCAATCGTTAAAATGCCTTCTGGTGAAACTAGAATGATTTTAACTACTTGTATAGCAACAATTGGAGCTGTTTCAAATTCTGAGCACAACTTGACAGTTTCTGGTAAAGCAGGACGTTCAAGATGGTTGGGTCGTCGTCCACGTGTACGTGGTGTAGTAATGAATCCTGTCGATCACCCAATGGGTGGTGGTGAAGGGAAGAATTCTGGAGGTCACCCAAGATCACGTAATGGTATTCCTGCAAAAGGGTACAAAACGCGTGCTAAGAAGAAGTATTCAGATAAGTTTATCATCGAAAGAAGAAAAAAATAATTAGGATATGAGTCGTTCGTTGAAGAAACCACCGTTTATACACTATAAGTTATTAAAAAGAGTGGATGATGCACAGGCATCAGGAAGTAAGTCAGTTATTAAAACATGGTCTAGAGCTAGTACAATCTCGCCAGATTTTGTTGGATTAACTTTCGCAGTACATAATGGTAATAAATTTATTCCTGTTTTTGTTACAGAGAATATGGTTGGACACAAGCTTGGAGAATTTTCTCCAACTCGTAACTTCCGTGGTCATGCTGGGAATAAAAAAGATAAGAAAAGATAGTTATGGGTGCTAGAAAAAGACTAAGAGCAGATAAAAGAAAAGAAGAGAACAAATCAATTGCATTTGCAAGTTTGAGAAACTCTTCAATCACGCCTAGAAAAATGAGATTAGTTGCAGATCTTATCAGAGGGTTAGAAGTTAATAAAGCTCTAAATATATTGCAACATGATTCTAAAGATGCTTCTGTAAGCCTTAGTAAATTATTGAGATCAGCTGTTGCCAATTGGGAACAAAAGAATGAAGATAAAAGTATTGAGGAAGTTACTTTGTTTGTAAAAACAATCGATGTAGGATCAGCAGGAATGTTGAAAAGAATCCAAGCAGCTCCACAAGGTAGAGCACATAGAATTAGAAAAAGATCAAACCACGTTACTATCGTTGTAGACGGTAAGGACGCAGAATAATTTTAGATAAATGGGACAAAAAACAAATCCAATAGGAAATAGATTAGGTTTCATCCAAGGATGGGAGTCTAATTGGTATGGAGGTCGTAATTACAGAGATAAAATCATTGAAGATGATAAAATCCGTAAATACCTTCAAGCTCGTTTATCTAGAGCAAGTCTTTCAAAAATTATCATCGAGAGAACGTTGAAGTTAGTAACCGTTACTATTAACACAGCGAGACCAGGTGTAATTATTGGGAAAGGTGGACAGGAAGTCGATAAGTTGAAAGAAGAACTTAAAAAATTGACGAAAAAAGATATTCAAATCAACATTTTTGAGGTGAAACGTCCAGAATTGGATGCTCGATTAGTTGCTGATAGTATCGCACGTCAATTAGAAGCAAGAATTTCTTTCAGAAGAGCGATCAAAATGTCTATTCAGAGTACAATGCGAATGGGAGCAGAAGGAATCAAAGTTAAGATTTCCGGACGTTTAAATGGCGCAGAAATGGCTCGATCAGAGATGTACAAGGATGGACGTACTCCGTTACATACGTTCCGAGCTGACATCGATTATGCTTTAGCTGAAGCTCAAACTACTTATGGTAAACTTGGAATTAAAGTTTGGATATGTAAAGGTGAGGTTTATGGTAAAAGAGATCTTTCTCCAAATGTAGGGATGTCTTCAGGTCAAAAAGGCGGAAGAAAACCAGGAGGAAAAAGAAGAAAAAAGTAAGAATTTCGTGAAAACGAAATGATGAACATTAAATTATTTTAAAATGTTACAGCCAAAAAGAACCAAATTTAGAAAAGCTCAGAAGGGTAGAAACAGAGGTCTAGCTCATAGAGGTAGTACTGTTGACTTCGGGTCTTTTGGACTTAAGACACTTGAGCCAGGATGGCTTACTGCCCGACAAATTGGAGCTGCTCGTATCGCCGTTACTCGATACATGAAGCGTGAAGGGAAAGTATGGATCCGAATTTTTCCAGACAAACCTGTTACTGCTAAACCAGCAGAGGTGAGGATGGGTAAAGGTAAAGGTGCACCAAGTCACTTCGTCGCAGTAATTAGACCAGGAAGAATCTTGTTCGAATGCGATGGTGTACCTCACGAAGTTGCTAAAGAAGCAATGCGTTTGGCAGCACAAAAATTGCCAGTTAAATGTAAATTCGTTACTCGTAACGACTTTGTTATACCTGCATAATAGAATATTAATATGAAGCAGAAAGAAATCACAGAAATGTCTATAGAAGATGTGAAAGATCAAATTGAGAACCTTTCGGAGCAACTCGCTAAAATGAAATTAGCGCATACAGTTGCACCAATGGAGAATCCAATTCAGATCAGATTTATCAGAAGATCAATCGCTAGACTTAAGACAGAATTAACTAATCGTGAAGCACAAGCTTAGAGCTTGTCTTATTTAAAAAGCTTGAAATGGAAAAGCGTAATTTAAGAAAAGAACGTATCGGGATTGTTACTAGCAATAAGATGGAAAAATCTATTGTTATCTCTGTAGAGAGAAAAGTAAAACACCCTAAATATGGTAAGTTCGTAAAAAAAACTACTAAATTTGTCGCACACGATGAAAAAAATGACTGTAACGAAGGCGATACAGTTAGAATCATGGAGACAAGACCTCTTTCGAAATCGAAAAATTGGAGGTTAGTAGAAATTATTGAACGAGCTAAATAATCTTTAGTAATGATACAACAGGAATCAAGACTTAAAGTAGCTGACAATTCTGGAGCCAAAGAAGTTCTATGTATCCGCGTATTAGGCGGAACAAAACGTAGATATGCTTCTGTAGGAGACAAAATCGTAGTTACTGTTAAGAGTGCAATGCCCTCTGGAGCTGTTAAAAAAGGAACAGTTGCCACGGCAGTAATAGTAAGAACTAAAAAAGAAGTACGTCGTGCCGACGGATCTTATATCAGATTTGATGATAACGCTTGCGTTATCTTGAATCAAGCTGGTGAGATGAGAGGTACACGTATTTTTGGACCAGTAGCCCGAGAGCTTCGTGATGCAGACTTTATGAAAGTCGTTTCACTCGCTCCAGAGGTACTTTAATTAAAAAAGTTATGCAACAGAAATTACACATTAAAGTTGGAGACACTGTTAAAGTATTAACTGGTGAATCTAATAGTCAAGAAGGAAAAATTCTTTCTATTGACAGAAAAAAAATGCGTGCAATCGTTGAAGGTGTTAATATTATAAAAAAACACAGTAAGCCAAGTGCAGCAGAACCTCAAGGTGGAATTGTAGAAACCGAAGCTGGTATCCACATTTCTAACCTTATGATTGTTCATAACGGAGTTGCTTCACGCATCGGTCGTAAAGAGAACAAGGATGGAAAATTAGTACGTTATTCAAAAAAGTCAGGGGAGGAGATTAAATAATGAGTTATACACCAAGACTTAAGGAAAAGTATAGCACTGAAATTATTTCAGAGCTTACTGAAAAGTTCGGTTACAAAACTGTAATGAGAGTGCCGAAACTTAAAAAGATTGTTATTAGCCAAGGTATCGGTGATGCTGTAGCTGACAAAAAATTGATTGATAATGCTGTTGAAGATGTAACACGTATTGCTGGTCAAAGAGCTGTCGCTACAATATCTAAAAAAGATATTTCTAATTTCAAATTGAGAAAAGGAATGCCAATTGGAACAAAAGTTACGTTGAGAGGAAGTCGTATGTATGACTTCTTAGATCGTCTTTTAGCTGTTGCAATTCCTAGAACAAGAGATTTTAGAGGGATTGACCCTAAAGGCTTTGACGGAAGAGGTAATTTTAACATGGGTGTTAAAGAACATATTATCTTTCCAGAAATTGATATTGATAAAGTGAGTCGTATCATGGGTATGGACATTACTTTTGTTACTTCAGCAGAAAGTGACGAAGAAGGTATGGCCTTATTAGATGCATTCGGTTTCCCTTTTATTAAAAAATAAAGAGATGGCAAAAGAATCAATGAAAGCGCGTGAGCGTAAAAGAGAAAGAATGGCAGCACAATATGCTGAAAGGCGTGCTGAATTAACCAAAATCTTAAAATCAACTGACGATTCAGAAGAAATGCAAGAAGCTAAATGGGATGCAATGATTGCATTGCAAAAACTTCCTGCTAATTCTTCAAAAGTTAGAGTTCACAATAGATGTGGATTAACTGGACGACCAAGAGGATATATGCGTCAATTCGGTATTTCAAGGGTAACTTTCCGTGAAATGGCATTGGCAGGTAAGATCCCAGGTGTAAGAAAAGCAAGTTGGTAAATTATTAACAGGTAGCAGGTTCAATATAACGAAAACCGCTTCCGAAATTTTTAAATATGAACACAGATCCAATAGCAGATTATCTTACGAGAATTCGTAACGCAAGTGCAGCTAAATTAAAAACGGTTGAGATTCCAGCTTCTAATGTTAAGAAAGCAATGACTCAAATCTTATTTGATCAAGGTTACATTACTGATTACAAAATTCAGGAAGATAACAAACAAGGTAACATTAAAATTGCTTTGAAATACAATCCATCAACAAGAGTTCCCGCAATTACTAAATTGGAAAGAGCTTCTCGTCCAGGACTAAGAAAATACAGCAGTTCAACTGAAATGCCTCGTGTTTTAAATGGTCTTGGTATCGCGATTGTTTCAACAAACAAAGGTGTTATCACAGGAAAACAAGCAAAAAGAGAAAACGTGGGCGGAGAAGTTCTTTGCTACGTATATTAATTAAATTTAACAGAAATGTCAAGGATAGGTAAATCCCCAGTAACAATCCCGAGTGGAGTTGAAGTGAAAGTTGACGGTAGCAATGTTATCGTTAAGGGTCCTAAAGGCGAATTAACACAAGATATTAATTCTTGTATTACATTGTCTATCGAGGACGGAAAGGTGTCTTTCACCCGCGAATCAGATACACCTGATGTTAGAGCTAAACACGGTTTATATCGTGCATTAGTGAATAATATGATTATCGGTGTAACGGAAGGGTATAAATTGCAATTAGAAGTAGTTGGAGTTGGATATAGAGCAAAAGCTAATGGTCAAAAATTAGATTTGTCTTTAGGTTATTCACATCCATTCGTAATGGAAATTGCAAAAGAAGTTAAGGTATCTACAGAATCAGCTAAAGGGAAGGCTCCAGTTATTACATTGGAATCTTCAGATAAACAATTAGTTGGTCAAGTCGCTGCCAAAATTCGTTCCCTCCGTAAACCTGAACCATATAAAGGAAAAGGTGTAAGATTCTTAGGAGAAGAAATCAGAAGAAAAGCTGGTAAAACAGCAGCGAAATAATAATTAGATATCATTACATTATGGCATTTAGTAAAGTAAATAGAAGAGCAAAAATCAAAAGAAGAATCAGAAAGAAAATTTCAGGTACTTCTGCGATGCCTCGTTTATCCGTTTTTAGAAGTAATAAACAGATATACGCCCAAATTATTGATGACTCATGCAGCAAAACATTAGTTTCTGCATCATCATTGAATAATAAAGGTGCAAAAGGTACAAAGAAAGAACAAGCTGCATTTGTTGGTAAAGAAGTTGCAGAATTAGCAAAAAAAGCCGGTATTGAAACAGTAGTTTTCGATCGTAATGGTTATTTATACCACGGTAGAGTTAAATCACTAGCTGACTCAGCAAGAGAAAGCGGACTAAAATTATAATTATGGCACAAGGAGTTAACAGAGTAAAATCTGCAGACATCGAGCTTAAAGATAAGCTTGTTGCCGTGAACCGTGTAACGAAAGTTACGAAAGGTGGACGTACGTTTAGTTTCTCTGCAATTGTTGTTGTAGGTGATGAAAACGGTATCGTTGGTCACGGATTAGGTAAAGCAAAAGAAGTTGTTGAAGCAATTTCTAAAGGAATTGATGATGCGAAAAAGAACTTAATTAGAGTTCCTATCCTTCATGGAACAGTTCCTCATATTCAAAAAGGTAAATTCAGTGGTGCTAGAGTTTTATTGAGACCAGCTTCTGAAGGTACAGGTGTTATTGCCGGTGGTGCAATGCGTGCTGTACTTGAGAGCGTTGGAGTTCATAATGTATTAGCAAAATCACAAGGTTCATCAAATCCTCACAATGTTGTTAAAGCAACTATAGACGCTCTTTCTCAAATGAGAGATGCTGTTCAAGTTTCTAGACAAAGAGGAATTGACCTTGACAAAGTTTTTAACGGTTAAATAGAGCATCATGGCGAAAATTAAAATTAAGCAAGTAAGAAGCGCTATTAATCGTCCTGCTAGACAGAAAGCTACGATTAAGGCATTAGGATTATCAAAGTTGCATCAAGTAATTGAAAAGGAAGCAACTCCACAGATCCTTGGTATGGTTAAAAAAGTTCAACACTTAGTTGAAGTTGTTGAATAAACTTTAAAACATTAGAAACATGAATTTACATAATTTAACTCCTGCAAAAGGTTCTACTAAGAATAGAAAGAGAATTGCGCGTGGTCAAGGATCAGGTCGTGGTGGTACTTCTACTAGAGGACATAAAGGAGCAAAATCAAGATCAGGTTACTCTCGTAAAATTGGTTTTGAAGGTGGACAAATGCCACTACAAAGAAGAGTCCCTAAATTTGGCTTTAAAAACATCAACAGAGTTGAGTATAAAGCAATTAATTTAGATATTATCCAGTCATTAATCGAAAGAAAAAATGTTACTGAAATTAATCCGGAAATCTTACAAGAAAATGGATTGGTATCTAGAAATGAACTCGTTAAGATTTTAGGAAGAGGTGAGTTAAAATCTAAAATTAACGTTACTGCACACAAGTTTTCTTCAACTGCAAAAGAAGCAATTGAAGGACAAGGTGGTAATTGTAACGAAATTTAATTAACTTCGCCAACATTTTTACATTAATAGATGAAACGATTAATTACAAATCTTAAGAATATCTGGAAAGTTGAGGAACTAAGAAAGAGAATCATTTTGACTCTCTCTCTTATTCTTATTTATCGTATTGGATCCTTTATTATTTTACCTGGTGTGAATTATACAGCTCTTGCTGCAGCACAGGAAAGAGAAGGTCAAAATATGTTAGAAACTCTACTTTCACTGTTTTCCGGTGGTGGATTTTCAAATGCATCAGTTATGGCGTTAGGTATTATGCCATACATTAGTGCGTCGATTATCATGCAACTACTAGGAATGGCAGTACCTGCTGTTCAGAAGATGCAAAATGAAGGTGAGTCTGGAAGAAAGCAAATTAATAATATCACGCGAATCTTGACCATCATCATCTGTGCACTTCAGGCACCTAGTTACCTAGCTCTTTATGTTGAGAGTAAAGGAGCAATGCCAGCCGAAGCAGGAACTTTTTGGTGGACACAGACGATTATCGTCTTAGTTGCTGGTGCTATGTTTGCCGTTTGGTTAGGTGAAAGAATTACGGACAAAGGAATTGGTAATGGAATATCATTATTGATTACTGTAGGTATTCTTTCTAGACTACCATCTGCTTTCATGGCTGAATTTGGTCTTGCTGTTGAATCAGGGAATCTAATTAAAATTGTGATTGAAATCTTTGTCTTCATGGTAGTAGTTCTAGGAACTGTTTTAATTGTTCAAGGTGTACGTAAAGTTCCGTTGAATACTGCGAAACGTGTTGTTGGGGCAAGAGCTGTTGAAGAACAAGGTGCACGTAATTACTTACCTATTAAGGTGAACGCATCTGGAGTTATGCCAATCATATTTGCTCAAGCGATTATGACGGTACCTATGATGATTTTTGCCGGAGGTAATGGTGAAGGTGGTGGATTTATTGCTCGAAATTTCAGCGACATCTACGGTCTTGGTTACAATGCATTATTAGCAGTGTTAATCATTGTGTTTACTTATTTCTACACGGCAATTATGATTAACCCTCGTAAAATTGCAGATGAATTGAAAAGAAGTGGAGGTTTTATCCCAGGTATTAGACCCGGTGAAGAAACGGCAAGTTATATCGATTCATTAGTGTCTAGGATAACGTTACCAGGTTCTATCTTTTTAGCATTCATTGCTATAATTCCTGCAATTGCTAAAATTGCTGGGGTAAATGATGCATTTGCAATGTTCTTTGGTGGTACCTCATTATTAATTATGGTAGGTGTTGTATTAGATACATTGCAACAGGTTGAATCTTATCTTTTAAATCGTCATATGGACAGTTTAATGGATGGGTCTAGAATACAAGGTAGAAGAACACAAAACGAAATGTCTGGAATGTAATTATGGCAAAACAAGCATCAATTGAACAAGACGGAGTAATCATTGAAGCATTATCTAATGCAATGTTTAGAGTTGAATTAGATAATGGTCATGTGATAACCGCACATATTTCTGGGAAAATGAGAATGTATTACATTAAAATTCTTCCTGGTGATAAAGTGAAAGTAGAAATGTCTCCTTATGATTTAACAAAAGGTAGAATAACATTTAGATATAAATAATCTTAAACTTCATTTTGAAGTTGTATTAATTAGAAAAGATGAAAGTAAGAGCATCAGTAAAAAAACGTTCTGCAGATTGCAAAATCGTTAAGAGAAAAGGAAGGGTTTACGTTATTAACAAGAAGAATCCTAAGTTTAAACAAAGACAAGGGTAAAAAAGAATAATATGGCACGTATTGCAGGTATTGATTTACCAAAAAATAAAAGAGGTGTAATCGGATTGACATACATCTACGGAATCGGAAGAAGCAGATCTAAACAAATTTTGGATAAAGCTGGTATTGATCATAATACTAAAGTTCAAGATTGGTCAGATGATCAGTTGGCTGAAATTCGTAACGAAATGAATGAGATTAAAGTGGAAGGATCTTTGCGTTCTGAAGTTCAATTAAACATTAAGCGATTAATGGATATTGGGTGTCAACGTGGAATTCGTCACAGATCAGGTTTACCATTAAGAGGTCAGAGAACTAAGAATAATTCTCGTACTCGTAAAGGAAGAAGAAAAACAGTTGCAAACAAGAAAAAATAATTTTCTATTTGTATGAATTCTTACAATTTGTACATCATTTATGGTGTACAAATTTTATATTATTCATTCATTTGATAATTGTTCTATCTTTGCAAAAGACGAAAAACAGAATAAATAAATAAAGCTAATTTAAAATGGCAAAATCGAATCAAAAGAAGAAGAAAAAAGTCAAAGTAGATGCAATGGGTGAAGCGCATATTCAAGCTACCTTCAACAATGTTATTATTTCTTTGACTAACAACTCTGGACAAGTTATTTCTTGGTCCTCAGCTGGTAAAATGGGTTTCAGAGGTTCTAAGAAGAACACACCTTACGCTGCGCAAATTGCTGCGGAAGATGCTGCAAAAGAGGCACATGACTTCGGACTACGTAAAGTTAAAGTATTTGTAAAAGGACCAGGTTCTGGTCGTGAATCTGCTATCAGATCTTTACATAATGCTGGAATTGAAGTAACAGAAATAGTAGATGTTACTCCAATGCCACATAACGGATGTCGTCCTCCGAAAAGAAGAAGAGTTTAATTTTAATTTAATAATCTAGGGAATAAAGAGTTTCGAAGGAAGAAGCCTTAATTCATTCTCTCCCTTAAATCAATAGAAAATGGCAAGATATACAGGACCAACTTCAAAAATTGCACGTCGTTTCCAAGATCCAATCTTCGGACCAGACAAGTCGTTGGAAAAAAGACAATACGGACCAGGTCAACATGGACCAAACCGTCGTCGTGGTAAACAATCTGAATATGCAATTCAGTTAGCTGAAAAACAAAAAGCGAAATATACTTATGGCATATTAGAGAAACAATTCTCTAATATGTTTAAAAAAGCTTCAAGAATGAAAGGGATTACAGGTGAAAACTTGTTACAACTTTGTGAAGCGCGTTTAGATAACATGGTATATCGTTTAGGAGTTTCCCCTACTCGTAGAGGTGCTCGTCAATTAGTTACACATAAGCACATTACAGTTAATGGTGAGTTGGTAAACATACCTTCTTACTCAGTAAAAATTGGAGACATTATCAGTGTTCGTGAAAAATCTAAATCGTTAGAAGCGATTTCAAATTCACTTGCTGCTAATACGAATTCATTCGATTGGTTAGATTGTAATCCTTCTGCATTACAAGGTAAAGTAGTTGGAGAACCAACAAGAGAAATGATTCCTGAAAACATCAAGGAACAATTAATCGTTGAATTGTACTCTAAATAATTAATAAAAGTTTTTAACATGGCAATATTAGACTTCCAAAAACCAGACAAGGTAATCATGATCAATTCAGATGAGCATGAAGGACAATTTGAATTTCGTCCTTTAGAGCCTGGATATGGTATCACTGTTGGTAATGCATTAAGACGTATTTTACTTTCTTCTTTAGAAGGTTTCGCTATTTCTTCTGTACGTATCGAAGGTGCTGATCATGAATTCACTACTCTTAAAGGTGTGGTAGAAGATGTTACTGAAATCATTTTGAATCTTAAACAAGTTCGTTTTAAACAACAAATTGAAGATACAGATACTGAGACAGTTATCATTTCTATTTCTGGTCAAGATAAATTAACAGCTGGTGATATCGGGAAATTTACTTCCGCTTTCCAAGTTCTTAATCCTGATCTTGTTATTTGTAATATGGAACCTTCTGTTAAAATTGAAATGGAATTAACGATTATTAAAGGTCGTGGTTACTATCAAGCAGAAGAAAGTAAAGACACTAACGCTCCTTTTGGAACAATCTTTATTGACTCTATCTTTACACCCATTAAAAATGTAAAGTATGCAGTTGAGAATTTTCGTGTTGAACAAAAAACAGATTACGAAAAATTAGTTTTCAACATCACTACTGATGGATCTATTCATCCTAAAGAAGCATTGAAAGAAGCTGCAACAATTTTAATTCACCATTTCATGTTGTTCTCTGATGAGAGAATTACTTTAGATAGTGATGTTAAATCTGAAACAGAAGAATTTGATGAAACATCATTGCACATGCGCCAGCTATTGAAAACCAAATTGGTTGATATGGACTTATCTGTACGTGCATTGAATTGTTTGAAAGCTGCAGATGTTGAAACATTAGGAGATCTTGTATCTTACAATAAGAATGATTTATTGAAATTTAGAAATTTCGGTAAAAAATCTCTTACTGAATTAGAAGATTTAGTAGATAACAAAGGTCTTTCTTTTGGAATGAATGTTTCAAAATATAAATTAGACAAAGATTAGTATCGGAATTATTATTAAAAAACAAATGGCGTGATAGGTGGCTCGACTAACTCGATACAAAAGTTAAGCTAACCGTTACTTGCGAAATTTTAAATTATGAGACACGGAAAGAAATTTAATCACTTAGGTAGAAAAACGGCGCATAGAAAAGCAATGTTATCTAATATGGCTTGTTCATTAATTGAACATAAGTCTATTAATACAACTGTTGCTAAAGCGAAAGCTTTAAGAAAATATGTTGAACCAATTTTAACTAAATCTAAAACAGATTCTACTCACTCAAGAAGAGTTGTTTTTAGATATTTACAAAATAAATATTCAGTTACTGAATTGTTCAGAGATATTGCACCGGCAATTGCAAATCGTCCAGGTGGATATACACGTATAATCAGAACAGGATACAGATTAGGTGATAACGCAGAAATGTGTATGATCGAATTAGTTGATTTCAATGATATCTATACGAATGAAAAAGCGAAGAAAACTACGCGTCGTTCTAGAAGAAGTACTGGCTCTGCTACTTCTTCAACCCAAGAAACTGCGGAAGAAGTTACTTCATCGGAAGAAACTGTTGAAGCAAAATCAGAAGAAAAAACAACTGACAAGCCAAACGATTCAGGAGAATCAAAAGAAAAATAATCAGTACGACTGGTTTAAAAAGGGCAATGTTTCATTGCCCTTTTTTTTATGCCATTTTTGGAGTACTATTTGAATTGCTTTTGTAAATTTGTAAAAAAAAATAATCAGAATGGAGGATAATAAAATGGCTGTTTTACTTCTTGAAGATGGGACAGTTTATAAAGGTGTTGCTATTGGTAAAATTGGAACAACAACGGGTGAAATTGCATTCAATACTGGTATGACTGGGTATCAGGAAGTGTTTACTGACCCTTCTTATTATGGACAGATACTTATTATGACTACTGCTCATATAGGTAATTATGGTGTTCATAAAGAAGAAGTTGAATCTGAAGGAATGAAAATTGCTGGTATGGTTATTAAAAAGTTTTCGGATGGTTTTTCCAGACCTTCTGGAGACAAATCTCTTCAAGAGTCTATGGTAGATAATGGCAAAGTTGGCATATCTGATATTGATACTCGTGCATTAGTTAGACACATTCGGGATAAAGGAGCTATGAATGCAATTATTTCTTCTGAGATTACAGATGTTGCAATTCTCAAAGATATGCTCAAAGATATTCCTTCAATGACAGGCCTAGAATTGTCTTCCAAAGTAGCCGCTAAAGTAGCTTATGAAAGTAAAACTGAGAATAGTAAATTTAAAGTTGCTTTATTAGATTTTGGTGTAAAGAACAGTATTGTTTCTTGTTTGGTTGAAAGAGGTTGCCATGTAAAAGTCTTCCCTTTAGATGCTACAATAGGGGAGATTAACGAGTTCAACCCTCATGGCTACATGCTTTCTAATGGGCCAGGAGACCCTTCTGCTCTGCCTAAATCAATTTCATTAGTAGGTGAAATTGTGAAATTAAATAAACCTATTTTTGGTATTTGCTTGGGGCATCAAATTCTTGGGTTAAGTCAAGGGTTAAAAACTGAAAAAATGTTCAATGGTCACCGAGGTATAAATCATCCAATTAAGAATTTAATCACAGGCAAAGGTGAGATTACTTCTCAAAATCATGGTTTTGTTATTTCTAAAGAAAGCATCGAAGAAAATCAAAATATTGAGTTGACTCACATTCATTTGAATGATGACACTGTTGCAGGAATAGCATTGAAAGATAAAAAAGTCTTTTCGGTTCAATATCACCCAGAGGCTTCTGCAGGTCCACATGATTCTAGGTATTTATTCGATCAGTTCATTGATAACATGAAAAATAATTAATTATGAGTTTTATAGCAAAAATTGTAGCAAGACAAATTCTAGATTCTAGAGGTAACCCAACTGTTGAAGTAGATGTAGTAACAACTTCTGGTGCTTTTGGGCGAGCTGCTGTACCTTCTGGAGCATCCACAGGTGTCCATGAAGCGGTTGAATTAAGAGATGGCATCGAAGATGTTTACATGGGGAAAGGTGTTTTGAAAGCTGTTGCAAATGTTAATTCTGTTTTTGATGAAGCATTGAAAGGATTTGATGTATGTGATCAAAAATCGGTTGATGCAAAATTGATTGAATTAGACGGAACTGAAGATAAATCAAAATATGGAGCAAATGCTATTTTAGGTGTTTCTCTCGCAGTTGCAAAAGCAGCGGCCGATGAAACAGGATTAAGTTTGTTTAAATATATAGGTGGTGTTGGCGCTGTTACAATGCCAATTCCTATGATGAATATTTTGAACGGAGGTTCTCATGCAGATAATAAAATTGACATTCAGGAATTTATGGTGATGCCAATTGGAGCAACTTCTTTTTCTGAAGGACTTCGATGGGGGACACAAATCTTTCATACACTTAAATCTGTTCTTAAAAAGAATGGAATGTCAACGAATGTTGGGGATGAAGGTGGCTTTGCTCCTAATCTTGGTTCAAATGAAGAAGCAATTGAAGTTGTTATTAAAGCAATTGAACAAGCTGGATTTACTCCTGGAAAAGATGTTTTTATTGCCTTAGATGCCGCCGCTTCAGAATTTTATAATTCTGATACTAAAGAATACGTTTTTGAATCTACTGGAGTTCGAATGAATTCAGAACAAATGGTTGAATTCTGGAAAGAGTGGAGTGAAAAATATCCAATTATTTCAATTGAAGACGGTTTAGACGAGGATGACTGGAAAGGTTGGAAACAATTAACAGAAACACTCGGAGATAAGGTTCAATTAGTAGGAGATGACTTATTTGTAACAAACACTAAAAGATTAGCAACAGGAATTTCTGAGAAAAGTGCGAATTCTATTTTAATTAAAGTAAATCAAATTGGGACCCTTACTGAAACTATAGAAGCTGTACAAATGGCAACAAGAAATGGGTTTACTTCTGTAATGAGCCATCGTTCTGGTGAAACAGAAGATAATACGATTGCAGATTTAGCTGTTGCTTTAAATTGTGGACAAATCAAAACAGGTTCAGCTTCACGTAGTGACCGTATGGCTAAATATAATCAACTACTGAGAATTGAAGAAGAACTTGGGTTGACAGCAGTATATCCTGGTAAATCTTTCAAGTTTCTGTAAAAAGTTATTTACAAAGATGAATAAATTAAAAGCGTTGAGAAATTAACGCTTTTTTATTTTTTTAAGCAACGTTTTATAATGATATGCGTTGTAATAATAACAACTATATACATATAATTTATGAAATACTTTATTCTTTTATTTATTACCTTATCTTTTAGTTATTCTTTTTCTCAGAATCAAACGAACACTTCATTGTTTGCACAGTGTTTATTTACAATTGAAACACAGCAAGAATTGGATAGACTTCAAAATGAATTATACTTGAGTCATCCGAATATCGAGATGGTTCGTTTAGATATACACACACAAAGATCTTTATTTATCATAAATACGGATACTTTAACTGAAGATGAGTTTAAAAGTTGGTTTGGAGAATTTGAATCGACTGTTAAATGTATACAAATCGGTGTATATGGTGTAGATGTTATGAATACGTATCCATTCTCAAATTGTAATTAATTATGAAATTAATTTTAACTATTTTTTCGGTACTAATATTGGGAATAGTATATTCTCAAACACCACCAACAGCATCTAATGCTTGTGATCAAGCACAGAATATTTGTAATAGCATACCTGTTCCTTTTCCCTTAACAACTGGTCCTAGTCCAAACCCAACTGTACCTCCATCAGGAAGTTTTTCTAATCCAAGTAATAACCCAGCAGGGGTTAATTCTGGTTGTCTTTTTTCTGGATAATTAAATCCGAATTGGTTTATTTTAAATATTACATCAACGGGACCTTTAGAATTTCAGATTGGTCAAAGTGGTGGCTCAGGTTATTTTGATTGGGAATTATGGCCTTATAATCCAACAACTGGCTGTACTGATATTGCCAATAATCTTGTTGCACCGGCAGCTTGTAATTGGAATGCATCTGCACAAGGGTTTACAGGGATGTCAAACGGTGGCCCCCCACCAGGAGGTGTGGCTGGTAATTTTCAACCTTCAATTAATGTTGTTGCAGGAGAAGCTTATATCTTGATGTTCTCAAATTTCAGTGGTTTAAGTGGTGTTGTTAATTTAACTTTTCCACCAACAGGTGCTTCAATTGGTTGCTCTGGAGGAACTCCTGATCAAACGATATGTCTTGGAGATACTGCCACAGTTGATTTATTAATGAGTCCTGGTTGGGTGAGTGCGACTACGAATTGGTTGGTAACAACGAATGTTTCTGATGTTAATGGAATAACTGGAGTTTTGGTTAATCCACCAGTAACTACTTTTTATCAAGTAGAAGTTTGGGACCTGGGGGCAGTTGTAGACACAATTGATTTTACAATTTTTGTTGAAAATCCTGCTGCTCCAAACGCTGGATTAGATCAAAATGTTTGCCTAGGTGCTCCAATTCAGTTGTCAGGCACTCAAAGTAATCCTACAAATACAGTAGTGTGGACATATACTGCTACAGGAATTTCTCCACCACCAGTTGTTAACTTTTCTCCAAACTTTTCAGATTTAAATGCCGTAGTGACAGTTAATCAAATAGGGACTTATGAGTTTATTTTAAGAGAAAATAATCCAACATGTGGAAATGAATATGATACAGTTCAGGTAATTGTTTCGGATTTGTCTATTTCAGCTTCATCCGTTTCTCCTTCTTGTCAAGGTTTGTCAGATGGGCAAATACATATTGATTCTCCAGATGCAAATGAATACAGTTTTGATAATGGTACAACATGGCAAGTAGATTCGTTTGATTTGACATTACCTGCAGGTACATATGATGTTTGTGCTAGAACGCCACTTGGTTGCCAAAAGTGCACACAAGTTACTGTTGTAGACCCCGCACCCGTTACAATTTCTGTAAGTAACGATGTTACGATATGTCAGAACGGTACAGGAAATTTATCTGCCACTGCGACAGGCGGTACTTCGTATGATTTTCATTGGAACTTCACAACGGATTTAGGATCTAATCAAACAGTGACTCCTTTGGCTACAGCTTATTACACGGTTTATGCAGAGAATCAAAATGGTTGTGTTTCTACGTTAGATAGCATTCAAATATCAGTACTGCCTCCAATTTCAGGAACAATATCTCCTTTTGATACGGTTTGTCCGACTTATTCGACGGACATTTTTGCAACTGCTAATGGAGGAATTGGTCAACCGTATACATTTACTTGGTCTACTGGAGATACATATACAGGTGTTCCAAATCATCAAATCAATGTGACACCAGCACAAACGACAACTTATACCGTTACAATTACAGATGGTTGTGAATCGACTCCTCTTGTTTTAACAACAGATGTGCGTGTTGCTCCTTTACCTGTTCCAACTTATTTGGTAACGAACCCTATTCAATGTGAACCGGCAGAATTTGAAATTATCAATACGACTGACCCAACAATGAGTGAGTTTATTTATTGGGAAGTGGATGGTCTTCCATACATCAACCAAGATACAATTCTCTCACAAGAATTAATGGCAGGTAATTATGATATTTTCATGATGGTAACCTCTTATGAAGGTTGTGTAGATTCTGTTTTATATACCGGTGCACTCCATGTTGACCCATTACCTGAAGCTTTATTTCATTTTTCTCCAGATCCAGTAACCATGTTTAATACAGATGTTACATTTTTAAACTATTCTTACAACGGAGACACCTATCAATGGTTCTTCCCTGGAGGGACTCCTGCAGCCTCAACACAAGAAGATGTGAATGTTCGTTACCCTGACGGGGTGATTGATTCTTATGAAGTGACATTGATAACAACTTCTGCTTTAGGTTGTTCAGATACATTGGTGAAGACTGTTGTTGTTAATCCTGAGGTTATTTTATATGCACCGAATACATTCACACCAGACGGAGATGAATTCAATCAATCATGGCATATTCACATCGAAGGAGTTGATATTTATAATTTTGAATTATTTATCTTCAATCGTTGGGGAGAAGTGATTTGGGAATCACATGACCCTTCAGTTGGTTGGGATGGGACTTATAAAGGTAAAAAATTAGAACAAGGAACTTATACGTGGATTATTCGAGTGAATGACATCTTGAATGATGATAAGCATACTTTTACAGGATATGTGAATATTCTTCGATAGAGGTTTGTCGTATGTTTATTCGATTAACTAACTAAAATATTAACCCTCAGCTGTCTTTTGTTCAAAAGAATTTTTTTAAAAATTAAAACGATTTAATTAAGCAACTATTTGTTATTTTTGTAGTCTTATAATTGGAATAAATAATCAATTTAATACTACAATAAGAATGAAGTCAATTTTCACCGTATTCGTATTCATCATTTCGATGAATAGTTATGCTCAACAATCAATTTCAACCCCGATAATTTCAGTAACAGAAAGTTATACGACAAACTGGGTAACTTATGTTTCGACGAGCGATTTTATCATAGAATATCGTTTTGATAATTGTGACCCAAGTCAGGGGTTTGATTTTGAAGGAGTTATTTTTAAAATAACGAATTTAACTACACAAAAAATTGCTTTTTCTTGGCATAAATTATTGTATTATGCTGGGTCTTGTCGTACTTGTGATTATCCAGAAGAATATTCTTTTACAATCAGTGTTGAAGCTAATAGCTCTGTTGAGGGAGATTGCGATCCTAATTCAGGGTATAATTTAAAACTATTCTCAAAGTTTATCGACCAGGCATATTCACAAGGAGATCAACTAACTACTTTTCAATTGGGTAATTTAACTACTTTAACTACAAAGTTTTAAGCTATGAAAAACAGATTTCTACTACTAATTTTTTCTACACTCACGTTCTCGGGCATTTCTCAGACTTATAATATGAGTAATACAACTGTTAATACTTGTTCAGGGACTTTTTATGATCCAGGTGGTACGGGTAACTACTCGAATAGTACACCTTTAACAACTATGACTTTTTGCTCTACAGGTGGAAATGAAATTATACTTGATTTTACAGGGCTGCCATTTCAAGTAGAAACAGGGTTTGACTTTTTGAATATATATGATGGAGTTGGAACTGGAGGTTCATTACTTTGGAATTCTCAAACAAGTGGAGGAACAACAAATCCAGGAATAATTATGTCAACAACTGGATGTTTGACTATTACTTTCTCAAGTGATGGTTCTGTGACATACAGTGGTTGGCAGGCTACCATTTCTTGTTATACACCTTCTTGTACAGATGGTATTATGAATGGGGGAGAAACAGGAATTGATTGCGGTGGACCAAATTGTGTTCCTTGTCCTGATTGCAACAATGGTATTCAAGATGGTAATGAAACTGGAGTTGACTGTGGAGGGACAATGTGTGCTCCTTGCCCAACTCCATGTGATGTGGGTATTACAAATGTTCAGGTTGGACCTGCGATTAGTTGTAACGGTGGAACTGTACAGTTAACTGCGAATGGTGTAGGGTCCTCTTCTTATGTTTTATATAATGACTTTAATTCTGGTTCAGCTGGAGCAGGATGGAGTTCAACTGGAGGTGCTTCTTTCGGAGAACCATGCGGTGCAAACCCTACAGGTACACCTTATTATTGGGCGTCAACTTCTACAGGTACACCACAACTTTCTACTGTTCCCTTTGATGTTTCTTGTGGAGGAGTTATTAATTTTGATATGGCTTATGCTACTCAAGGTGGAGCTTCACCTTGTGAAGGACCTGATTTACCAAATGAAGGAGTTACTCTTCAGTATTCAACAGATGGAGGAGTCACTTGGACTGTTATGTCATATTGGGACCCTAATGGAGGATATGATCCGATGTTAACCTCTTGGAATTCGTATTCTTTTCCTATTCCAGCTGCGGCAATGACACCTAACACAGAATTTCAATGGATACAAAATAACTCGTCAGGGACTTGTTGTGATAACTGGGGAATAGATAATGTTTCGATAACTTCTGTTACGAATTGTGCACCGTATTGGTATGATTGGGCACAAGTTGCAGGTGCGCCCGATTCTGCTGTTCAAGTTGAATCTTTAACAACAACAACAACTTATACAGTAACATATACAAATGGTACAGATGGATGTTCAGATAGTATAACAATAACGGTTCCACCAGGAACAAATATTGACGCTGGACCAGATCAAATTTATTGTGTTGGTGCACCCGCAGTTACTATTGGTGCAAATCCGGTTAGTCCAGATAATGGAGCGACTTATGGATGGAGTACAGGAGCCGCAGGTACAATTTCATCTTCTGTAAATGGACAAATTGCTGTCACACCACCTGTTACAACTGACTATTTTTTACAAGTAACTTTGAATGGTTGTACTATGTATGATACTGTTCAAGTTTTAGTCTCTAATTTAGTTGTTACAGGAACAGCTGTAACTCCTTCTTGTCAAGTCTTATCTGATGGAGGAATTCATATCGATTCTCCAGGGGCAAGTGAATATAGTTTCGATAATGGTACAACATGGCAAGTTGATTCGTTTGATTTATCTCTGCCAGCTGGAACGTATGATGTTTGTGCTAGGACACCACTTGGTTGTACTGAGTGTGTGCAGGTTATTGTTGTTGATCCTACTCCAGTGACAATTTCGGTGAGTAATGACGTTGTTATTTGTCAGAATGGAACAGGAAATTTATCTGCCACTGCGACAGGCGGAACATCATATAATTTCCATTGGGGAATGACAACAGATTTGAATCCGGCTCAAACTGTAAATCCAATCTCTACAGCTTATTACACGGTTTATGCAGAAAATCAAAATGGATGTATTTCTCCGTTGGATAGTATTCTTGTGACTGTATTGCCTCCAATTTCAGGAACAATCTCTCCTTTTGATACGGTTTGTCCGACTTATTCGACGGACATTTTTGCAACTGCTAATGGAGGAATTGGTCAACCATATACGTTTACTTGGTCTACTGGCGATACATACACAGGTGTTCCAAATCATCAGACTAATGTTATTCCTACTCAAACAACGACTTATACAGTTACAATTACAGATGGTTGTGAATCGACTCCTCTTGTTTTAACAACAGATATGCGTGTTGCTCCTTTACCTGTTCCAACATATTTGGTAACGAATCCTATTCAATGTGAACCGGCAGAATTTGAAATTATCAATACGACTGACCCAACAATGAGTGAGTTTATTTATTGGGAAGTGGATGGTCTTCCATATATCAACCAAGATACTATTTTGTCGCAAGAATTGATGGCTGGGAATTATGATGTTTTTATGATGGTGACTTCTTATGAAGGGTGTGTTGATTCTACTCTGTTTCCAAATACATTACATGTGGACCCTAAACCAGATGCTTTATTCCATTTTTCTCCAGATCCTGTGACAATGTTCAATACAGATGTAACATTTTTAAATTATTCCTACAATGGAGATACATATCAATGGTTTTTTCCTGGAGGAACACCAGCAGCATCAACGCAAGAAGATGTTCAAGTGAGGTACCCTGATGGAGTGGTTGACTCTTATGATGTCACCTTAATTACAACTTCTGCGTTGGGTTGTGTGGATACATTGGTTAAAACAATTATTGTCAATCCAGAGGTGATTTTATATGCGCCGAACACGTTTACTCCTGATGGAGATGAGTTTAATCAATCTTGGAACATTCATATCGAAGGAGTTGATATTTACAATTTTGAATTATTTATATTCAATCGTTGGGGTGAGGTTATTTGGGAATCTCACGACCCTTCAGTTGGATGGGATGGGACCTATAAAGGTAAAATTGTTCAACAGGGCACTTATACTTGGATTATTCGAGTGAATGATATCTTGAATGATGATAAACACACCTTCAATGGTTTTGTGAATGTCATGAGATAGAATTCTAAAATAAATAAAAAAAGCACATGAGCCTTCATGTGCTTTTTTTGTGTTTAAGGATTTCTTACCCCACCAATCTTAATTCTCCCAAAGAAGAATAATATAGGTAGCATCTAACATTTGGATAATCCATTTCATTCAAAACAGATTGATAGGTTGTGATTTGTTTGATATCTTTATTTTCAGGCATTCCCGTCTTGTAATCAATAATAATGGTTTCATCTTTTTTGAGAATTATTTTGTCGGGACGGATATTTGTTGTAGAATCAATAATAAACGATTGTTCGTTTAAGACACTAATTTTATTCTCAAAAAGTGAACGATATTCTGGAAAGTTGATTAATTCATTCAGCTTTTGACTTAATTCTTCTGCATTCGATTGGTCAACTTCACCTTCTTCAATGTATTTCTTAATTACTTCCTCAACAGAGGAGTCTTGATCTATTTTACTCGCCAATAAATGAAACTGAATTCCAAATTGCATTTCACTACTTAAATAGTCAGTTGAGTCTAAGTCTTCGTGGTCTCTTAGAGAAATATCAGGAAACCATAATTTATCTGAAATGTTTTTAGGATGATAAATTGATGGTGGCTTTATTATGTCATCTTCTTCATCTTCTATTGTTCTAAACCTCGAGCCAATGGTCAAAAGAACTTCATTATCAATAATTTCTATGTTCTTTTGTTGTGATAAGATATCGTGGAAGAAAGTCCCGAATTTCTTTCCATTGAAATAATTTTGTATGTATAAACGCTCAACAGGACGTGTCATAGCAACGTAACAAATGTTTGTAGAATCAGTCCTAACCTGCTCTTCTTCTTCTTTGTAGATGTCAATTAACTCTTGTATTATTTCACTCGAAGAAGGTTTCTTATAGATGATAAAATCGTCTGTGTTGACTAAGAAATGTTCTTTTATCTGAAGATTATAATCTACTGTTGGTAAAATTACTACAGGGAATTCAAGCCCCTTTGATTTATGAACAGTCATAATTCGAATAGAATCTTTACTCTCAGGAATTTGAACAGCAATTTTCTTTTTTGTCCTTTCGTATTCTTCCAGAAATAGGCGTAAATTGGGTCCTTTTTTTAATTCAAAATCAAAACAAACGTCAGCAAGGTGGTGAATATAGGGGTTCTCCAATTCATTAAAATCTAAAATGCGGTAAAAACCTTGAATTAAATCGTAAATACTTTCATAATGAAAAAGAAATTCATTCTTAGACTTAAAAAAATCAAGGATGAAGGATTCGTCATCAAAATATCGGTAACCTTCTTTGGAAGTTTTAAAGTACGATTGATAAATAGAGAAATCTTTATTTTTTAGTTTTAAATATAATTCAATAAATTTCTTTTTATCATTGCTTGTATAACGCAGTCTCCAGTATAAATAATTAATGGTTAATCGCACCATCTTATCTGAATCAATTAATAAAGACTCTGAAGACACAACAGAATATCCTTCTTCCGTCAATAAGATTGCCCAATTATTCAAGTTCTTATTTTTATCACCAAGAATACAAATGTCACCGTAATCAAATCCATCTATTTTACATTCTTCAATCCATTCTATAATCTGACTAACGATTTGCTCATCTTCGGTTTTAGCTTGCATTGATTTAATCGTAATGAGCCCGTTAATTTCTGATTTAGGAGTTTGATGAATCGACTTATAATAAGAAGCCGTTTTTGAGGACATTGTTTGTTTGAAATCTTCAAAAAAATCATTATTGAAATTAACAATCGTTGGACTTGATCGGTAATTAAATTCTAATTCTTCAGTATTTCCCATGGTGATAAAAAAGTCAGAGACTTCTTTTATTTGAGAATTCTTATCTGGATTGTATATTCTCGGCAATTCGATAAATTGTTCTGCCAATCCATTTTTAAAACGATAAATGGACTGTTTTGCATCTCCGACGATTAAGTTTTTCTTGTTGTTGCCTAAAGAATCATGAATCAACGGAACAATATTGAGCCATTGCATGTGTGAAGTGTCTTGGAATTCGTCCAATAAGAAGTGTTGAAATCTTGTACCTAAACGCTCATAAACATAGAGTGTATTTTCTTTCTGGATAAGCTCAGCGATAAGTGAACTGAATTCAGAAATAAGGATCATTTGATCTTCTACCTTTATTTTTCGGAGTGCTTTTGCCATAAACTGCAATAAAGCCATGTTGAAAAAATTAGCTAAAAAGAGTTTCGTTTTAACATATTCTTGAAGATTCCCTTTCCATTTTTCATAGAAATAAAGAATGTCATTTTTTAGATTAAAAGGAAAATCCTCATTTTCCATATTCTGAAAATATTTTTCAGTGAATAAGGGGGAGCTATTTGTAGAGATGTAAAAACAATCTTGCTTTCTGATTGTTTTAAAACGTCTAGAAACATTGCTTTTTCCAGGTAAAGATTTCACATCAATTTCATTCTCAAATTTTACAATAAAAACATCTACATCTTGTAGAAATGTTTTATCCATCTCTTTTTTACGACGCATCAATTCTTTGTGTTGATCCATTGTAAAGGTCATCTCCATGAGTATTTCTACTTTTTTCTTGTTCTTTTCAGAAGTAAGAATTTTACCAAATTCAACGAGCTTTCTTCGGATATTCCATGAATTCCCCTCTTCTAGATTTGATTCCGCATATTTTATAACCAATTCATTCAGTTTAACTTGGTCTTCTTGACCGAGTTGATTGAGAATGTCATCGACTATTTTTCCAGCACTTCGTTTTGATCCATGATAACATCAAAATCATGAACGAGGTTCAACTCTCTACCAAATGACCGAATAAGGCGAAGGTTGAATTTATCAATAGTCATGACGTTAAAATCTTCGTACTGATGAAGGATATTCATTAGTACTTTTTGACATCTACTCTCAATTGTACCTTTTGAGCAGTTTAATTCTTCAGACAACTCCTCTGTTAAGTAAGAAAGTTTATTGTCATAAAGAACGGGTGAACTTATTTTATCCAAAGAACTAATGATTCGCTCTTTCATTTCTATCGCAGCTTTATTCGTAAAAGTCATTGCAATAATGTTGGCAAAAGATCGGTTGTTATTTGTGTCGATTAATAGCAGGATGTATTCTTTTACTAAACGATATGTTTTTCCACTTCCCGCAGAAGCATTAACGATGTTGAATGGTTTATTATGCATAATATACTAAGGTAGTAAATTTTAAACACCTTCCAGGTCTTAAACCTTCCAGGTTTTATTTAGTTGTAAACAATAATCAAAATTTGAGATTGAATCGAATAATAATTCAGTAAAAATTCTTTTTTTGAATCTTGTTTTGTTATCTCCCAATAGGAGGAATGAGGGTAGGTTTTAAAGTTTTCAATTCCATGATGTGAAGAATTTGAATTTATATATAGGATAACATTTTTGAGTTGTTCCATTGATTCTATTTTCTTTTTTCTTAAGTTTTTTTGAAATAAGCTTCCAGTTCTATTGTACCTTTTATTGATCGCTTTTGAATATGCATTAAGCATATTTGAAAACGGTATGTGTAGCATTTCTTCACGGTCACGGTATTTTTTAGGCAATTCCTCAAAAGATTTTATCTTGACTAAGAAATGGTAATGATTTGGCAATAGACAGTAACTGAGCACTTCGGCTGTACCGTTAAGATGTCGTTTCATTAATTTTAAAAAATAGTTGTAATTTTCTCTGTCTTTAAAAATTATTTCCTTGTTATTACCCCGGTTGTAGACATGGTAATAACAATCAGATTTAAACTTCTCCATTAGTGATTTTTTTAGGTATTCCATTTAAGTTATGAAAAATTATTTGATATAACCAAATGTTTTATTGTTGTTTTTTGAAAAGAAGGTCTTATACCTGGAAGGTCTATACAAAAAAAAATCGTAAATTTGAATTATGAAGCATCTTTTCTCAATAATACTACTTCTTATCGTTTTTACATCATGTAAAGATAAAGAGAAACCAGAACCTATAATTCCCAACCATTATATCAAAATAAATGTCCACCCTAAATACGGAAATGAAACCTTGTACCTTGATTCAGTTTTTCAAACAGCAGAAGGATATGACATAAAATTCACGGACATAAAATTTTACTTGCAAGATGTCAAGAATGGCAGTTCAATTTTATCGACTGTAGGACTTTTTGATTATCGATTAAATGGCGTTCTTGCTATTAAAGAAATTGGAACGAAAGATGCTTTTAGTTCGATAACAGCTAATCTTGGTGTTGATGCAGCAATCAACCATAACGACCCAACTGCATTTAGTAATTCAAGCCCATTGAACATTGCAATTGCCAACGATATGCATTGGGGTTGGAATCCTGGATATATTTTTATGAAAGTAGAGGCAAAAGCAGATACTTTACAGAATGGAATTGAAAATTTTGATCAAACCATTGTTTTTCATATCGGTTTAGATGTAAATTTAGAGACCTTGAATTTTTCCAACTTAAATTGGACAACTGTCGGGGACGAAGACATCTTGGATTTAAAATTAGATATGCAATCTTTTCTTACCACTCCTCAAAGTATAGATGTTAAAACAGAATTCACTTGCCACTCAGCTGTTGGACAAGAATTACTTGCTACAAAAGTAATTACGAATTTTAAAAATTCGATTTCTCCACTATGATGCGTTACTTAGCATTTATTCTTCTCCTTATTCTTGCTTATTCTTGTAAAAAAGATAAAGTGGAAGCTATTCCAACGCCTTATACACTAAAAATACCTTCTCATTTTCCAGATATGATTATTCCTGAGGATAATCCAATGACAGTTGAGGGAGTTGAATTGGGAAGAAAACTCTTTTATGAGAAAAAGTTGAGCGGTGATAATTCATTGTCGTGTGCAACTTGTCACGCGCCTGATTTAGCTTTTGCTGATGCACATCAATTTTCCGAAGGAATTGACGGTCAATTGGGGACTCGTAACTCAATGGCGCTAATTAATTTAGGATGGAACACATCGTTCTTTTGGGATGGGCGTTCAAAAACATTAGAAGAACAAATAATCGAACCAGTTATCAATCCCGTTGAAATGCATACTACTTGGCAAAGTGTTGTGGGTAAATTAAGTGCTGATGTAGTGTATAGGAACATGTTTTTTAAAGCGTTTAATGTTAAAAATATTGATTCTACTTATGCTGCTAAAGCAATTGCACAGTTTATTCGAACGTTAATATCTGGTTCTTCTAAATTTGATGTCATGTATAAGTTTGAGAATAATTTGCCATTATCGCCCAATGAAATATCAATTCAGGGAACAATAACTCCTTCAGAGTGGGCAGGGTATGATTTATTCAAGAGCTTAAATGGAGCAGATTGTTTTCACTGTCACAATGGGCCGTTGATGCAAGTGCAAAAATTCAGTAACAATGGCTTGGATGCTACTTTTTCTGATGTTGGAAGAGGTGCAATATCCGGAAACGTAGATGATAATGGTAAGTTTAAAGTTCCAACATTGAGAAATATAGCATTTACTGCACCGTACATGCATGATGGTCGTTTTACAACCTTGGACGAAGTTATAAATCATTACTCACATGGGATTCAAATGAGTTCAACAATTGATCCATTGATTGAATTTGCTGGACAAGGGGGGGTGCAATTGGATGCGCAAGAAAAAGATTTATTGAAACAATTCTTAATGACCTTGACAGATTCTTCGTTTATTAATAATTCCAATTTCAAAGAACCGTAAGGAAGCTTTCTGATTGTTATCAGTTTTTAGTGTATTTAACATAGTTTCTTAGATAGATTCAATAAAAATTGTTTCTTTTGTATACAGATAACTTGATTATGATTGACGAAAGAAGACTCACAACGGAAGAAAAGGCATTAAAAATTAATTTAACGGCTGATATTTATGGATGTTTTGCTGAAATTGGTGCAGGGCGAGAAGTTGCTGCAAATTTCTTTAAGGCAGGTGGAAGTTCAGGAACGATAGCTCATACTCAATCTGCTTATGACATGAAAGTATCGGATTCAATGTACGGGAAATCCCACAGATATGTGTGTGAAGAACGTCTGGAGACGATGTTGAGAACAGAATACGATACATTGAAATCTCGTTTGCCTGAGAAATTCAAAGAATCTCGTTTTTTCTCTTTCTGTAATACCGTTGAGTCATTGAATTACCATAAAACAAACCAAGGACACGGTTGGGTCGGATTACGCTTTCAATTGAATTTAGAAGAAGAGCCCAATGAGGTTATTTTACATATTAAATTACACGATATAAGCCACCGGGCTCAGCAAGAGGCGATTGGGATTCTTGGAGTAAATTTAATTCATAGCAGCTATTTTCATAATCATGATTTGGATGAGTTTTTATCTAATATCGTTCACCGCCTTCCTCGTGACCGTATGGAAATTGATATGTTACGTATTTCAGGACCACAATTTGAGGATGTTGACAACAGAATTATAGCATTGAACCTTGTAAAACGAGGAGTCACGGATGCAACCATGTTTGATTTATCTGGAAATGTTTTACAACCTGCAACCGCTTTATATAAAAAGAATATCCTCTTGATGAGAGGTCGATTTAGACCCGTTACCAATGTCCATGTTGATATGATTGAACATGGTAAAGAGCAGTTTCTTAAAGAAGAAGGTGTTGAAGAGAGTAAGCTAAGAGTTATTTTTGAGTTGACCTTGAAAGACTTAACTGCAGATGGTAAGATTTCGGATAAAGATTTTGTTGATCGTGCAGAACTATTAGGAACATTAGGGTATACAGTGATGATTAGTAATTATCTCAAGCACTATAAAATGGTGGATTACTTATCAACGATTGCAAAAGACCGGAGAATGGGAGTGATTGTAGGAATCTATAATCTTCATACAATTTTTGATGAAAAATACTACGGAAATCTACGTGGAGGATTGTTGGAAGCTTTTGGTAGAGGTTTTGGACATAATGTGAAAATGTTTGTTTATCCTGCACTTGAAGTTGAAACTGGAGAGCTTTATCAATTGAAGGATTTTGAAATTGAAAATAAATTACAAGGGCTACTTCAATATATGAAAGACAATGATAAGCTAGAAGAGATAAAAGAATTCAATGAAAAATGTCTTTATATTATGTCTGATGATGTACTCGCTAAGATAAAAGCAGGAGCTTCCATTTGGGAAGAAGATGTCCCTGATGAAGTGGTGAAAGCAATTAAATTTTATGAGCTTTTTGGTTACAAAAAGAAAATCGTTGTAGGAAATTAATCTAAAATAGAATGCCTCACATCAAGAATGCTTTAATCCGTTACCGTATTATTGATAAATGTATTCGCAATAAATACAACCCTTTTCCGAGTAAACGAGATTTACGTGAAGCATGTGAAGAATCTTTGTTTGGCTCTTTAGATGGAGAACATATTTGTGATTCTACCATAGAAAAAGATATTCGTGCTATGCGGGTTGAACACGACGCACCAATTTTATACAATCGTTTGGAGAATGGTTACTACTATGAAGATCCAGAATTTTCTATCAATGACATTCCTTTAACAGATGATGATATCGAATCAATTAGTTTCGCAGCAAAAACATTAATGCAATTCAAAGATGTTGCTCTTTTTAAACAATTTGGTAGCGCAATTGATAAAATTGTAAGTAGAATTAATCTCTCTCAAGAGGAAAATACGGATAAATATATTCAATTTGAAACTTCCTCTTCTGAAGGGGGAAGTGAGTTTTTACCTATAATTCTCGAAGGTATTAATCACAAAAAATGGCTTACGTTTGATTATGCAAGTTTTGTTTCTGGAGAATTGAAACCTCGTAAAGTAATTCCACTTTTATTGAAACAATACAGTAATCGATGGTATCTTATTTCTTTTGATAAAAGTAAACAAGATTACATTACCTATGCTTTGGACAGAATCGAGGAGTTAGAATTAACAAAAGAAGACGCAGAAGTACCAATAGATTTTGATGCCGATAATTACTTTAAACACGCCATTGGAATCACAAGCGGAAATACAAAACCTTTCGATGTACGACTGAAAACAACTATTGTCGCAGCGAAATATCTCGATTCATTACCTTTTCATCATTCGCAGAAAGTCGTAGAAATGAAAGAAGACTATTTTGTGTTTTCTCTCTTTGTTTCTATTTCAGAAGAATTAATTCGTTCTATTTTGAGTTATGGAGGGGAAATTGAAGTTCTGCAACCTCAAGAATTAAAAAATGAAGTTGTTAAAAGAGCTCAGCGAATATGTGAAAAATAAAACGTAACTTTAAAAACTAATTTATTTATTATGAAAAACATCATTGCCCTACTTTTTATCTTAGCAGCAACTTTTTCTTTTAGCCAAGATGAAAATCCTTACGAAAAATTTAAAACAGGAACTTTTACTTATCAAGCAGGAAAAACAACCGTTGTAATTAAAAGAACTAAGAAGAAACACATTGAAATTGTCGATGGCGTTAAAATGGTGATGGATATCGAATGGACTTCTGATTCAACATATGTTTTAACAGCAAGAAAAATCAGTTCTCCCGGATGTCTTTCTAAAGGTGAGTGGATTAAAGTGAAGATTGTAAAAATAGAAGGAGAAACCTATACGGCTAAATTTTATTCTGAAAATTGTGGTAATGGGTCAACTGTCTTTACAAAAGTTGAAGACGAGTTATAAGTTTTTTCGATGTTAAGATAAATACAATCAATACTTTTTATTCTCAATTATTCTCATCTTTGTATCTATAAAATCAATTATTATGAAAAAGTATTTATTATTTGCAGCAATTTCATCTGTTTTAGTGAGTTGTGGCGGAAATGAAAAGGTAGAAGAAGTAAAACAAGAAACAAAAACCGAAGATTATGCTTTTGCAGAATTGGATGCGTCAGCAAGAAAAACATTTGGAGCATTATCAGAAGTGAAAATTGACGTGAATGACCCAATGATAAAACTGGGAAAAGCACTTTACTTTGATAAACGTCTTTCAAAAGATAATACGCAAAGTTGTAACACTTGCCATGATTTAAATACGTATGGTGTAGATAACAATTCATTCTCTGCTGGAAATGATGGTGGTTTAGGTGGCAGAAATTCACCGACAACATTAAATGCAGCATTGCATATCGCTCAATTCTGGGACGGAAGAGAGCCAGATGTTGAAGCACAAGCCGGAGGGCCAATCCTAAATCCTGTTGAGATGGCAATGCCCAGCGAAAAAGCAGTAATAGATAGATTATCTCAAATAGATGAATATAAAGTAATGTTTGCGAAAGCATTTCCTGATGTTGCAAACCCAATTACTTATGCGAATTTAAAAACAGCAATTGGTGCCTTTGAACGATTATTGATTACACCTTCAAAATTTGATCGATATATGAATGGTGATAATGAAGCGCTTTCTCCAAAAGAAAAACGTGGAATGAAATTATTTATGGACGCAGGTTGTATTACTTGTCACACCGGTCCTTTGTTAGGAGGGAATATGTACCAGAAGTTTGGTTTAGTCAATGATTATTGGGACTATACGAAAAGCGAAAATATTGACAAAGGTCGATTTGATGTTACAGGGAAAGAAAGCGATCTATATGTTTTTAAAGTACCATCTTTACGAAACATTGCTAAAACTGCACCTTACTTCCACGACGGAAGTGTTCAAAGTATGAACGATGCAATCCAAATAATGGGTAAAGCGCAATTAAATCGTGAGTTATCTGTTCAAGAAGTTTCAGGAATTGCATTTTTCTTAGAAACATTGACAGGTGATGTTGACGTCCAATTAAAACAATAAAATAAATCGTTATATATAACAGTAGGGGCAGGTCGCGACCTGCCCCTACTGTTATAATACGACCTTCCCTACTGTTTTAATATACCTGCCCTACTGTTTTAAAACTATTTTTTCTTTGGATGAAACTTGCGTTTATTTCCTTTAAATGACGATTTATTTTTGTTAAATGGACGTTTTCCTTTTGGTTTACCTTCTTCCCATTTTGGTCCTTCTCCAAATTCTTCTGGCGGTTGCAATTTTGGAACAGAAGATTCAATCAAAGTCTCAATCTTACGCATTCTAAACATATCTGTAGGGTTCACCAAAGTGATTGCCTCACCTTTAGTGTTCGCACGTGCAGTTCTACCAACGCGATGCACGTAATCTGCTGCTTCGTGAGGAACATCGTAGTTGACCACCATGTTAATTTCTTTGATGTCAATTCCACGACTCATAACATCTGTTGCAACTAAAATACGAATTCGTTTTGAGCGGAATCCTCGGAGAACTTCCTCTCGTTGGTCTTGTTCTAAGTTGGAAGAAATTCCTTTAGCTGGTAATCCAGCACGACCCAATGCACGAACAATGTTCGAGACTTTATTTTTTGTTGAAGTAAAAACAATTATACTGTCAAAATCTTTACGCTCTTTAATGATGTGAGCTAAAACTTTCACTTTTTGCTCATCGTGAACTAAATAAATGGATTGTTTAACTCCTGCAGCAGGTTTTGCAACGGCTAAAGATATTTTCTCTGGTTGATGTAAAATTTTCTGTGCTAATTTCTCTATACTTGGCGCCATTGTGGCACTGAACAATAAAGTCTGATGTTTTTTAGGAAGGTAAGAAATGATTTTTGTTAAATCATCAATAAACCCCATGTCCAGCATACGGTCTGCTTCATCTAAGATGAGATGCTTCACATGTTTAAAATTAACATAACCCATTTTTAAATGAGAAATTAATTTTCCAGGTGTTGCAACGATGATGTCCGTTCCATTTTTTAATGCATCGCGTTCGAGATCAAAATCTTTACCACTTCCTCCGCCATAAACGGATTTAGAACCCACCGACACAAAATAGGATAAACCCTGGATTTGTTGTTCGATTTGAATGGCCAACTCTCGCGTTGGGACAATGATTAACGTATCAATATTGTTATCTTGTTTTCCTACTAATTTATGTAGTATTGGTAGGACAAATGCTCCCGTTTTACCTGTTCCTGTTTGGGCGCAAGCAATTAAATCTTTATTGTCTAATATAAGTGGGATGGCCTTTTCTTGTATTGGAGTCGCATTTTCGAACCCCATGTATGAGATGGCTTCTAAAACCTGCTCATCTAATTTTAATTCTGTAAATTTCATTGGTTGTGAATCTAATGATTTTTGTTGACTTTATCACTAAGAACATCGATTAAAAATTCTCAAACGCTACTCATAGGTTTTTAGAATTGAGCTAGTATGGACTTCTAACCCAAGAAAAAGAATGATGTCTGGTTTTGTCTTTTTGATGATTTCTTCATTTAATTGATACCTCCAGGCATCAAAAATCCAAATACTTTCTTTGAAAGAATCTCGCATAAATGGAATAACTTGTTCACCAAAAGAGTCCCTGATAATGAGAATTCTTAATCCATTTTTTAAGTCCGATCGCTCAAAAACTTTTTCAAACTCCCAATTATAAGCAAATCCTTGAATCCCCTCAAATTTATATTTTTTACTTTCTTTAGATATATATTGGATACTCGGTGAAGGGATGTAGTATTCTTCAGAAACATTTCCTATTCCGAGTAGTCTCCCTTGAATCCCATCATCTTTTAATTTCTTTTCCCATAGAATTTGAGGTGTACTCCCGAATTCTGCCTTCGGGAAATCTTTTTTCAAGCGTTTTAATATCATGTTTGCCGTAATTTCTCCTCCTGAAAAATTCCAATGATTATCTGTTCTATAGAAAATATCGATAGAATCTTTAGCCTCAATTAACGCTTTATTTGGGTCAATAATTAATCCTGCGAAATCTTTGTTCATTCGATTTTTTAAACGAACTGTTCTGTTATTTTTCTCTCGGATAATATGGTAAGGAAGTTTTTCTGGATAAATAGAATGTTTCATTGGAGCAATTACCCAATAAGTTTTAATGTTTAATGAGTCTGTGTAGCGCAACCTTCGTTTCCATTCATTTGAGAAAGAATCAAGTTGCGCATCATTGAATTGGTTCAGTCCTTCATATATTTTTTTTCTTTTCCTGCGTTAAAGTACCAATCATCTTGACCAATAATTAATTTGTTAGGATAAGGAGAAGTCTTAAAAAGATAAAATTTCGAAGAATGAAAAAGGTTTAAAAATGGTTGACGATAAACGATGTTGTCATTGACATAATTGTTGAAATTCTTCGGGAAATCATCTAGATGGTTGATATTGAATTGAATTGAATCTGTAAAAGTTCGATTTTCTTCGTTGCGCTCAAATTCAACGAAATGAAATGTATCATTAAGTATTGGAATGATGAGAATTATCCCAAATAAAATTGGAAAAAGGAGTTGATATGGTCTTATTCTATTCATTGTTAAAATCTAAAGTAAATGAATGGATTGTAGGAACCAGAATTGATGTAGATCAATGAGATAATAAACATCACAATAAGAGAAGAATCGAGAAGAAGTTGGAAGGAAACTTTATTCCGTAAGACTTTATAAAATTTATGTTGAGTAATTTTCACACTCAGAGATGAACTGACAATAACGGCTAAAAGGAGAATTAATATTCGTTCATTATTAAGGTAACTCAATACATTTGAATGTCCCTCACTGTCGATTAAGAACATCTTGGATAAATAATGCAGAGCATCAGGTAATGCTTCAATTCTGAAAAGAACCCAACCGACCATAACAACAATGATGGTGTAAAACCACTGGAGAATGGAAGGTAGTTTTTTTAATTGTTCTCTCAATCCTATTTTTTCAATAACGAGAAACAAACCGTGAAACAAACCCCAAAGAATAAAACTCCACGTTGCACCGTGCCAAAACCCTGTCAATAGAAAAACAATCAGAAGATTTTTATACATTCTGCTTTTCCCTTTTCGATTACCGCCTAAAGGAATGTAAACGTAATCCTTGAACCATGATGAAAGTGAAATGTGCCATCTCCTCCAGAATTCTGTAATACTTTTTGAAATATAAGGCAAATTAAAGTTCTCCAGAATATTAAAACCAAACATTTTCCCCAGTCCAATAGCCATGTCAGAATAACCAGAGAAGTCGAAATAAATCTGGAAAGTGTAGGCGATTATTCCTAGCCAAGCTGTTGGTGAATCAATAAAGTGAATGTCAGTATTAATAATTGTATCTGCAATTTCACCACACGTGTTTGCTAATAGAATCTTTTTAGATAATCCAATGATGAATCGCTGAATGCCAACTCTGAACTGTGCTATGGATTCTTTTCTTTCATTGAGTTGGTCAATAATGTCATTGTAGCGAACAATAGGTCCTGCAATTAATTGAGGAAAAAAACTAATGTAAAGTGCAGTGTTCAAGAATGTAATTTTATCTTTCCTTTCTTCTCGGTAAATATCCCAAAGCATAGACATTTGTTGAAAGGTAAAAAAGGAAATTCCAACAGGAAGTATAATATTGAGTAAAGGGATTGGTTCAGCATTTTCAATCAGAACTCCTTTTAAAAAATTAATGTTTGAAATAAAGAAATCTAAGTATTTAAAAGACGCAATAACAAGAATATTAAAGATTATCCCAACAGTCAACCAGTTTTTCTTAGAGGATTTATTTTTCTCAATTTGTTTCGCGAAAAGAAAATTGAATAAAATTGAGACGATTAAAATGAGACTTAAACTTACCCCTCCCCATGCGTAAAAAACAAGACTAAATAGGAGAAGAATCTCATTTCTAAATTTCTTCGGAGTAAAATAATAGACCGTTAATAAAACGGGAAGAAAATAAAATAGAAATGAAAAGCTACTAAAGAGCAAGATTGTTTTTTTTAGAATGAATCTCAAAGATAATTTTTTTAGCTTTTAAAATATTATCTTCGTAAAAAAATATCGAATATGAATATCGTATCAACTGTAATAAACGGAGTTTGTGAAATTAAACTCAATCGACCAGATGTCTTTAATTCTTTTAATAAAGAAATGGCCATGGCGATGCAAGAAGCATTGGATACTTGCGAAGTGGATGAAAAAGTTCGTGCCATCGTGATTACCGGAGAAGGGAAGGCATTTTGCGCAGGGCAAGATTTAGCAGAAGCTACCGACCCAAATGGACCGCCATTGAATTCCATCGTGAAAGATCATTATAACCCAATTATCAAAAGAATTCGAACTATTGAAAAGCCAATTATTGCGGCGGTGAATGGGGTTGCAGCAGGAGCAGGAGCAAATATCGCTTTGGCTTGTGATATTGTTTTTGCAAAAGAAAGTGCAAGTTTTATACAAGCATTTTCTAAAATTGGATTAATTCCTGATTCTGGAGGGACATTTTTCTTGCCTCGTTTGGTTGGGATGCAAAAAGCAATGGCTTTGATGATGACAGCAGATAAAGTTGGAGCAAAGGAAGCAGAGGAAATGAATATGATTTATAAAACAGTAGCAGATGAAGATTTTGAAACCACAGTAAAAACATTCGCAGAGAAAATTGCAAAAATGCCAACCAAAGGTTTGGGATTGACAAAGCGCGCAATGAACCAAAGTTTAACAAATAGTTTAGAGCAACAATTAGAGGTCGAAGAGGAATTGCAAACAATTGCAGGAGAATCATACGATTTTAATGAGGGTTGTGCAGCATTTTTAGAAAAACGTAAACCACAATTTAAAGGCCAGTAGCGTCACGATGCATCGTGACGCAACGGCCGTTAAATCGTGACGCAACGGTCATTAAATCGTGACGCAACGGTCATTAAATCGTGACCCAACGGTCATTAAATTGACCCAACGGTCATTAATCGTTATTGAAAATATATAAAACATGGATATAGGAGTATTAGGAGGAGGTACAATGGGTTCCGGAATTGTTCAAGTGGCAGCCCAAAATGGACATCAAGTTGTTTTAGTTGATTTAAGCCAAGAGGTTTTAGATAAATCAAAAGCTAAATTGGCTAAAATCATGGCGCGATTGTTTGAAAAAGGCAAGATTTCAGAAAAGCAATCCAGTCAAACGCAATCAAATATTCGATATTCTACGGATATGAATGATTTTAAAGGTTGCGGATTTGTTATTGAGGCAATTGTCGAGAATTTAGAAGTGAAAAAGAAAGTCTTTGCTTCAATTGAAGAAATAACAGATGGCAATTGCATCCTTGCATCCAATACATCCTCACTTTCTATTGCTTCGATTGGTTCTGCATTGAAAGATGCATCAAAAATTATTGGAGTTCACTTTTTTAATCCTGCACCATTGATGCCTTTAGTGGAAATTATTCCAGCAGTGCAAACAGCAGACTCAACATTGAAAACAACGATAGAATTGATTGATTCTTGGAAAAAAGTAACCGTTTTGTGTAAAGATACTCCAGGGTTTATTGTCAATAGAGTAGCTCGACCATTCTACGGAGAAGCAATGCGTATTTATGAAGAAGGTATAGCGGACTTTGCCACAATTGATTGGGCGATGACACATGTTGGTGGATTTAGAATGGGACCGTTCACGTTAATGGATTATATCGGAAATGATGTGAATTATACGGTAACAGAAACGGTTTTTAAATCATTCTACTACGACCCTAGATACAAACCATCATTCACCCAAAAACGCCATGCAGAAGCAGGGTATTTAGGGAGGAAATCAGGAAAAGGATTTTTTGATTATCGAGAGAATGCAAGTAATCCAAAACCCATTGAAGATGAACAATTGGGTAAAGAAATTTTCGATAGAATTATCATGATGCTTATCAATGAAGCTGTTGATGCAGTATTTTTGAATATCGGAAGTAAAGAAGATATTGATTTAGCAATGACAAAAGGAGTGAATTATCCAAAAGGTTTATTGGCTTGGTCAGATGAAATCGGTTTAGAGAATATCTTAGCTAAATTAGATGCAATGTTTCAAGAATATGGAGAAGACAGGTATAGACCAAGTCCATTGATGCGAAGAATGGTCGCGAAAGGCGCGAAGTTCTTCAACTAATATTTATCTAAAACAGCTCGAATGGTTTTTAGTCGAGCTGTTTTAGTTTTTCATTCGCCTGTTCATTATAGCAGCTATTTTTAGCAATTATTTCTTGATATAATTTTCTTGCTCGAATTAAGTCACCTTTATTCTCGTGTGAATTGGCGATCATCCATTTTGCTTCTTCATCAAAATTATTAAAATCTCCATTGACACATTTTTTGAAACGAAGAATGGCTTCATCATATTCTCCAAAATTATACAAGCATAAACCAGAATAGAAGTTGGCATTAATATCATTTTCATATTTTTTCAGAATAATATCGAATCGAGCAAGTGCTTTTTTGTATTCACCATTATTGAAATAATATAAAGTGTTTTCGATGTAGAGAGAATACGGTTGCTTAATTGTTTTCCATTCCGTTTGGTAATTTTCAGTATGTTCATTCTCTCGATCTGCAGGAGTGCCTGTGAGAACGAATTGTTGTGTTTCGATAAACGATTCAGTCCTATATGTAGAATAGTCAATCAATTTAAGTTCGTTAAGATATAACTCTTTTCCCTTTTGTTTGTTTAGAATAATGTCAGTAGAATGTTTTTCCTCAATTTGATGAGGTTTTAAAACAGGTAAATTGGCATTGATTTCTTCAATTTCAGTGAAATCATTTTTAATTTTATCAATAGAAATTTGATTCTCTATTGGTTGTACTGTAAGTTGCTCAATGTTTTCTGGTAAATAAACATCGCTTGATTCAATAATGATTTCTTGTTGTTCTCCTTTGTTTATTTCAGCAACCGTTTTATTTTTCGGTTCAGCATTTTTCGGTATAAAAAAGAATGAAGTGATAATTCCGACAACAATAACACCGATTATAATGTAAAGACCATTTTTTGATTTTGGTGTAAATGGATTTTTGTGGTTCTCAAGAATTGAAGTGTCAAAACCAACAGACTCCCAACCCTCCATTGCATCTTTTTCAAAATCACTAGCCATTTCTTTTTGCTCAATTTTATTGCGTGTTTTTCCTTTCGAAGAATCATAACGATTGATGTCTTCAATACTCAAATTCTCTTTGGGGGAGAAGATGTTCTTATATCGATTTGAATTCTTCACTTTGTTCTAATTTTATTTTTAAATTTCTTTTTCCATTTTGAATGGCGCTTTTTATCTTTTTTACATCCAGTGACAGTATTTTTGCAATCTCATTGTATGATTTTTCCTCAATATAAAATAACTCAATACATTGTTTCTGTTCTTCTTTTAACGTTTGAACCATTTTTTCGAGTATGTTCAATTTCGATTCTTTGAGAATGATTTCTTCAGACTCCGACTTATCTTCTATCTCGATTTCATTTTCATTTAAAAAGATTTTCTTTTTCCTCAGAAACATAAAAACTTCATTCTTTGTTACCATATATAACCAAGCTTTAAAGTTTTTTATATCAGAAGAAAGAATACGTTTAGGTAGTTTTTCAAATACAATCATGCACAAATCTTCAGCATCTACTTTATTCTTCGAGTATTTTAAAGTTACACCGAGAACTAAATGCACGTAACGATTGTATAATTCTCCCAATATTATCTTTTGTTCACGCTTTTTGAATTGAAGAATTAACTCTTCATCATTCATTGAACGATATTTTTTTCTTTTTGATAACATTTTTTATAAAGATGCAAGAAAAAAATGTATTCCATAAATAAAAGTTGATTATTTTTAAAGAATGAAAAAAATTGGAATTATTACATCAGGAGGAGATGCACCAGGAATGAACGCATGTGTAAGAGCAATAGTAAAGTTTTGTTTAAATAAGAACATTGTTCCTGTTGGTTTTAGAGATGGATATAAAGGTGTTATTGAAAATGATTTTTGTAACCTAACATTTAAAGATGTAAATAATATCGTTCAACAAGGCGGTACGATACTCGGAACATATAGAAGTGAAGAATTTAAAACCGTTGAAGGTCGTCAAAAAGCCATTGCTAATTTAACAAAGAATGACATAGATGCTTTTATTTGTATCGGTGGTGACGGTACATTTACAGGTGCAAGTATTCTTTCTCAAGAAATGAACATACCTGTTATTGGTATTCCGGGCACTATTGACAATGATATTTTTGGAACAGACCATACAATAGGTTATGATACTGCGCTAAATACGGTTGTCGAAGCTGTAGATAGAATTCGAGACACAGCAGGTAGTCATAAAAGAATCTTCTTTGTAGAAGTAATGGGGAGGAATGCAGGGTTTATCGCATTGAATTCAGCAATTGCATCTGGAGCAGAATCCGTACTGATTCCAGAAGAAGTGACTGATATAAAAGAAGTAGCAAATGATTTAAAACGTCAGAATAAAGGAGCAAGAAGTTCAATCGTTATTGTTGCAGAAGGTGATGATGAAGGAGGTGCAAAAGAAATACTTTCTAAAATAAAGCCATACATGGAGGGTTACTCAATGCGTTACTCTATTCTTGGTCACATTCAAAGAGGGGGGAGACCATCTGCTTTTGATAGAATGTTAGCAACAAGAATGGGGGCTTTTGCGGTCGAAAGTCTCTTAAATGGAATTTCCAATGTGATGATTGGAGCAAAGGGAGATCAGTTACTAACATTATCAATTCATGAAGCAACGCATAATTTAGCTAAACCTGACATGTCAAAATTGGAAGTGTTACATAATTTAAGAACGAGTAATTAATTTTTTCTTTTTACCTTCCGTTATATCAGTCAGTTAAGAATTAGTTTAAAAAAACTTTCATTTTATTTGATTTTTTTCATTGTCATGAATAAAAGAGTGCATACCTTTGCAGCCGCTTTGCACGATAAGCGTTTAACAAATTGGAATAAAAAAAGATTAAA
>JAJRQQ010000021.1 GCA_024280155.1 Bacteroidota bacterium
AATCAGTAGATGACTTGTAAGGTATTGAAAAATAATAAATATCTATTAATGAAAATTTAACTTAAACTTTTAACTTTGATCAGGTTAAAAAATAACCATTATTTTTCATAAGATTACATTTAGCTTTTTAAAGTGGCGGAAACTTGTGGGTAATCAGGTATTTTTTTATATTCCCTAGTTCATATTATATATGTATGTGTTATTTCTTAATAGCTCCATGGAAGCGCGACTTCAAGAGTTTTATTCTTTAATGCTAGGTACAATCAAAGAGTAAATATATCCAGAAAAACCAGTTTTATATTCAGGTAAAGACTACATTTTTTGGCGAATAATAAGCATTGCACGCTTAATTTCCTGTGTAGGTGTTCGATGGTCAAAACAAGAACTCGCACATCGCTGGGTTCCAAAATCAACACATTCAATAGTTTTTTTTCGTATACCTTTTGCAAGCATGCCATTCCATATATCATAGGCTGACTGATTTAGTACATTTCCTATAGGAGGGTATGTCGTGCAAACAAAAACATCTCCATCAGGAAAAATGTGATAATCTCGCATTCCTACTCTACAAGGCGCCAAGCTAGAAGAAGAAATTTTTCCTTTAAACAATGTAGATATAGAAAGTAGTTTTTCTGCGGATGTTTCGATAATGCTTTTTTCTCGCTTCATTATTAAAAGTTCATCAATAACCTTATCTAATTTTCTGAGTTCGGAAATATTAGTAATTTCAATTGTTTTTTTTCTTTCTCAGTCCAATTCCACATAGGTCTAACAGGAGAAAAGTCAATCATATCCACCCCCATTTCTTTAGCCCATAAAACCATTTCAGGCAAATCTAGAAAATTTGCTTTTGAAACGACTGTTTTTAAGCGAATCAAAAAACTGTACTTTGACAATTCTCTGTGCTTTTTAAGTAAATTAATGACTTTTTCTATTTTACTTAATGCTCCTTCATATCCGCGAGAGGAATCATTAATTATTTGTTTATGTGAATCAACAGAAATATCAATATTAGGTGGTCGAGCAGCAACTATTCGTTGAACTGTTGTTTCTTTAAAAGCAGATCCATTTGTTATAACACCCCATGCAATATTTTGCTCATTGCAATATTCCAATAATTCAATAAAGCCTTTCTTTAAGAAAGGTTCTCCACCTAAAAATTGAATAGTAAAGTTACCAATAAATTCTTTTAAGCTATCGAGTGATTTTTTCCAATCCTTAATTGAAATTTCATCTTTATATTCATCTAAATTCCAACAGTTACAATATCTACATTTATAATTACAACGCTGGTTTACCATTCCTATTATACGAGATGGTTTTGTTACATCTATATTGTGAGAAACATAAAGCTTTTCAGTAAAAAAAGCTTGGCCAACTGAACTACCACGACTTATCAGTTTTTTTGCGAATAAAAAATTCATTTAACCACCCAATACAATGTATTAACCTTTATAAATATATTTTAAACGCAATAATACCACTTCTATTCTTCTTAGTAACTATCAGCCTTCTCCAATACGAAATGAATCTGAAAACCACCCCATATTCCAATATAAAATGAGTCTAAGCTGACAAAATCAGGGAATCTGTTCATGATGAAACAATGAAAGCCATCATGAATCTTAATTTATTAAAAAACACCGAAGAGTTACAAACTTTTTTAGACGGAACCCAAGCCATTTTATTTAGCGTACCAGGCGATAAAGCAGCACGATATGACTTTATTCAATCCACCTTAAAACAGTTTCACTATAGAGCACTAAATAAACAACAAAAAAGCATTGTGATACGCTTTCTGCTACAAGTGACAGCCTATTCTCGCCAACAGCTAACTCGCCTCATTCATCAATACCTGGAAGTCGGTGTTGTACAGCAACGAAAGCGGCATAATCCAGCGAGCTTTAAACAACAATATACAGCAACGGATATAGCTTTACTGGCAAAAATGGATGAACGCTATGATACGCCAAGCGGTGCTGTCATTAAAAAACTGTGTGAACGTGCCTTTTCGGTCTTTGATGAAACGGAGTATGAAAATATTGCTAATAAGTACACAAGTAAAATTAATTTGACAATTTTACGCAGGATTTTTTTTCATTTTAGGCACTGAATAAATAGGCGCATAGAGGGCTACGTAACTATTTATTCAGTGCCTAAAATGGTAAAAAAAGACCAATAAAAGGTTGAATTTATTTTACTTGGGTACTTATATCGGTTTCTCATTAATACAATATTCGCGGCTCCACAAACTACCCAAAACAGCGAAGAACCTTTGAAAAAAACCAGGTCTCGACAAGCCGCTATTGGAGAAAGACGCAAACCCAATGCAGAGGGAAAGCCTGGATATATTCGAGTGGATACCGTTCATCAAGGCGATCAAGATGGTATAAAAGGGGTTTATCATATCAATTCGGTTGATGAGGTCACTCAGTATGAAGTAGTACTCTCTTGTAGTCTAATAAGTGAACAGTTTTTGGTTTCTGTGTTGACAGAAATACTTGAAACATTTCCTTTCGACATCCACGGCTTTCATGCGGATAATGGCTCGAAGTATATTAATCATCAAGTCGCAAAATTGCTTAATAAACGCCATATTGAACTCACTAAATCTCGCTCAAGGCAGAGCTATGATAATGCATTGGCAGAAAGTAAAAATGCTTCAGTCATCCGTAAGACTTTTGGTTATAGCCATACAGAACAGTATTGGGCTGATGAACTTAATGTATTTAACAGGGGGGTATCTCAACCCTTTTCTCAACTACCATCGCCTTTGCTATTTTCCAACAATCATTACTGATGACAAAGGAAAACAAAGAAAGAAATATCGCTATAATAAGATGATGACGCCTTATGAAAAACTAAAATCTCTCGAACAGGCTGAAAATTATTTAAAAAAATCTGTATCTTTTGAACAACTAGATAAAGAAGCTTATGGAATGAGTGATAATAAATTCACTGATCTAATGAACCTTGCTAAAAAGCAACTTTTTAAACAAATTAATGAACAGAAAAAAGCCTGATTTCTTGTATTCGAATTAAACGCTGTTCAGACTCATTTGTTAATTGGAAAATACTCTATCAATCGCTGTCAATCTTGGGTGAGCTGATAGTACCCAGAAGGCACAGGAAAATTTGCTGAGAATTCCAACAGGCACATTTCAGCGTAAGGTTTGTTTTTTGCATCCGCCAAGGATCATCATAACAAAGGATGAGCTAACTGCATAATCAGAGGCTATGTTATTAAAGTAATTGTGTATCTTACCTATTAATAATTAATTAGGGAAAACACCCGTAGAAAGGTAGCGATCTCCTCTGTCACAAATAATTGCTACAATCACTGAGTTTTCCACTTCTTTTGACAATCTAAGCGCCACAGCAATTGCTCCCCCTGAAGATATACCAGCAAAAATACCTTCTTGATTAGCTAATGCTCGTGTGGTATCCTCGGCACTAATTTGATCTACATCCATAATACGATCTATCGTTTTGGGGTGATAAATTTTAGGCATATATTCTTCTGGCCATCGTCTAATTCCAGGTATTTTTGACTTGCCTTCTGGTTGTACACCAATAATTTTTACATCTGAGTTTATCTCTTTTAAAAACCGAGAGACTCCCATGATAGTTCCTGTTGTCCCCATGGCACTCACAAAGTGAGTGATTTTTCCTTCTGTATCTCTCCAAATTTCAGGCCCTGTCCCTTCATAATGGGCTAGAGGATTATCTGGATTAGAAAATTGATCTAAAATTCGTCCTTTTCCTTCTTTCTCCATTTTTCTAGCTAAATCAATGGCTCCTTCCATACTTTTAGAGGACGGTGTTAAAATGATTTTTGCACCATAAGCTTTCATTGAAGCAATCCGCTCAGCACTCATATTATCTGGCATAATTAAAGTCATCTTATAGCCTTTAATTGCCGAAACCATCGCCAATGCAATTCCAGTATTTCCACTGGTAGCTTCAATCAAGCTATCACCAGGTTTAATTTCACTTCTTTCCTCAGCGTGCTTAATCATACTTAAAGCTGCACGATCTTTTACAGAACCAGCAGGGTTATTACCTTCAAGTTTAACCAAAATTGTATTACTTGTTGTTCCTGGTAATCTTTGTAATTTTACAAGAGGCGTGTTTCCTACAAACTGTTCTACTGTAGAATATTTCATATAAATAAAGATTGAGATTAAAACTTTATGAATGGTGCAAAAAGAATAATAGAAAGCACATTTTCCGGAATAAAAGAAGAAAATAAAAAAAGAGTTGGCCTGTAAGCCGGGTTCTGTCGAGAACAGTCATTCATCTAGGCTGTTAGTCACCTAACAACTCAAGCAATCTACCCAGGAACCATGCGGGCCACACGTCAGTTCCTCTATTTGATCTTGCTCCAGGTGGGGTTTACCCTGCCACTGCTGTTACCAGCAAGTGCGGTGCGCTCTTACCGCACCTTTTCACCCTTACCTAATCCACAAAGATTAGGCGGTCTATTTTCTGCGGCACTTTCCGTAGGCTCACACCTCCCAGGCGTTACCTGGCACCTTGCCCATTGGAGCCCGGACTTTCCTCCGCCTTAAATAAATAAATAAATAAATAAATAAATAAATAAATAAATAAA
>JAJRQQ010000022.1 GCA_024280155.1 Bacteroidota bacterium
ACTTTTAAAAAGAACATTTTCTTTCCACTGTCCTTTATTCTCAATAAACGAATGAGGAATAGAATGTTGATGATCAACGTCTTGTCCATTCACAAAAAGAACACGAAACATTAAAGCAAAAATTAACCAATATTTGATAGACATAGTTTTCAAAGTTGTCACTAAAGTAAGGAATTTATAGTAAGACGCAAAAAATAGATAAAAGTTTATTTACAAATATCCTCCCTCTAAATCACCATTTGGTGGGTGATTTAGAGGGAGGAGTTGTGTTAATTTTTATTATTCAAAAACAAAATAAAACATTACTTATAGGTTATCTTCAAAGAAACTGCCAATAAAAAAGTAAATTTGTGTTTTCAGTTAAAAAAAATCAACATGGCAAATCGAATTACATCACTTTTTAATATTCAGTATCCTTTTATTCAAGCGGGAATGATATGGTGCTCAGGTTGGGAATTAGTCGCTGCGGTTTCAAATGCCGGTGGACTTGGAATTATTGGTTCAGGCTCTATGTATCCCGAGATTTTGGACGAGCAAATTCAAAAATGTCAAAATGCTACGAATAAACCTTTTGCTGTTAATTTACCGATGCTTTATCCTGATATCGACAAACATATTGCGACAATTATCAAACACAAAGTACCCATTGTTTTTACCTCAGCAGGTAATCCAAAAACTTGGACCAATCATTTAAAAGAACATGGAATTAAAGTTGTTCATGTGGTTTCTAGTGTTAAATTTGCTTTGAAAGCAGAGGCTGCTGGTGTAGATGCTATTGTAGCTGAAGGTTTTGAAGCTGGCGGTCACAACGGACGTGATGAAACAACAACACTATGCCTAATTCCAATGGTGGCAAATGAAGTTAAAATCCCTGTTATTGCTGCAGGTGGAATCGGAACTGGTCGTGGTATGCTTGCGGCAATGAATCTAGGTGCAGATGCTGTACAAATTGGATCTCGTTTCGTGACTTCTGAAGAATCAAGTGCTCATCAGAACTTTAAACAATCAGTTATTGATGCCAATGAAGGCGATACGCAATTGACTTTTAAAGACATTACTCCTGTTCGTTTGATTAAAAATGAATTCTACCAAAAAGTAGAGCAAGCGTATGAAAAATGTGCTTCTAGAGAAGAATTAATTAAACTTTTAGGAAGAGGAAGAGCAAAAAAAGGAATGTTTGAGGGTGATTTAACGGAAGGGGAATTAGAAATTGGGCAAATTTCAGGATTAATTCACGAAATAAAACCCGCAGGTGAAATTGTCAAAGAAATCATCGAAGAATTCAAGTCAACACTTCAAGAACAACAAAACGGAAAATATACATTTTAATGATCAACTTCGAACGATTTACTTTAGACAATGGTCTAACGATTCTTTTTCACAGGGACAAAACTACTCCAATGGCAGTCGTAAACATCCTTTACAACGTTGGCGCAAAAGATGAGAATGAAGAACAAACTGGATTTGCTCACCTCTTCGAACATTTGATGTTCGGTGGGTCAATCCATATTCCAAACTTTGATTCGCCTCTTCAAATGGCTGGTGGTGAAAACAATGCTTTCACATCAAATGACATTACGAATTATTACGAAGTTCTTCCAAAGCAAAATATTGAAACGGCATTATGGCTGGAAAGTGATCGAATGTTATCATTGGCTTTTACGGATGAAAGTCTCGAAACACAAAGAAAAGTAGTCATCGAAGAATTCAAACAAAATTATTTAAACCAACCTTATGGTGATGTTTGGCTTGAATTACGTCCTTTAGCATACAAAAAGCATCCTTACAAATGGGCTACAATTGGCAAGAACCTCAAACATATCGAAGATGCTACAATGGATGATGTAAAAGCATTCTTCAAAAAACATTACTCTCCTTCCAATGCAATTTTGTGCATTGCTGGAAACTTTGAAATAGAAGAGGTAAAAGAACTTACATCTAAATATTTTGGCAATATTCCTGCTGGTGAAAAATATATCCGAAACATCGAAAAAGAACCTGCACAGAATGAATACCGAGAAAAAACAATAGAAAGAGAAGTTCCTGCTGATGCTTTTTACTACGCATTTAAAATGTGTGATAGAATGCATAATGATTTTTATACAACCGATTTACTTTCAGACGCATTAGGCCGTGACAAAAGTTCTCGACTTTATATATCGTTAAAGAAAGATCAACAACTCGCATCAAACATTAGTTGTTATATACTGGGTACAATTGAAGAAGGTTTACTCATTATTTCTGGAAAATTAAATAATGGCGTTTCATTCTCCGAATTAGATGAAGCATTATGGAAAGAATTAGAACAATTAAAAAACGAAGCTCTAAATGAGAATGAATTGACTCGTATCATGAACAAAATCAGAACTTCAAAAGAATTTCAAGAACAGGGAATTCTCAATCGCGCGATGGGACTGTGTATGTACGAATTATTGGGTGATGCGAAGATGATTAATGACGAGAGTATGCATTATCACAACATCACAGCTACAAAAATTCAAATTGTTGCTCAGTCTGTTTTACGCAAAGAAAATTGTTCTTTATTAAAAATTAAAGCCAAAATTAAATGATTGATAAAAGTCAACAACCTGAAATAAAAGAAATCAATCAAGTCGATTTCGTTGCTCCGAAAGAATATAAATTGTCAGAAAATTGCTCACTTTTCCACATGAAAGAAGTGACAGACGATACCGTTCGTTTGGATTTATATTTTGATGCTGGAAAAATTAGAGGAACAAAATCAATCGCTAATTTTGTAAACGGGCTTCTACTTTCTGGCACAAAAGACAAGACATCTGAAGAAATTAACGAAGAAATAAATGGACTTGGCGGTTTTTATAACGGAGGTGTTTCTGCAGAAAATGCGGTAATTACGCTGTATTGTCTACGTGAGAATCTCATGGCGATTTTCGATACAATTCTAGATGCAATTAAAAATGTAGAATTCCCTGAAAAAGATGTGAAAGAATTTCTTTCTGACCTTCTTCAAGGATATAAAATTGGAAACGAAAAAGTAAGTGTTTTAGCGCAACGTGCTTTTCAAAAAGAATTATTCAGTAGTGATTCAAATTATTCAAACATTCTAACCGAAAAAGATATTGAAGATGTGACCATTGATGATATGAAAAAATTTCATCAAGAATATTACCTCAAAGGATTAACCAAAATTGTTGTGGTGGGAGATATCGAAGAACGTGAAATCATTCTCATTCAAGAGAAATGTCGAGATATAATCATTCCTCATTCTTCAGAATTTGCCACTGAAATTAACAACAATGCTGGAGAATTTATCGTTGATAAAAAAGATGCAATCCAATCTGCAATTCGTGTTGGCAGAATGGTTATCAATAAAAAACATGAGGATTACATCGACTTTTTAATTCTAAACACCATTTTAGGTGATTACTTTGGTAGTCGTTTAATGACCAACATTCGCGAGGACAAAGGATACACCTACGGAATCGGGTCTTTTTTAGCAGAACTCAATCATGTGGGATATTTTATCATTGCCACAGAAGTTAAATCGGATGTAAAAGACGCTACAATTACAGAAATCAAAAAAGAATTTAAGCGATTGCAAGAAGAGTTAGTTCCCGAGGATGAATTAAACTTGGTCAAAAATTATATGCTCGGACAATTGCTCAAAAGTGCCGATGGTCCTTATGCGATGATGGATTTATTTTTAAGTGTAGAATCTCACCAAATGCCTCTCGATTTCTACAATGTAATTATTAAACATTTGCACGCTATTTCTCCAGAAAGAATTAAAGAAATTGCCAACAAACATTTGAATTGGGAAGATTTTACAGTAGTTGTAGCTGGGTAAATTACTTTTTCTATGAATAATGTCCGATAAAATATTGCATACATTAGAGTTAAATCTTTTTTTTCATCGCCAAAAAAAAGAAAGAAAAAAAGTCTAGTGCTGTCATAAATTTAACGACCAAAATCATCCTCAATTCTAATTGAAACAAAACTCGTCGTGCCTCCTCAAACAGTTGTTTAAATTTACGAATTTTGCGGTGTTTTGGTACCCGCTAAATTTATGAATGCACTTTTTAGTTCTTCGTAAATATTTTTATTTATTGCAATGATTTTTATTTCGAAGCGAAATCTAGAAAGTGCGTTGGCCTGTCGAAACGGCGGGTCGGTGGGGGAGTGAATGATGAAAATCACAATAATTGCACAAAAGTGCTCCGTCATTGTGTTTGCAAAACACTTCTTTTGTAAGAATTATTGATTTTCAGCAGAGCGCGTGGAAGCATTGTTTCGACTTGATTTTACATCGACTACGCTCAGCATAAATTTCTTTCTTTTTCATCAAGGAAAAAGGAAACAACAAATTCAATGACATAAATCATCCTCAATTTTATTTGACCAAAACTCGTCGTGCCTCCTCGAACAGTTGTTTAAATTCACGAATATTAATAGACACCATGCTTTTCATTTAAAAGAAAATTTTGATGCTTTTATTGACTTAGAGGTATGATTTAGATAAAATGTGTATTTTTATCGGACATTAATGTTACTTTTTCTATCAATAAATCATTTAAAACAACCTATTAAATAACTTTTCGTCTTTATACTACGTATAAAATTATTTCGTTACAAATATATGATTCAAAAAACACTTCTTATTCTACTTCTGATGTTTACTTCTTTTTGGAGTAATGCCACTCACGTTGTGGGAGGAGAATTAACGTGGAAGTGTCAAGGAGGCGATTATGTCTTTGAATTAGTTGTTTATCGAGATTGCAATGGTTCTGTCGTGAGTACATCAAATGTAACGGTTGATGTTTGGAATCACCCAACAATTACAAACTTATCTTTGGCTTACGTCAGTAGTTCTGATTTATCTCCAACTTGTACACCTGTTGCCGGCGGTCCGGGACAATTAGCGTGTGGAACGGGAGCAAATGCTGGGAACGGTATCGGTGCAATTGAAAAAGCCATTTATCGTTCTGCCCCTATTACAATTGGAGGAACACCTCCACCAGAAGGTTGGATTTTTACTTACCAAAATTTTGCACGTAGTGGTGCAATCACAAATCTAACTTCTCCATCTACAAAAGGAATTACACTGATTGCAAAAATGTTTGCAGTTCCGAATTCTCCGAGTGGTTGCGTAGATAATTCTCCCCAGTTTTTACAAGAACCTTATTTTGTGAGTTGCGTGGGCGATAATTACCAATACAACATGAACGCGGTGGACCCCGATTTAGATTCACTTTACATTTCTTTTGGTGTTCCTTTTGACCATTTCCCTGGACAAACCTACGTCGATGGTGTTACTCCTGCCCCACTTGTTTTTGAACCAGGATTTAGTTTTAATTCACCCACTCCATCTCCTGCAATGAGTCCTGGAAGTATCGCTTCTACGATAAATCCAAGTAACGGAACGATACAAGCCCTCTCTAATTCGATTGGTAATTACAACATCAAAATAACCGCTCAATCTTTTCGTAATAATGTTTTAATCGCAGAAGTTTCTCGAGAAATTCAACTCATTGTTTCCAATTGTTCTGGAGCAAATAATGCCCCGGCAATTGCTGGCCCTTTCGGTGGGCTTTTTGAAACAACGGTCAATGCTGGTCAATTGGTTAATTTTAATTTAGCATCTACAGATGTTGAATTGTTGCAAGACGGTTCTCCACAAAACAATATTCTTTCTGCAAGTGGTTTAATGTTCGGAACAAACTACACGAGCAATTCTGGTTGTGCCGTTGCTCCATGCGCTACACTCGACCAAACTCCTCTAATTACGATGTCTCAAGGGGTAAACACAACGTTCAATTGGCAAACAGATTGCGACCATTTAGTTACTCCTTCTGGTTTTGTTGCTTCTTCTGTTCCTTATCATTTTGTTTTTAAAATTCAAGATGATTATTGCCAAATTCCAAAAGTCAGTTATGCAACCATTACTATTAACGTAGTCAATCCTGGTGTAATTGAAGCTCCAGCAATCGACTGCATCCAAACTGGCCCAACAACTGGAAACGTTACGATAAATTGGACGCCTGTAAATGACCCTCAAGGAACGTTCTCAGAATATCAAATTCATTCGACTCAAGGAGGATTGCTCGCAAATATCAATACAATTGGCACAAACACAGCAACTGTCCCACTTTCAGGAAGTTCCAATGATTATTTTATTGCCATAGCATCTGGTTGCAATGGAAATACCCTCCGTTATTCTGATACGATTAAAAATATTTACTTGAATGTTCTCAATCCTGCTGACGGAACGGCATTTTTGCAGTGGAATTCTCCTGGAATCACACCCAACTCTCCTAACTCCTATTATCATATTTATAGAGAATACCCAACAGGAACGTGGACGCTTTATGATAGTGTACCTTATGGAACGCATACTTTTATTGATACAATAACCATTTGTGATGTTTTTCTCAATTATCAAATTGTTCTCCCCCATCAACCGTGTGATTTCACATCGAATATTGCTGGGAATCAGTTTGAAGATATGATTGCGCCGAGTATTCCAGTTATTGATAATGTTACGATTGATACTTTAACCAACGCGGTGACAATCACTTGGAACCAAAATAATCACCTAGACACTTATGGTTATATCGTTTATATTCAGAATGCAAGTGGAGCAGTTGTAGAACTCAATCAACAACTTGGAATGACAGACACAACCTATACTTATTTCCCTGATTTAACACAAGGTCCACTAACTTATTCTGTTGCAGCATTTGATTCTTGTTTTACCAATAGCAATCCACCTACTTACCATACTTCTGCAAAAGGAGAATTGCACTCAACCGCTTTCTTATCTAATCAATTGGACATTTGTGCGAAGCAGGTTACCTTAAATTGGACAGAGTACGTCGGCTGGAACGGAATTGATCATTATGAAATTCTTGCTAAAACAACAACTACTGGTTGGACGAGTTATGGGAACACAAATGGAACATCTTATACTATTGATGTAATTGATGGAGAAACATACACTTTTGTCATTCAGGCAATATCGACGAATGGTCAGCAATCATTCTCTAATACAAAAACAGTCATTGTTACTACACCTCAACTTCCAGCATTTCATTATTTGCAAGTAGCAACGGTAAATGGTGACCAAATTGATTTAACTCACTACATTGATGCCAGTGCAAACGTCTCAAAATTATCTATTCAGAAGAAAATTAATGGTTCATTCACAGAAATTGACCAAGTTGATATTACAGGAAATACAATTAACTACACCGATTCTGACGTTGAAGTAAATGATTATTCATACACTTACCGAGTTCAATACATCGATAGTTGTGGGAGAATGGGCGCTATTTCCAATGAAGCAAGAACCATTCTTTTGAAAGCAGAGAATGACCAATTGTTAAAACTGAACTATGTAACTTGGAGTCCATACGGTGATTTTAATGGTGCGATAAATTCTTATGTCATCTACCGTGGCGTTGATGGGGTTTTCAACGGAATTCCATTTGCAAGTTATCCTGATGCTATTTACAGTTTTACGGATGATGTCAATGCTATTTCAACCAAAGGGCAAATCTGCTACGTTGTAGAAGCAGTAGAAGCCTTGAATGTTTATGGTTTTTCCGAAGTCAGTCGTTCGAATACTCAATGTATCACGCTTTCACCAATTATATATATCCCGAATTCTTTCACACCGGAAGGAATGAATCCAATATTTAAACCTGTTTTATCTGATTTTAATGACGACCAATATGATTTTACCATTTTCGACCGTTGGGGAAAAGTTATTTTCAAAACCAATGACTATACTAAAGGTTGGGATGGCAGAATTACTCTTTCTGGACAAATGGCAAACACAGGAACTTATCTTTATATGATCGTTCTTCATGATGGCAGCGGAAAAGAATACATTTCTCGAGGTCATGTGAATTTGTTGAAATAGAATTTAACAACAAAATAGTAGGGAAAGGTCGCGACCTTCCCCTACTATTTTGTTAAATTTGTCTCCGTGAATAAAATCCTCATCATACAAACGGCTTTTTTAGGCGATGTCATTTTGACTACACCGGTAATTTCAGAATTAAAACGACTTTACCCAGCTGCTCAAATCGATTTTTTAGTAAAAAAGGGGAATCAATCACTTTTGGAAAACAATCCCTATTTGAACGAGGTTTTCACTTTTGATAAATCGATTGGAAAATGGAAAGATATTGCTCGATTGGTCAAACAGTTCCGGGCAGAACAATACGATTTTGTAATCAACTTACAACGATTTGCTAGCTCTGGTATTATTGCTGGATTTTCAAAAGGAAAGAAAATATATGGGTTTAAAAAGAATCCGATATCTTTCTTATTCTCCAAGAAATTTGCCCATAATATTGGAAACGGCACACACGAAGTTGAACGCAATTTATCACTCATCACAGAATTTGGTGCACAATCAGTGGTTCGACCCAATTTATTTCCTTCGGAGAATGACAAAGCGAAAGTAGAACAGTTTCAACAGCAAAAATATTATTGCCTTGCCCCTGCTTCGGTTTGGTTCACGAAACAATTGCCAAAACATAAATGGATTGAGTTAATTCAAAAACTTCCAAACGACTCAAACATTTATCTTTTAGGCGCTCCAAACGATGCTAAGCTTTGCAACGAGATTATCCTTGAAGCAAAACGAGAGAATACTTTTTCACTTTGTGGAGAATTATCCCTTTTACAATCGGCTGCATTGATGCGAGATGCTGAAAGAAATTATGTCAACGATTCTGGCCCTCTACATCTTGCCTCTTCTGTAAACGCAAAAGTGACTGCTTTCTTCTGCTCAACCGTTCCTGGTTTTGGTTTTGGACCTTTATCAGAAGATTGTGAAGTCAAAGAAGTGAAGAATTTAGATTGCCGCCCTTGCGGACTACATGGACACAAAGAATGCCCGAAGGGAGATTTTGAATGTGGAGATATAGATCTTTAGAGTTTTAGAATTATTGAGTAGAAAAGGAAATCTGTCCTCGTTCCTCAATTCTCTTGCTTGATTTTCAATTCCATCACGTAATCTTCCATAAGAAAATCTCTTCCGATATCATTATTTTCCTCTTTTGTAATCTGAAAACCGATGTGTTTATAAAAATCAACCGCTGCGTTATCTCTATTGACATTTAAGTGAATGGTGTGACAATCTAGATCAAAAGCAAGTTCAATCGCTTTATTCATTAACACTCTTCCTAACCCTTTTCCATGGCATTCTGGCATGACGTAGATTTTATGAATCCGGAGATAATCTGCATCAGGATAATTGGGCTCAACACCTAAAAAGCCCATTGGTTCGCCGTTCTCGGTTAGTAAATAATAAATTTTACCTGTTTTCACTTCTTCTTGAAGGGTAGGAATGCTGTACATCCAATCCAACATGTAATCAATTTGCTCTTTGGTTATAACATCCTTATAAACAATTGGCCAAATTTGATGAGCTAACTGATGAACGATAAAGATTTCGTCCGAATGAATTTGTTTAATATTTATCATAGCACAAATTTACATCGATGAAGTATTTGAGAGAGTATGAACTTTATTATTTATTAACACAGAATAGTGAGCAGAATTCATTCCATAAAAAAAGAGCCATCGAAAATCGATGACTCTTTATAATAGTTATCCTCTTTTACCACCAGGAACAGGTTTTGGCTTTGCTACAGGTCTTGGCTTCGGAGTTGGACGAGGTTTATAAACAGGTTTTGGAGTTGGCTTGGGCTTATAAACTGGTCGAGGTTTTGGTTTCGGCTTATAAACAGGCTTCTGTACCGGTTTTGTTGTCGAACCATTTGGATTTGTTATAATTGGTTGTGGTCTATTCCCACCTCGTGAAGGATCCTTCACCTCAGTTGCTTGAACTGGTCTTGGATTTGGTTTTGGTGGTCTTGGAGGGGTTGGATTTACATTCGGATTTTGTTGAACCACTGGTCTAAATACTGTCCCATCAGTTGGGTCATGAATAACTGGTCTTGGAGAAGGGGGCAAACCCAAATACATATTATCAAATATACAACCATTCATATCCAAAGGGTTAATTCTTCTTTGTTGGCAAAGCCTTCTTGCTCTTTCCCTTGCCCTATCATTTCCATCACGTAAATTACGGTAAACCATAGGATACATTCTATTCGTATCACTTCCTGTTGACATTCCAAGTGGGTAATCAAATAAAGTTGTAGCCATTGTAACGCGATGAATATCGGCAAAATCTTTCGCTAAATATGCTTGTCTTTCTCTCTCGAAATAATCATCATTAGAAGAAGCAAAAACAGCAGGTCTTGTTCTGCCCGGCACATCAAAATCATCACGAGAAGAACCGTTTGCATTTCCTAGAAGTCCGGTAAAATCATTTGCAGAACAGGGGAGAATTGTCACTGACACATCCATAAAACCTCTACTTCGAGCATTTCTAATTTTAGCTGTAACCACTTCTCCATTTGGAAAATAGACGGTATAAACTTGTCCTCTTCGACGAATCGTTCCTCCATGAGGTAAAAAATAAGTTGCGTTAGTTAAATAAACAGACATTCCATTCAATCGAACAGGTGTTGAATAATCAGCATCAGGATAATCATCGGCATAAATACAGAGTCTGTCACCGTTTACATTCATTGCAACACCCGAATTCAATGAAAAATCATTTCCTTGAGCACGTTGACGTACTTGAACTTCAATATTCCGAGTGACAGATTTCATCATTACAAATTCTCCTACAGTTTGGAAAGAAAAACGCGCACCATCGAATGAAGCTAGGTGAGGGTCTCCATAAGAGCGACCTCGTGAAGGCGAACAATTGACTGAATTCATATAATTAGAAACAGTATTCCATTGATTTTGATTGGAAGAGTTCTGTCTTCTTTCTTGCGACAAACGAACAACATTGCTTCGAGTATCTTGAGGTACTAATAAAAGAACTTGATAAGGAGTAAAGCTTTCCGGGAAAGTTCTATCAGGGATTGCTTCTCCAAAAGCCATTGCTTCAACACTTTGAGCTAGCCATTCTCCACGAATTGGATCCCAATTTTTTAATTCAGTACGAATCGGTGAAAATTCTTCGGAAAAAGATGCTCGATTTTGAGCAAAAGAAAAAGTATACAAAAAGATACTGATGAATATAAGGTAATGATTTTTCATAATAGTTTGTTTCTTTTTTTAAAACAACAAATGTGCCACAAACTTAATGCAAAAAAATATAGAATGAGATTTCTTAATAAAAACTCCTAATCAACCCAATTACTAAGTAAATAAAATGTTAATTTTGTTAAAATTAAAAAAAAATTAAAAAAAAACTTGCAGATACGTTAGTAATCACTAACTTTACCCCATGGATTTGACGAAAAGACAAATAGAAATTATTCAAGCTGCAACTAAACTCATTGGTGACAAAGGGATACAGAACCTCACTACAAAGAATTTGGCAGCTGAAATTGGATTTTCTGAACCGGCTTTGTATCGCCATTTTAAAGGAAAAACAGATATTTTAGTTTCTGTACTAGGATTTTACAAGAAATCATTATCGCAAGGTATGGCAGGAATTTTAACATCAGATAGTACTGGGGTAGAAAAACTTGTAGAGATTTTAAAATTTCAATTCAAGCATTTTTCAAATAACCCAGCAATCGTAATGGTTATTTTTGCTGAAACAAGCTTTCAGTATGAAAAAAGGTTGTCCAATGTAGTTCTAGATGTACTAAATCGTAAGAAAGCAATGCTCGAAGAAATCATTGTACTCGGCCAGAATGATGGTTCAATACGAAAAGATGTTTCTCCTGAACATATTTCTTCTGTGTTTATGGGAGGAATGAGGTTTACAATTTTAAGATGGAGGCTGAATGAATATAATTTTGATTTAAATAAAGAAGCAGAACTTCTTTCGAATGCATATAAAACACTTTTAAAATAAATAACAATGAAAAATTGCTTGACTTTTTTTTGCAACAATAAGTTAACGAACACTAACTAATATGAAGAAATACTTTAAATACATTACAATTATTCTACTCACAGCTTTTACTTTGCTGACATTATTTTTGAGTACATCGGTAATACTAGATCTATTTGGAATTAGGGCCAAAGAAGGGAATTATGTTGTTTTCGTTGTTTGGGCGAACCTTTTTGCCAGTTTACTTTACTTATGGGCAATTCTTCGCTCATTGAAAGAACATAACAATCCGGCTTTACCATTGTTTATCGCAATTGTAATCCTAATAGTCGCTCAAGTAGGATTACACTTCCACATTGATAGTGGTGGTATTTATGAAGAAAAAACAGTGTCGGCGTTATATTTTAGAATGGGGGTGTCGGTAGTATTCGCAGTATTAATCAATTTTTTTAAACGAAAATAACATGAAAAGAAAAACAAGTATATTATGGATGGTATTCATGCTTCTGGGCACTTATTCTTACAGTCAAGAATGGTCTCTTGAACGTTGTATAGATACAGCATTGATAAATAACAAGAAAATAAAAATGGGCGTAAACGAACAGAATATTTCTGTCCAAAAAAGAAAAGAAGCAAGCTCTAATTTAATTCCAAAGTTATCATTGAACGGTGATTACAAATACTATTTTGATTTACCAACTCAACTAATGCCACTTTCAGCGTTCGGCGGACCAGATGGCAAGTATAATGCTATACAGTTTGGAGTAGAACACAATATTAATGCAAACATTCAGCTGAATATGCCACTTTATAAACCCGAAATTTATGGTGGAATTAAAGCAACAAAAATTGCGATGAATGTTGCTGACTTGAAAACAGAGCAAACAAAGGAGGAAATTATTTTGAACGTATCTAATCTGTATTACAATGCTCAAATCGTTAAAAATCAATTGCAATTTATTGACAGTAATTTGGTTAATATAAATGTTTTACTGGAACACGTTACCTTATTTCAATCACAAGGCCTTGCAATGCAAAATGATGTGGACAAAGTACAATTACAAAAACAGCAACTCCAAATCAATCAACAAAAGTTAGAAAATAACTACAAACAAATCATCATGGGGTTAAACTTACTGATGGGCCTTCCATTAGAAAATGAAATCGAAGTAGAAGAAAATGTTGTACACATTGCATCCGCAGAATACTCTACTCAAAAACCCTTAAACTTGAGATTATTAGAAGCTCGCTACTCTTTGGTTAATTCAGAAATTCAAACTCTAAATAGAACAAGGTTTCTCCCTTCAGCTTACTTGTACGGTTCCTATGGGGTAATGGGATATGGTTACGATAGAAAACCCAATGATTTCTTAGATTTTTACAACATGGGATTTGCTGGAGTAAAGGTGACTTACCCTCTGTTCAACGGAACGACAACATTGAGAAAGGTCAATCAAAAGAAATTAGAGTTAGAGAATTATTCTATGCAAAAAGAGTTGCTTAATGACCAAACCAATTTAGAAATTGACAAAGCAAAGATGGATCGTCAATTGGCAGAAGAAACACTTTTAGCAACAGACAGTCAATTACTACTCGCTAAATCTATTTATGAAAAAACGGTATTACAACACAAAGAAGGTACCCTAAAATTAACCGATGTTTTATTGGCAGATAATTCTGTTAGAGAAGCTCAACAATCATACATTACAGCAATCGTCGACTATTTAAAAGCCGATTTAATTTTAAAACAAATCACAGGAAACATTAAATAAAAAAAACAATCATGAAAAAATTAATTCCAATATTATTCCTAGTAGGTATTTTCGCTATCATCGTTATTCAGTTAATGAAAAATAAAGACGTATCTGAGTCTAGGATATACAACTACGACAAAGAGAAAGAAATCATTGTCAAAACCCAAAATGTTTCAAATTCTGCGATTGATGCCAACACTGAATTTTCAGGTATTTTCAACGCAAATATGGAGACTAAAATCAATGCCGAGGTACAAGGTAAAATTCTCCGTTACTATGTAAATGAAGGACAGCAAGTCAAAAAAGGACAGAAATTAATCAAAATAGATGATCAACTTTTACAACTGCAATTACAATCAGTCAATGTTCAAATTGATGGTTTGAAATCGGATGAGAAACGTTTCATTGTATTAGCTGATGCTGATGCTATTCAAAAAGTGCAATTGGAAAAAATACAGAATGGATTAAAGTCTGCAGAAATTCAGCGTTCTACAATTCTTGAAAAAATCAAAAAAACTACAATTACAGCGCCATTTAATGGTGTTGTAAGTATGAAAATGTCTGAAATTGGTTCTTTCGCTGCTCCAGGTATGCCGTTGTTATTGCTCTCTGACTTATCAGAAGTGAAATTTAAAATCAATGTTTCTGAAAACAACCTTCCACTTTTCGAATTAAAACAATCCTATACAATCCAAGCCGATGCTTACCCTGATTTAACATTAACAGGTGTCGTAACGCAAATCGGGAGTAAAGGAAATCGTGGGAACAGTTTCCCTATCGAATTTACATTGCAGAACACAAAAGATCAGCAATTAAAATCCAATATGTTTGGAAAGGTTAAAGTAGATGCACATGCAGCAAAAGATGGAATTGTTATTCCAAGTGACTGTATCGTTGGCTCAGACATTACACCTCAAGTTTACGTGGTACAGAATGGTATAGCAACCTTGAAAACAATAAAAGTTGCACGAAGAATTAATAATTATGTTGTTGTAAAAAGTGGGTTAAACGAGAATGATAAAGTAATTATCAGTGGGTTTATCAATTTGTTTGATGGAGCGAATGTGGTAGTAATGAAGGATTGAGAATTCGACACTTCACACTTCACACTTCGACAAGCTCAGTGCTCAGTGCTCAGTGCTCAATGATTAGAAAAAAATAAAATATTATGAACATTACAGAAATATCAATTAAAAGACCATCTTTGATAATCGTGCTTTTTAGCGTTTTTATCTTATTGGGATGGATCGGTTTCAAAAACCTTAGTTATGAGTTGATGCCCGATTTTAACCAACCAGTAGTTGTTATTAAAACAGTCTATCCTGGGGCAGAACCTCAAGAAGTGGAGACTTCCGTCTCTCGAAAAATTGAAGATGCACTTTCTAACCTTGAAGGGGTAGATTATTTGGTTACAAAATCATTGCCCAATGCATCCGTTATCATTGCAAATTTGAAATACGGGACAGATTTAGACATTGCTATGCAAAGTGCGCAGCGATACATAGACAATATTCGAAAGGATTTACCCTCTACAATTCTCAGTCCTGAAATGAGTAAAGTTTCTCCGAATGATTTACCGATTATGTCTATCAGTTCGACGAGTGACTTATCTCCTTCAGAATTTTACCAAAAAATGGTAGATGATTACCTGCCTCAAATTCAGCAAATAAAAGGAGTTGCAGAAATCACAGTGCTTGGAGGTGAAGAAAGAGAATTTCAAGTAAAAGTTGATCAAGAAAAATTGCGCCACTATAGCTTATCGCTCACACAAGTTGTTGAGATGATAAACATGAGTGGAATTGACATACCTGCGGGTAAAGTTCAATCTCATGAATCCAGTAATTCTGTACGACTGATAGGGAAATTTGCGACCATTGAAGATATCGAAAATGTTCAAGTAGCGATGCCAGCACCCGGAAGTACCGTTTATGTAAAAGATATAGCAGTGGTTGTAGATGGATTGAAGGATATTACATCTATAAGTCGATACAATGGTAAAAACGGAATTGGGTTGCTCTTAAAAAAACAAGGTGATGCGAATGCCGTTGACGTTTCAACAGCGGTGCGTGAGAAATTCAAATTCATTGAAGAACAAAATAAAGAATCCAATGTAGAATTCATCATTGCCGATGATAGTACAGATAATACCATTGCGGCAGTGGAATCAGTTGTAGATGATTTAATTTTGGCCGTAATCTTAGTTTCGATTGTGATGCTGTTATTCTTACGTTCTTTCAGAAACTCTCTCATTGTTTTGGTTGCCATTCCAACCTCTTTGGTTACAGCATTTGCAGTAATGTGGATGTTAGGATATACGCTTAATTTAATGACTTTACTTGCAATGTCATTAATTATTGGTATCCTCGTTGATGATGCCACGGTGGTTTTGGAGAACATTCAACGTCACTTGGATATGGGTAAAGACAAACGTACTGCTGCAATGGACGGACGAATGGAAATCGGATTCTCCGCACTTTCTATTACTTTGGTGGATATTGTGGTTTTCTTGCCGATTCTTTTCTTGCAAGTTTTCGTTGCAGATATGCTGAAACAATTCTCCGTTGTTGTAATAACCTCTACCCTAACCAGTTTATTGGTTGGTTTTACATTGACTCCATGGATGGCATCGAGAATAGGTAAATCTGAAGATTTGCAACCTACTAATTTCTTTAACAAATTCTTACTCTGGTTTGAACGACAATTGGATACGTTTACTGAATGGTATGGAAAACAATTGGTATGGGTAATCGGTCATAAATTAGCATTTGCCGGTATTATTCTTGCTCTTTTTGCAGGAACGGGTATTATGATGAAACAAAACATCATCGGGAAGGAATTGATTTCTACGGGTGACCAGGGAAAATTCCGTTTGAATTTAGAATATGATAAGTCAGCTTCCATTCAACAGAATAATTTAACGTCTCATAAAGTTGAAAATTTTATCATTCACCAACCCGATGTGGAAAGTGTTTTCAGTAATATTGGAGGACCAAGTACAGGAATTGGTAGTTTAGGTGTCGGTTCTCCAAACAAAACAGAATTTACTATTCAACTTAAATCAAAAGAAGAAAGAAATGGACAACGTACTGAAAAGTTTATGCTTGATTTACGGAATGATTTAGAGAAACGTTTCCCTGAAATAAAGTATTCTATGGCTGCTTTAGGGTTAGTACCCCGCTCTTCACCTGTTGAGATTACCCTCAGTGGTGTTAATGTAGATGAAGTGATGAAAACTGCCCAAGAATTAAAAGCTGTTGTTGAATCAATTCCAGGTTCTGATAATGTTCAATTATCTGTTGTAGAAGGTTCTCCCGAATACAAAATCATTCCGAACAAAGATAAAATGCAGCGTTTAGGATTAAATTCAGCATACGTTGGGATGAATATTAGGACAGCAATTACGGGAAATGATGACGCGACTATCACACAAGGTGGTGTAGAATATCCAATTCGAATTTGGTTTGATGATGATAACCGTTCTAACTATGAGGATTTGATGAACTTAACAATTGTCAATCCAATGGGAATTCCGGTGAAAGTGGCTCAATTTGCAGATGTAATACGTTCAAATTCTCCATCATTACTCGAGCGAAAAGACAGACAACCTGCTGTTACATTAACTGCTGATGCTTTAGGTCGCCCTTCTGGTTCTGTTGCAGATGACGTGGTTGCTTATGTAAAAAAGAACCCTTTACCTAATGGAATACAAATGACTTGGGGGTCTGATATTAAACGTCAAAATGATAGTTTTGGAGCACTAGGCTCTGTGTTAATGATTTCATTCTTATTGATTTACCTCATCATGGTTGCATTATATGATAACTTTATCTACCCTTTTGTAGTATTGTTCTCAATTCCTGTTGCAATTATTGGCGCGTTACTTGCTTTAAACCTAAACATAAGCCACTTGAGTTTATTTGCTCTTCTTGGTTTGATTATGTTGATGGGACTTGTAGTAAAGAATGCTATTTTGATTGTCGATTTTACGAATCAATTGAAAGAAAAAGGAATGCATTACAAAGAAGCATTAATTGTTGCAGGTAAAGGAAGAATGCGTCCGATTTTAATGACCAGTATATCCATGATCGTAGGTATGCTACCAATTGCACTTGCTTCGGGGACTGCAAGTGAATGGAAAAATGGATTGGCTTGGGTAATTATTGGTGGGGTTACATCTTCATTAATTCTTACAGTATATCTAGTACCTGTTGTTTATGCAGTTGTAGATGGGTTAAAAGAAAAAATTGCAAATAGAAAATTAAAAACTAATTAATATGAAATATTTAAAACTGCTGACACCATTTATACTAGGTTTGTTTTTGTTAATGTCTGTCAGTAAGTCAGAGAATACTGCAAAGTATTCTCTGACTATTAAAGCTTACAACTTAAACAATTCAACAGGATCTGTACAATTCACATTGTACAACAAAGATGGTAGTATTCCTGATGAACATTTTGAGAAATATTACAAACAGGCATCAGCTAAAATCACCAATAAGACAGCGACCTACACATTCAAGAATCTTCCTATTGGAAAATATGCTGTTAATATTCATCATGATGAGAACAATGACAAAAAAATTGAAAAGGGTTGGATACTTCCTATAGAAGGAATTGGCTTTTCAAATTTTGAAGACATTGGTTTCAGTAATCGTCCCAATTTTAAAAAAGCTAGCTTTAGTTTGACAAAGAATACAACAAAAAAAATTAAAATAATTTACATGTAAGATGAAAGAAATTTTCAAAAAATTAACAACCTACCATCATTTTTTAGTATTTCTAATCATTCTAACGGTTTTAAAAATTGCAAATGTTTTTATTACGGAAGGAAGTGAACATGGATTTCAATTTGCATTATTAGGTGTAGGATTAATTGTTATTTCAACGGTCTTACATTTTATTTTCAGCTTTCTATTTGATAAGAAAAAGAAATATTTACACTCATTAATTAGTACGTTTCTCGTTATCGTGATGCTTTCTCATGCAGATCCAGAACCGATTCGTGGCGTTATGGTGATTTTATTTCTCTATGTTGCAAAATTCTTTATTAAATATAAAGGAGAAAATATTTTTAATCCTGTTGCTTTTACCATTGGATTTGTAACACTAATTTCATTCTTTTTACCCAACATTGGTGTCCCTCCGATGGATTTTACAGGAATTGACATCCGTTTTCCAATTGCAGGAATGCAAATACCATTACCTATTCTCCCCATCACCTTAGCATTAATTTTTAATGTTGGTCGATTAAAAAAGCACCCTCTAGCTTTAACGTACATACTTTTTGCAATACTTATCGGAGCAACCTCGGGGGCATTAACGGATAATTTGTTTTCCTTCCTTACAATTGTTCTATTTACAGGTACAGCATTAGTTGTTGAACCAAAAACATCACCGACAGAAATAAAGCATCAAGTCATTTACGGAGGACTACTGGCAATTTTTATCGCTACTTTAGATTTACTATCTGTACCAAATGCGATCGTTCTCGGATTATTAGTCGGAAACTTGGCTTGGTATATTTTTAAAAAAATTAAAACCACATAATTATGTTACAAAAAGACGCAATCAATTCACTCAAATTTGATGGGTTAAAAACGAATTTACTTGTCAACAATGAAACAGGAAAAATCATTCTAATATCATTGGAGAAAGGAGCTGTTTTAGCAAAACACGTTTCTGAAACAGATGCAAGTATTACCATTATTGAAGGAGAAATCACTTTTGAAATTAATGGTGAGAAATACACGATGCAACAAGGTGATGTATTTGACTTCAAAAAGAATGAAGTTCATGAACTTGTTGGAATAGTAAATGCGAAAGTTTTGCTTTGTAAATAAATAATTTTTTACTATTGTGTGCTGAAGGGAAATTTGATAAAGGCCTATATCAAAAGTTTATAAAAAAATCTTATGGAACATCAGTTAAGCCTGCTAATAATTTTACTTTTAAATTTATTAAGTTTTGATGTAAATTCTCAACTAGATACAGTTTCAGTTTCTAAAAACGCAGTATATATTGAAGCAAGAGGACTTGGTGGATACGGCTCTCTAAATTATGAAAGGATTGTACCTCTGAAAAAATCTATATCTCTTGGAATTAGGTTAGGGCTAAGTACTTATAAAATTAAAGACTTCATGGGGAAGATTAATCCAGATATTATTGTCCCAATTTCCCTAAATGGCTTATATGGTAAAAAACATAAAATTGAATTTGGAATAGGACAAACAATATCAAGTCTTGTTAAAATTGACTATTCGAGTTGGACACCACATCGAGAAGTGAAGTTCAGTACAACATTTTCTATTGGTTATAGGTATCAGAAAAACACTGGTGGACTTATATATCGCTGGAGCTATACACCAATAATTGAATTCAATAAATACTTTAGACACTGGGGAGGTATGTCTATTGGGTATGCATTTAAAACAAAATAGTATGAAAAATATTATCAAAATTTTGCCTGTACTGATAATTCTAATTTCTTGTCAAAAAGAGAACTTTAATATCACAAATTTAAATAACAATAAAATATCAGCCCTAGGGCATGGAGGTATGGGAATAGCATCCGTATATCCACTGAATAGTTTTGAATCAATTCTAAATTGTTTGAGCATAGGTGCAGATGGAACAGAAATAGATATTCAAATGACAAAAGATAGTGTTTTAGTTGCTTTTCATGAAGAAAAACTAGAACATGTAACAAATAAGTCTGGAAATATTTTTAATAAAACATGGGCAGAAATTAAAGGTGCAACGTACAAAGAACCTCTTTATGGAAATTATCAGGTAGTAACATTAGATGAGATTTTTTCTAATACAGAAAATGTAACAAAATATACTTTTTTTATTGATTGTAAAAACTTTAATCCTGACACTTCAGCATTCTACCTGAATACATTTAACAATTCACTTATCAAAATAATAGAAAAGCATAACTTAAGTAACAATGTGTACATAGAGATGAAGAGAAGTGATATTATTGGGTCTTTAAGAGCCAAAAAACCAAATTGGAAAATATTTGCATATCACTATTTTGATCAAGCTATGGCACTAGTTAATGAATTTCAACTACAAGGAATAGTAATGTCATTTGACAAGATTACGAAAGAACAAGTTTTAGAAGCGCATAATAATGGAACGATGGTCGCTGTTTTCAATACACATTCAAAAAGTAAAAACATTGAAGCTATTGAGAAAAATGTAGATTTTATTCAATCGGATAAGTTAGATCATCTAATTAAAATATTGAATTAAATTTAAAAATTCGGGACAGTACCTTTTAAAGGGGGTCGGTTCATTTTTTTAGTTCGAATACTATTCTTTCTTTTTAGAGGAGACTCTTAACCTAACATCAATGTTGAGTTCCTCAAGATGCCTGTAAAAACATTATTATGAATCGTTATACCTAGGTTGAATACGAAATTCTACTATTTCAAATAAATCTCCATAAATTTATCCAACGTAATTGTTTCGTCGCCAACTTTTAAATTATGTACACCACATGAACTTAAAAAACGTCCCATAACCATACGAGAAATTCGTTCATCGTTATTCATCTTTAAAGTTGCTTTATGAGAACTTGCGTCATAATCAACCGTAAAATAAGAAGTGTAATATCCTGCATTCTTTTTAACCTGTTCAGCAGTTACATTCGACGGTAATACATAGGTATATTCTCCTGAAACTTTACTTGCTGCTAATTCAGATTTTGTTTCTGCAATTGCAATCGTTTTTACATCTTGTGCGAATGTAGTTGCAGTTAATGTTAAAATAGCAATAAGGGTAAAAAATAACTTTTTCATAAGATTCTATATTTGTTGTTCAATTAAAACGCATTAATAACTCAAAAAGTTGCGTATCTTCACGACAATATACAACAATTAAACCAACATGGTTGCATGACTCAACTAAAAAAATATTTCAAAAAAGGAATCCTAGAAGCAGGATGTGATGAAGCTGGCAGAGGATGTTTGGCAGGCCCAGTGGTTGCTGCTGCCGTTATTCTACCTAAAAACTTTAAGAATGAACTGCTCAATGATTCAAAAAAATTAACCGAAGCACAGCGAAATAAACTTCGCCCAATTATCGAAAAAGAAGCCCTTGCTTATGGCGTTGCTTTTGTAGATGAGAAAGAAATTGATCAGATTAACATTCTAAATGCGAGTTTTACTGCAATGCACAGAGCTGTTGACCAACTGAATAAAAAACCAGAGTTGTTACTTATCGACGGTAATCGATTCAATCCTTATCCAGAGATTGCTCACGAATGTATCATCAAAGGAGATGGAAAATATCTCTCGATTGCTGCGGCTTCTATTCTTGCTAAAACTTATCGTGATGAATATATGGAAAAAATACACCAAGAATTCCCCCTTTATGATTGGAATAAAAATAAAGGGTATCCTACTAAAAAACATCGCATTGCAATTTTAGAAAATGGGGATTGCAAATACCACCGTAAAACTTTTCAATTACTTCCCGAGAATCAATTATCTCTTTTCGAATGAAAAAATTCAATGTTCGCTGCTATGGAATCATAATCAATGATGAAAATGAGATTCTTCTTTCTGACGAAAATCGTTTTGGTCGTTCATTTACTAAATTTATTGGTGGCGGTTTAGAGTTCGGTGAAGGCACAAAAGAATGTTTAAAACGTGAAATCAAGGAAGAATTGAATATAGAAATTGAGGTTGGTGATTTATTCTATGTGAATGATTTCTTTCAAATTTCTTCTTTCAGTGAGAATGACCAAATCATCAGTTTTTATTATTTCGTTGATGAATTTGATTATGCTGCGATTCCTACGCTAAAAAAATCCACTTTGGAGAAAGCAAACGGAGAATCTTTTCGTTGGAAGTCATTGACTGAACTATGTGAGGATGATTTAACTTTCCCGATAGACAAAGTGGTTGTCGGAAAATTAAAAGAAAAAACAATTTAACGTTCCATAAAAACACCTTCTTTCAACGAGTAAGGCGAAATAAAAACCTGTTCTGTAGCTAATTTTTCCATTACCCATTTCACTTTAAAAGCTGCAATGGGTAACATTCTTTTTCGGATAGGAGAGATAAAAGAATTTGACATTCTATCTTCCAATGAAGAATATAAAATTGATTCAATGACATCATCCAACCTTTTTTTCGGTACTTCAACCGTTCTATTATCTTTAGGGAAATCTGCATGAAAAGATAATTTATACAATGTTTCAAAGCTACCCGAAGCACCGATAAGAATGGAGGATTTTGAATTATTAAAAAAGTCTCCTTCATTCTTCGCTAAAAATCGATTAATTTTTTCAAAATGTTCTGGTGTAAAATCTTCTGGATGCTCTAAATATTGGTATATACGAGAAACACCAACATCTAAACTCACAGCATTCATAGCATCATTATTCTGCACATGGATAAATTCTGTACTTCCACCTCCGATATCCATGATTACAGTATCTTTTTCAAAATCGTGCAACCATTTCACTCCTTGATAAATCAATTGAGCTTCTTTTTTACCTGAAACAATCTCTATTTCTAAGTCCAATTCGTTTCTTGAGAAATCAATCAATTCTTTGCTATTTTTTGCAGCACGCAATGCTGAAGTACCAACTCCAAGAACATCGTCAACATCCATTTCATAACACAAGAACATAAAATGTCGCAGAGCATCTTTGGCTCGTTCCATCGCATCTGGCGTGATAATCCCTTGATTGATTCCCCCCATACCTAATAAAACGGACATTTTATCAGAATATATTCTACAGAATTGACCATTGACAACCTCACCAATCAGTAGGTTGAAAGTATTTGTGCCTAAATCAATTACTGCTCGTTTCATTTTACGTTTTTTTCAACCATTTAAACACATGACGCAAACGAACACGATGTCCAAATTGTAAAATTCCATTCTTATAAAGTCGTGAAGCAATCATCATAACTATTATTGCCGAAAAAAGAAGAATAATCATAGAAAGATAAATCTGATACGCTTCCCCTACTCCGTAGCCCGTTGCTAGTTTTACCATCACAACTACTGGTGAGGTAAATGGTAAATAATGAAAGAAGGTTGTCAAACCACTGTCGGGGTAATAGAGAGAATGGTATCCTGCATACAAGGCAAAGAATAACAAGAATATCAACGGTAAAACAAATTGTTGCCCATCACTTTCTGAACCTGTTGTTGCTCCAATTGCTGCGAAAATTGCACCATAGAATAAGTATCCTAACAAGAAAAATATAAGGAAGAAAAAAGTCATATTCACAAAATGAATACGGTCGAACACTAATTCTACAAACTCATTGTATTCTCTCGCTGCAAAATGACTTTCTTGAAAACTTTGATTAGCGCCATCAACGATGAGTTCATTCACATTCATTTTACTTGCATCCAATAAATCAGGAAAAATAGTTTCTCGCATAAAATACAATCCTGCACCGATGATTACTGTCCAAAAAACGAACTGTAAAAAAGCAGAGAATCCAATACCGATTATTTTTCCTTGCATCAACTGTCGTGGTGAAGTGGTTGCCAATAAAACTTCGACAATTCGATTACTTTTTTCGACTGCAACACTTCGAAGAATGGTCATACCGAAGAGGAAAATGAATAAGAAAATAATCACTCCATAAAAATAACCTACCCAACCCTCTAATTTGCTCGATTGATTGTTCGGGTCATACACATCTGCAAATGTAAGATTGAGTTTCTGCTTAATTTTCAGATATTCTTTCAATGGAATTTCATCAAAACGTTCTATGAGAATCTCTTCTAATCGACGCTCGATTTGAAATTGAATTCTGGTTTGCATTCGAACACTTGGGGCTTCTCGGTAGAATACAAAACCAATTTTATTGCTCAATACTTTTTCATTGATTTCGAGAAAGGCATCATATTCTTGGAATTTCTTACCATTTGCAAAATCATCGAGCGTTAACACACCGTTATAAAATGCATAATCTATCGCCTTATCTTCTCCAGGCATAATTTTACTATCCAGCAAGTTTCCATGGTCAGCAATCAATACTTTCCAATGCTGTTTTGAATTTCCGCCGAGGGAAAACAACAAATAAATCATTCCAAGAACGACTAATGGTCCGATGAATGAGAACAGAATAAACGAACGAGTTCCAATTCTCTCCTTAAATTCTCTGAGGGCAATTAATAAACTATTCTTCATCACTTACCTCCTCTTTTGGTTGAACTAACCCGATAAAAACATCTTGCATTGAAGGAAGAACTTCCCACGCTGCTTCAATTTCTATCTGTCCAATTAATACTTTTAACAAATCTTGAAAAGAATTCTCTCCTCTCATTTTCACGCGAACAACAAAACGGTCATCACCGAGAATATCTTTATCAATCACTTCGAAACCTGTCCAAAGTGCATTGACAAAAGCAATCATACTTCCTTTAAACCGAACAGCATACATGCCCATTTTCTGTTCTGCTTGTAATTCAGAAATAGAACCTTCTGCAATTTTCTTTGCTTCATGAATCAAAACTGCTCTATCGCAAATTTCTTCGATACTTTTCATGTTATGCGAAGAAAGAATAATCGTTTTTCCTGCAGCACGCATCTCAATAAGTTCTTGCTTAATCAGCTCCACATTAATAGGGTCAAAGCCACTAAATGGTTCATCGAGAATGAGTAATTGAGGTTCATGCAACACTGCGCAAATAAATTGAACTTTCTGAGCCATTCCTTTCGAAAGTTCTTCAATTCTTTTATTTCTCCAATCGTTGATTTGAAATTTATCGAACCAATAATCCATTTTCGTTAGGACATCTTTCTTTGAAAAACCACGTAAACGACCTAGAAACAATGCATGATTATGAACTGTCATTCTTTTGTACAATCCTCTTTCCTCTGGGAGATAACCAATTTCGGCCAAATCTTTGTCCGTCATTAAATTTCCGTTGAATCGAACAGAACCTGCATCTTGTTGGACAATTCGATTGATAATCCGAATCAAAGTTGTTTTCCCTGCACCATTAGGACCGAGCAAACCGAAGATTTCGCCTTTTCTCACAGAAAGAGAAACGTCATTCAACGCCTCCTTTCGATAGAATGTTTTGGATATATTTTTAATTTCAAGCATACAGTTGTGAAGATAAAAATTAATTGTCAATTATGAATTAAAAATCATTGCAATAAATATTTTTTTACGAAGAACTAAAAGTGCATTCATAAATTTAGCGGGCACCAAAACACCGCAAAATTCGTAAATTTAAACAACTGTTTGAGGAGGTACGACGAGTTTTGTTTCAATTAGAATTGAGGATGATTTTGGTCGTTAAATTTATGACAGCACTAGACTTTTTTGTTACTTTTTTCGGCAATGGAAAAAAGTAAGAATAAAAAATTTTACGAAGAACTAAAAAGTGCATTATTTGAAAAACAACAATCTATAAAATATTTGATGAATGTATTCCAGAAGAAATAAATATGATTATCTTTCTCTCATGAAAACAGCATTAATTACAGGAGCATCGAGTGGAATTGGAAAAGAATTCGCTTATTTATTTGCACAAGATCAATACAATTTAATTTTAGTTGCTCGAAATGAACTTGCACTTAATGAACTTGCACAAGAATGTAAAGGGAAGTACAACATTGAAGTAACTGTTCTTCCACACAACCTTTCTGTACCAGGTGCTGGAATTGCATTAGCAGAGAAAATAAAAGAATTAGGTATCACAGTTGATGCGCTTATCAACAATGCTGGTTTTGGTGATTATGGCAATTTTGCTCATTCTGTCTTAAAGAAGGGAATTGATATGGTTCAATTAAACGTCGTTAATTTGACCGAACTTACATTGATTTATTCGAAAGAAATGGTTCAACGCAATGAGGGAGAAATTCTGAATGTTGCTTCAACGGCTGCTTTTCAACCTTTACCAAAAATGGGGATTTATGCAGCAACAAAGTCATATGTTCTTCACTTAACAGAAGCCATTCACTTTGAAATGAAAGGAACCAATGTTCATGTAACAGCATTATGTCCAGGTGCAACAAAAACTGGTTTTGAAAAAGCCGCAGAAATGGGTGATGCTAAATTATTCGAAAGCGCTGTGATGGATGCCAAAACAGTTGCTAAAGTAGGTTACACAGGTTTGAAAAAGAATAAAATGTATGTTATTCCGGGTGCTAAGAATAAAATTTTAGCATTTGCAACTGATATGACTCCTTTTCGGAAATTAAAAGTTTGGTTAGCAGGAAAAATTGTTGGGTAAAAAGCGAAATAAGTAATCAAACAAAGTAATGCAAAAATTCAATCAGAAGAAACAGTATTGAATACAACTTCCCTCGAAACTCAATTCTTAGGTTTAGTTCTAACAACAACCTCCACCGTCGTAGAAATACGTCGATTCAGAAATATAAATATCATCTCTTTTCAATGCTTGAAACTGTCTGGCTGTTTTATCACAAATTGCCAACGGAGAATTTTGCATCAATGTATGACCTGCTCCATCGTCATAAAACTCATCATCTCCATAATAAATGGCTGTTTTTCCTGTAAAAATACATGGCCCATCTGGTAAAACAGGATCTTTTATTGCACAAACCTCTACACTTTCCAAGAAAATCAATTTATCTGTATCGTAATGAGCAGGATCTAAAACTCTATACGGACGTTTAGCACGAACTTCAATTGTTCCAAAACCTGCATCTGTTAACATCTTAATATATTCGTCTAATGGCAAAGAACCGCTTAAACATAAAGCACGTAAACGTTCATCATTTTTTAATGATTCTGGCATTGGGTCCTCAGTAACTGGGTCAGAAAGAACTAATCGACCGTTTGGTTTTAAAACGCGATACATTTCTGCAATGGCTTTCTTTAAATCTTCTTTGTCAAAAATATTGAACAAACAATTTTGTGCAGCAACATCAATCGACTCATCTTCCACAGGTAAATTTAAAGCATCACCTTTTCTAACATCAACAAATTCTGATTTAAACCAAGGATTTGTTTTTTCTGCCTCTTTTAAATTGTTTTTACACGCATCAATCATTTCATCAACGACATCAATTCCGATGACACCATTTTTCTTTCTACTGAAATAAGAAAATTGGAAAACTTCCATTCCTCCTCCTACTCCAACGTAAAGTACAGTTGGTTCATTCACTAAATCTCTTGGATTTACAGTACTACCACAACCGTAGTTCATTTCCAACATGATATTTGGCATGTCCAATTCTGGTAAAACCCAAACTGGAGTTGTTGTACAGCATAAGCCTACATCTGGTGTTAAAGCTGCTTCTTTGTACACATCATGTGTTGTATCTAAATATGACTTCATAATAATTATTTTTAAGCAATCGTTCCTGCACAACTAGAACCTGCCCCCGCAGTACACCCATAGCAATGATTATTCACGATTATATTTCTATTTTCTAATTCTTCGATGTTTAAATCAGACAAATGTTGACCTTCTGTTTCAACTTTCAAATCTAATATTTGATTAAAATCACAATCATACAAAAAACCATCCCAACTGATTGAAATTGTATTTCGGCACATCACATTTTCCGCAGCATCTGGGTTGAATGAATCCACCATCAAATTCATATAATCCTCATAACGTTCACTTGCCACTAAAAACTCTAAAAATCGACTAATCGGTAGATTCGTAATGGCAAATAATGAATTAAATTCAATATCGAATCCTTCTTTCAATTCTTTTTTATAGTCAAGTTCAAGTGCAGCTTGCGAAGGAGGTAAAGATGCTCCTCCAGGATTGTAAACGAGGTTGAGTATGAGGTCAGAATCATCTTTTCCATAGCCCACCTTATTCAGCATCTGTAAAGCTTTGACACTATCATTAAACACACCATCTCCACGTTGAGCATCCGTATTTGACTCTGTGTAACAAGGCATTGAAGAAACAACTTCCACTTTATGTTTTTTGAAGAATTCAGGAAGGTCGTTGTATTTTTTATTCGCCACAACTATGGTTAAATTACACCGAACAATAATGTGTTTCCTTTTTTTTGAAAGTTCTTCGACAAACCAACGGAAATTTGGATTCATTTCTGGAGCTCCACCTGTCAAATCTACGGTTGAACAATTCGTTTTGTCAATGGCATCCAAACAAAGTTCCATGGTTTCCTTGGTCATGATTTCCTTTCGGTCTGGACCTGCATCAACGTGACAATGATTGCAAACTTGATTACACATCTTCCCTAAATTGATTTGAAAAATGTCAATTTTCGTAGGTTTTAAAGGAAATAAATCAATCGATTTTAGTGTATCATTAAAATGCTTCACATTCGCATTATTCAACACTTGAATTTGCGTCTTACTCTCCGACAATTTATGTTTTTGAGCCGCTAATGATTTATGTTTGAGTACAGTCATAATTCTATCCTAAATGAGGTTGACGGAAGTAAAGTTATCTTCTTACAAAAGAATTAAAATAATTTTTTTTTCCAGCCTTTCCACTTGTATTTCTTTGCGAAAATGAACAAAATAAGTGGCTGAATCAGGAGAAGTGTCAACCAAGATTCTAAACCAAACGCAGGTGGCGAACGATCGATAAAAAGGGCATCTGTTTGAAATGCTTGCCAATCATTTGTTAGAATCAATGCAGCAAAAATATTATTCACCGCATGATAACCTATTGAAAGTTCAATTCCTCCATCCATTTGCGTCATAATTCCAAGAAAAAAACCTGTCGTAATATAAAATATCAGTAGAATCGAACCTATTTTTAATACTTCTGGATTTGCTCCATGCAACATGCCACATGCTAATCCGGTAACAGCGATTGCCACCCAGCCTTTCTTCGACCATTTTCCTATTGCTTGAAAAAGATATCCTCGAAAAAGCAATTCTTCAGCAGTTGTTTGAATTGGCAGTAAAATAAAAGAAACGAAGAATAAAGGGATAAATTTTTCTGCATTAAAATTCCATTCTAAAGGGGCATCATAAAAGAGAGATAGCAATAAACTAATGGTCATCATTCCTCCCCAAAGAAGAAATGCAAAAACCAATCTTTTCCAATCGAATGTTTTTCTTGTTGTAAAAACACGGAGGATTGGTCGTTTGTGTAGATACCGTACACAAAGAAGAATAGATACAAAAACAAATGAGAAAGGAATAAGTAACAAAGACAAAATGACATTTAAATCAACATCGTCAGGAATACTAATCAAGGAAAATCCGAAGAAATAATTAGCGAATAGCTCGACAACCATCTGTCCAACGACTAAAGACAATATAGCAATAACAATTGTTAGAATATACGTCCCCGCATTTCCTTGCCCCCTATCCGCTTGTTCTATGAAATTCATTGATTATTGAAAAACATCCTTCATTCTTTGAAAAAATCCTTTATCATTATGGTCAGGACTTGGGATAAAGTTTTCGCTTTTTCTTAATTTTTCTAAGGCTACTTTTTCTTCTTTCGAAACTTTTTTAGGCGTCCAAACATTGATGTGCACAAACAAATCTCCTTTACCATAACCTTGAAGAACAGGTAAACCTTTGCCTTTCAAACGAAGAACCTTACCACTTTGTGTTCCAGCTTCAATTTTAATTTTGGCTTTTCCACTCACAGTTGGAACCTCGATAGATGCTCCTAGTACAGCATCTACGAAATTCACATAAGCATCATAATGAAGGTTCTCTCCATCCCTCCTTAAATCAGGATTAGAAACTTCTTCAATGACAACGATCAAATCTCCTGCAATTCCATTAAACGGTCCTGCGTTTCCTTTTCCTGTAACGCTTAATTGCATTCCATCCTCAACTCCAGCAGGAATATCAATTTCAATTACTTCTTCTTTGCGAATTAATCCTTTATCATCAGCTCCAGAAGGTTTTTTGTCAATCTTTTTACCAGCACCCTGACAAACATTACACGTTGATTGCGTTTGCATTGCACCTAAGAATGTTTGAGCAACACGAGTTACTCGACCAGTTCCATGGCAAGTTTGACAATCTTTATACGTTACACCGTCAGCATTAACGAGTTTGTTTACTTTAATTTTCTTATGAACACCTTCTGCAATTTCTTGCAAAGTTAATTTCATTTTCACACGAAGATTGGTTCCTCGAACAACTCTCGTTCTCCCTCTACTTCCTCCGAAAGAACCACCTCCGCCAAATCCACCACCGAAAACATCACCAAACTGAGAGAATATATCATCCATATTCATTCCTTGTCCGCCACCGCCGAATCCGCCTCGCATTCCATCATGCCCGAATTGGTCGTAACGAGATTTTTTCTCGTCGTTACTTAGAACTTCGTATGCTTCTGCAGCTTCTTTAAACTTATCTTCCGCAGCAGTATCTCCTTCATTTTTATCCGGATGATACTTTAAAGCTAACTTTCGATATGCTTTCTTTATTTCTGTTGCAGAAGCACTTTTAGCAACCCCTAATACTTCGTAATAATCTCTTTTACCGCTCATTCTTGAACCAATTTATTTTTTCTTAAAAGTATTAGTGTCCTACAACAACTTTTGCAAAACGGATAACTTTATCATTCAGTTTGTAACCTTTCTCTACGGTATCAATTACTTTTCCTTTCTCTTTTTTAGTTGGGGCAGGAACTTTTGCAATTGCATCATGAATTTCAGCATCAAAATCAGAACCTAATGAGTCCATTGATTCTAATCCTTTTGACTTCATTATTGAAATGAATTTATTAAAGATAAGATTGAATCCTTCCTTTACACTATCGATATCCTCATTGTTCTCATTGTTCTGGATAGCTCGTTCCAAATCATCAATCACAGGAATTAAATCTCGTAACAAAGAAGCATTTGCATTTAAGATAATGTCAATCTTTTCTTTATTCGTTCTTTTTCGATAATTATCAAACTCTGCATGAATTCGAAGGTATTTATCATTCAATTCTGTATATCTTTCTTCGCAAGTAGGTTCGACATTTTCTTCTTTTCCTGATTCAGTATTTTCTTCTCCATTCGATGCTTCAGCTTCTTGGGTAGAATTTTCATCAAGAACAACATTCTCTTGATTTTGAACTTCTTCTTCGTTATTTATATTTTTATCTTTCGACATGATTGTATTATTTTTTTGTTTTCCCACAAGTCAAAAACACTGCCATTGCTAACAATAAGACAGAGTGTCACTCAATAAGTGACAAAGGTGAAATCTTGTCAGAAAAAGAGTACTTATTTCGTCATCCAATTAAGGTTTCTCGAATACATAAAGATGAATAAGCCAGAGAAGATTAAATTAAAAATCACAATCACACTCGGTACATCTGAAGGTGAAACATATAGGTAAATCGACATCACAGACAATAAACAGTAAACAATGTAAAAGTGAAATCCTTGCTTAAATCCTTTCCACATTTTCATTGCGGCAAAAGCACCAATTGAAGCTACAATAAAAGACAGGGTTGTCGCTAAAAAAAATTGATCATTTGCTTGAACCGTCATTGCTTGAATTTGTTCCATCATTGGTATCCATGAGTCCATTCCAGCTTCTTTCAAATCAGCAATTGATTTAGCCATTTGCACTTTTGATTCAAGCATTGCTTCATCACTCAAAGGTCCAGAAAGTAAACTGGAAATTGATGAAAACACACTCAATCCAGTTGTGATAAATGTTAAAACACATAAAACTGTTAAAAAAGTAGGCCTTGGTTGATTTTCTTGAATCATTCCATTATCCAAATTATCAAATTCATTCATCTTTTTATTTTTTAAATTAAATTATTCTTTACAAAATTTGTACTTTCCTTCAAAAGTGGATGCATGTAACAGTCAACGTCAATAAAAGGAACAGCTTTTCTATAATCACTTCTCAATTTTTCAATTTTTGGTGATGACTTTTCTTTTCTAAAATCCATTGCTTGAGCACTTGCCATTAGTTCTACCCCTTGAATAGAAAAACAATTTTGCACAACCTTATATAGTTTCGTTGCTGCATTTGCCCCCATACTTACATGATCTTCTTGCCCATTTGAAGAGTCAATAGAATCTACTGAAGCTGGAGAACATAACTGTTTATTTTGACTCACAATTGAAGCTGCTGTGTATTGAGGAATCATAAATCCAGAATTCAACCCTGGATTTGCTACTAAAAACGCAGGTAAATCTCTTGTTCCAGATACTAATTTATACACTCTACGTTCAGAAATCGAACCCAATTCTGCCCAAGCAATTGCTAAGAAATCCATTGAAATAGCCAAAGGTTGCCCATGAAAATTTCCTGCTGAAACGACGTCATCATCCTCCACAAAAACAGTTGGATTATCCGTTACTGCATTGATTTCTCTTTCAACAATTTGCGCACAATAATCAATTGCATCTTTCGAAGCACCGTGCACTTGAGGAATACATCTGAAAGAATACGGATCTTGTACATGCTCTTTTGTTCGAGCAATCATTTCACTTCCTTTTAATATCTCATTGAACTCTTTTGCCACAGATATTTGTCCAATTTGTTGGCGAATTTCATTCACATTCGCTTGAAAAGGGTTAATTCTACCATCATAAGCTTCCAAAGATAAAGCTCCAATTAAATTAAATTGTTGGTATAATTTCTTTGCATTTGAAACCGCGTAAGAAGCAAAAGCACTCATAAATTGTGTTCCATTTAACAAAGCTAGCCCTTCTTTTGAGCGAAGAATAATTGGTTTTAGGTTATATTTTTTCAAGAATTCTGAAGAATGGACTTTTTTTCCTTCCATAATCACTTCTCCTTCCCCTAAAAGAGGCAAAGCAAGATGAGCCAACGGAGCTAAATCTCCAGAAGCACCAAGTGACCCTTGTTCATAAACAACAGGAAAAATTGATTCATTGTACATTAAAATTAGACGTTCAATCGTTTCCAATTGTGCGCCAGAATTTCCATGAGACAATCCGAGTATTTTTAAAAGAATCATTCTTCGAACAATTTCATTTGGCACAGTTTTCCCCATTCCACAGGCGTGTGATTTCACGAGATTACTTTGTAAAGTGCTTAAATCACGCTCAGAAATGGCGGTATTACACAAAGATCCAAAACCCGTATTCACACCATATATGAGTTTCCCTCCATCTTTCCCTTTTTGGTCAAGAAAATCACGACAAATAACTATTTGTTTTTTTGCTTTTTCTGAAAGTGCCAATGGTACATTTGATTGTAGTATTTCATCCATTTCTGAAATTGAAATCCATTGGTTGTTGATTATAAATTCACTCATTTTTTCAATTTTTCAATCACTTGCTCTAATGAGAGTCCAATTTGCTCTCCTGTATCCATATTTTTCAGTTGAATTATTCCTTCCTCCATTTCATTCTTTCCAACCAAAGCAATATTTTTCACACCTCTATCATTGGCATACTTCATTTGCTTCTTCATTTTTGCTGACTTTGGATACATTTCTGAAGAAATTCCATTTTTCCGTATTTCCTTCATTAATTTCAAGCAATAACTTTGTTCTTCTTCTCCGAAATTGATAAAAAGAAGTTCTAAAGAATTATCTACGGTTGCAGGAAATAAATCTAACTCTGTCAATACATCGTATATTCTATCAGCACCAAAAGAAATTCCGACACCTGACATATCTTTCATTCCAAAAATACTAGTCAAATCATCGTATCTTCCGCCTCCACAAATAGATCCCATTTTCACACCATTTGCTTTCACTTCGAAAATTGCACCGGTGTAATAGTTCAATCCTCTTGCAAGTGTAACATCGAATTCAATTTTTGCTGTACGAATACCTAATTCATTCACTTTTTCAAGAACAAATTCCAATTCATTGATGCCTTCAATTCCAATTTCACTTGAAGAAAGAAAGTCTTTCATTTGTTTCAATCTACTTTCTGTAGAACCTGAAATTTCGAACAAAGGTTTAATTTTCTCGATGGCATTCTCTGAAACTCCTTTTTCAAGTAATTCTTTAACTACACCATCTACACCAATTTTATCCAATTTATCAATAGCAACAGTGATTGAAATTATTTTATCTTCTTCTCCACAGATTTCTGCAATACCAGAAAGAATCTTACGGTTATTTATTTTAATTGTAAAATCGGGTAACTTTAAATTAGAAAGAACTTCATCAAAAAGAAGAACGAAATCCACTTCATATAACAAAGAATCGCTTCCGACAACATCTGCATCACACTGATAAAATTCTTGGTATCGACCATGTTGAGGTCTATCAGCGCGCCAAACTGGTTGAATTTGGTACCTTTTAAACGGAAAAGAAATTTCATTCTGATGTTGCACAACGAAACGAGCAAAAGGCACAGTCAAATCATAACGCAATGCTTTTTCAGAAAGAGAATTTGAAAAACGAGCTAAATTTCCATCTTCCAATGCTTTTAAATCCGCTTTCCGAACTTTTTCGCCAGAATTTAGAATTTTAAAAATCAAACGATCTCCTTCTTCACCGTATTTTCCCAATAAAGTCGAAGACAATTCAAATGAAGGTGTTTCGATTGGAGAAAATCCATAAACCTCAAATGATTTACGAATGGTGTTGTATATGTAATTTCTTTTTGCAACTTCTGCAGGTAAGAAATCTCTTGTTCCTTTCGGAATGGATGGTTTTTGTGCCATTATTATTTAATTAAGGTCGTAAAATTAAGAATTAAGAACGAATAATTACAGCTTCTCCTTCCCTAACCAACGTAAAACATTGTCATACCAAATTTCATCTGATTCTTTTTGAGAAATAATATTCTCTTGAACAGCAAAATCAATTACTCGTCCTGGGTAAGAATTAGCAACCCCTTCCATTTCTCCCAAAGGATATGGATCGTCTAATCCTGCAACAATTTGAGAAGTTCCAACGCGTATTTTTAGTAATTGTAATGTATAGGAATCGTGCACTAATGTATCAAAAAAGATATTTTTATGACCTAAAGAACATCTAGGGTCATTCACATCACAAAACAAATCCGGTCGACCATCATATCCTTGTAATCTTCTTCCGTAGTTCGCTTGTCCTAACATACAACCATGTGCAAAGCAAGTTCGGATATTTGGAAAACGATTTGCATAGTCTTTTAGCGCGTATAAATGAAGTGTATCTGCTGTTTGTGCCATCATCCAAACCAAATGAAAACGCCAATATGCATCTTTCAATTTTACCATTTTCTGTGCATCATAAGGATGAAGTTCTATCGCTAAGCCATATTTATCTGCCAATTCAAAGATGGGTAAAGTAGAATCATCAACAACAGAGAGCCATTCACCTTCTTTATTCAAAAAATGTGTCGGCAAACACAGTAAATTCATTCCTAAATTCACACAACGTTCTATCTCATTTAAAGCATCATCGATATAAAGTGGTTGTACTACAAATCCTGTAGTAAAAATATCAGGTCTTCGTTCTTGAACACTGTGATTAAAATCATTTTGCCAACGAATTGTATCAAATGTATCAGATTTCTCCCAACCATTGCAATACAATTGAGAAAGGTTTAACATTACTCCATGATCAATGTTGTGCTTCTCCATCCACTCAATCTTCTCATTAAAGAAAAAACTATCATCAGTTATCGGTCGTGACAAATTATCTTGATACATGAATTTTTTATCGTCTCCAATCCAAAATAATTTTTTATCCTTCATAAATTGTGGAATTTCCTTCGGTTCAGGAAGAATATGCCCATGTCCATTTATTTTAATTTTACCCATTGGAAACATTTTATTGTTTAAAAGAATAAAGATAATAATCTTTCAATTCTTAAGCACATAAAAAGGGCATCGTTTCCGACCCCCCCTTTCCTAACTTATGACCTTTTATTAATTTTTAAATATTTGTGTTCTGTACACGGAAGATGAACCATGAACTTCTATTGAGTATACACCACTCGAATAATCATTCATGTCAATTTGAATTGATGTTTGATTTCCAACCACCAACTCATTGATTAGTCTTCCTGCTGCATCGTAAATTCTTACGAACTCAATTTGCGTTTCTTCTGCATTGATATTTAATGTTCCAAAAGTTGGATTTGGATACACAGAGATGTTCTCCATTCCTGTTTCATCTATACCTACACAACCATCTACAACAATATCAGAAGTTGTATTATTCGAACAACCATTTGCATCTGTTATCGAATAAGTCAATGTATATGCTCCAATCCCAATCACAGGGTCAAATTGACCTCCTGTAACACTTGACCCTGAGTAAGTACCACCTGTTGGAGCTCCTCCAGTTAATGTAATTGGAGAATTATAAGAACAAACGGTATCCAATGCCGCAAAAGAAACATTTGGCAATGCATTTACCGTTACTGTTGTTGGCAACGATGTTGATGAACATCCATTTGCATCAGTGTATGTAACAGTGTATGGTCCTGACGAATTCACAGTTATAGTTTGTGTTGTTTCATTTGTTGACCAATCATTGCCTGAAGACGAAGATGAAGTTAAATCTACAGAACCTCCTTCACAGAATGTCAACACCCCAGATGCTGTTATTGTCGGCGTAGGTGGATTTGGATTCACAACAACTTGCACTCCTGATGTCGTTGCTGAACAACCATTCATATCTGTATAAGTTACAGTATATATTCCTGCGTTCATCACTGAAACACTACTTGTTGTAGCACCATTTGACCAGACATTTCCTGTAGGTTCTGAAGATACTAACACCACTGAATCACCTGAACAAATTGACGTAGAACCACTTGTTGAAACAATAGGCGCTTGTGGTAAAGCATTTACTGTAACAACTACTTGGTCTGTATTTGTACAACCATTTGCATCTGTTCCTGTTACGGTATAAGTTGTCGTTGCTGTTGGTGTGAATGGTGTTCCATCAGTAACTCCATTGTTCCAAGCGTAAGAAGTCGCACCTGAACCTGTCAATGTAACTTGTGTTCCTGCACAAACTGTTTGATCAACTCCAGCACTTACCGTAGGTAAAGTGTTTACTGTTACAATTACTTGGTCTGTATTTGTACAACCATTCGCATCTGTTCCTGTTACGGTATAAGTAGTCGTTGCTGTTGGTATGAATGGTGTTGCATCTGTTACTCCATTATCCCATGCGTAAGAAGTCGCACCTGAACCTGTCAATGTAACTTGTGTTCCAGCACAAACTGTTTGGTCAACTCCGGCACTTACCGTAGGTAAAGCGTTTACTGTAACAATTACTTGATCTGTATTTGTACAACCATTCGCATCTGTTCCTGTTACTGTATAAGTTGTCGTTGTTGTAGGAGTAAATGGCGTTCCATTCGTTACTCCATTATCCCAAGCATAAGAAGTTGCACCTGAACCTGTCAATGTTACTTGTGTTCCAGCACAAACTGTTTGGTCAACTCCGGCACTTACCGTTGGTAAAGCATTTACTGTTACAATTGCTTGGTCTGTATCTGTACAACCATTCGCATCTGTTCCTGTTACGGTATAAGTTGTAGTTGCTGTTGGCGTGAATGGTGTTCCATCTGTAACTCCATTATCCCAAGCATAAGAAGTTGCACCTGAACCTGTCAATGTTACTTGTGTTCCAGCACAAACTGTTTGATCAACTCCAGCACTTACCGTAGGTAAAGCATTTACTGTAACAATTACTTGGTCTGTATTTGTACAACCGTTCGCATCTGTTCCTGTTACGGTATAAGTTGTCGTTGTTGTAGGAGTAAATGGCGTTCCATTCGTTACTCCATTATCCCAAGCATAAGAAGTCGCACCTGAACCTGTCAATGTTACTTGTGTTCCAGCGCATACTGTTTGGTCAACTCCTGCACTTACCGTA
>JAJRQQ010000023.1 GCA_024280155.1 Bacteroidota bacterium
AAATCAAGCCATTAAAAATGATTTTGAATTTATATTTTGCTGTGGAGAACCTCTTGCTATTCGAGAAAATGGAGATGAATTGACTTTTGTGCGACATCAACTGAATGAATCTCTGTTTCATCTAACGAAAGAGCAAATGATAAATAAAATTATTGCTTATGAACCTGTTTGGGCAATTGGAACTGGTAAAACGGCAAGTTCTGAACAAGCAGAGGATATACATAGAAATATTCGTTCTTGGATCACCGAAAAATATGATAAAGAAACAGCAGAATCTGTCTCTATTTTGTACGGTGGAAGTTGCAAGCCATCAAATGCGAAAGAATTATTTGCTTGTCAAAATGTTGACGGCGGATTAATTGGTGGTGCAGCACTAAAAGCGGAAGATTTTAATGCCTTAATTCATTCTTTTTAATGGATACAATCGAATTAACGATCGAATTAAGCCCTAAATCTCCTTGGGATGAAGTCATAACTGCTGAACTAGCAGAGCAAGGCTTTGAAAGTTTTGTGCAAACAGAAAAAGGAATCATTGCTTATGCAAATGCAGATATTGATGTAGATAAAGCAATTGAATCAACTTCCTTGAAAGAAAATGAAATGTTTACTTTTTCGATTGAGCAAAAAACAATTCCCTATCAGAATTGGAACGCTAAATGGGAATCAGATTTCAAACCTGTATATGTTGAAGATTACGCTACAATTCTTGCTCCTTTCCATGATGACTTTGAAAAAAAAGGAATGATAGTTAAAATTCAACCTCAAATGTCATTTGGGACTGGTCATCATCAAACAACTTGGATGATGACTAAAGCATTATTCGAATTGGATTCAATGCCAGAAAAAGTCCTTGATATGGGAACAGGAACAGGAGTTTTAGCAATAATAGCGGAGAATTTAGGCGCGAAAGATATATTGGCTATCGATATTGAGGATTGGTCTGTGGTAAATGCCATAGAAAATGCAGAAAGAAACCAATCGAAGAATATACGTTGTGTATGTGGAGATATCGATCAGGTTGGTGATGAAAAATTTGGTTTAATCATTGCTAACATCAATAAAAACATCCTTAAAAACCATATGGAATCGTATAGTCAAGCTTTGAATTCTGGAGGGACGCTACTGTTGAGTGGTTTTTTCTCTACAGATGTTGAAGAGCTAATTGATTTTGCTTCAAACTTTCAACTTTCCCAAGTAAAGTTGTTTGGAAAAGATGAATGGGCAGCGATACAACTAATTAAAAAATAAATCAAATGATGAAACTACTTTTAACCGGAATCATAACTTTTTTAGCCACAATTTCTTTTTCTCAGAGTTACAGTAATGACAGAGAGAAGTTTGTCAAAGAATTTCAAAAAGCACTCAGTGAATACGGTAGAGGTGAGTTTCAAGACTTTTCAAAGAAAGAACTTCCACAACAACTCCTGGAAACATCAGAATTCCCGGATAATTATTTCACTAAAATGGTGGAGGTTTGTAATTTAATGGAGAGTAAGAAAATTAAACCTTATCCTACAATTTATAATTATGTTTTCTCAGTGAGTTCTTTCGTTAAAAACAAACAATCCAATGAAAGTTATAACGCTTGGCATAATTCAGTTGATAAATTACTAAAATCGAGAAATGTAAAGAAAATTAAAGACTTTACTACGATGTCTGCCGGTTTCTTTTCAGTATCTAGCATTGCAACTTCTTCAAATTTTAAATGGTACTATATCGGTGGAGAATATGAGTTTGTGTATGATAAAAAGGCTTTCATTCGTTTTAAAAATGGAAACTTAGTTTGCCGTATTCACAGTAAAAAATCAAAAGATAAAGGAGCTATAATTGATTCTGCTGTAGTGATTAATACTGAAGGAATTTATGATCCTTTTTTGAAGAAATGGGAAGGTAATCAAGGAACAGTAACATGGGAAAAAGTTGGCTTGAATCCGAAAGAAACTTTTGCAAAAGTGAATCATTACAAAGTTTCTTTAAAATCTTCGACGATCAGAATTGATTCTGTTTTATTGACTTCACCATATTTTAATCAACCAATTGAAGGTTCTTTGAATGATAGAGCTTTTAAAATTAATCGTGAAACAGATAAAGTCTATCCTCAATTTTTATCTTTCAATCGTAAATTATTAATCAAAGACATTGTTCAGAATATCGATTATACTGGTGGTTTTGCATTACAAGGTGCAAGTTGTATTGGTACAGGTACGGTAAATCAGATGGCGAAGATTACTTACAAAAAAGAAGGAGTTCCTTTTATTGTTGCAAAATCACCCCAAATTTTTATCACAGAAGAAAAAGTAAAGATTAAGAAGTCCATAATGGCACTTTATTTATCTTCAGGTGATTCAATTACACATGCAGGAATTAATTTTGTGTATGATTTAACCAAAAAGAAAATTGAATTAACTCGATTTGGAAACGGAATAGGCAGTTCACCATTTATCGATTCTTATCACCAAATGGAAATTTATGTTCCAAAAATCATCTGTAATGAAGGAGATGCTAACTTATTATTCACTTTCGAGTTCGGTACTTCCCAAGAACAGAAAGTTGCAAGTTTTGAATCAAATTTATTCTTCGATGAAGAAGTGTATGATAGACTTCAAGGAATGGCGTCCGTTCATCCATTGGTTGCGATTTCTAGGTATTGCTATAAATACGATGAATATATTCTAACTGAAGGGAAGGCAGCATCAGCTTTAGGTTTGACAATTTCTCAAGCAAAGTCAACTTTATTGAAACTCTCTAACATGGGGTTCATTAGTTATGACACTGAAAACAAGACTGTCGTTGTTAATCAGAAACTAGAAACTTTTGTAAAAGCAAAAGCAGGTAAAATAGATTATGATAATATGGTTTTTAAATCCGATTTTAGACCTAAAAAACTAACCGGATATTCTCCAGAACAAATTAAAAAAGATAAATACCTCCAATCAGTTCAAGAATTGTATAAAAAGCAAAATGAAGAAAGAAGGTCGCTGAAGAATTTTGCAACCATGAGTCTTACTAATTTTGACTTAGATATTATAGCAATAGATCATATAATGATTTCTGCAAAAAACAATACAATGGTGTTTCCAAGCGGAAGTGATGTGAAAGTGAAAAAGAATAGAGATTTTAATTTCTCTGGGTGGATTAATGCAGGGAAATTAGAAGTCAATACAATTGCAGCAAAATTTAATTACGATGAATATAAATTCACACTTTTAAAAACTGACCAAGCTTTATTCAGAGTACGCCCGATGAAGCAACAAGATGGACCTAAACCAATTCCAATGCAAAGCAGCTTAGCAGGAATAACTGGAGAAATTTTAGTTGATTCACCTACAAATCGTTCAGGAAATAGCAAGGACTTTGGAGATTATCCAAAATTAAAAGTTGAAAATTCTTCTAAAATATTTTATAACTCAGAATATATTTATCGTGGAGCTTATGACAGTACACGTTTTTATTATACAGTTGAACCTTTTCTAAGAGATAGTTTGAATGATTTTGAAGAAAAAACTTTTCGATTAAAAGGTGAGTTAGTATCAGCAGGGATTTTTCCAAAAATAAAAGAGGATTTAAAAATAATGCCTGATTATTCCTTCGGTTTTTCGACAATTGCACCTGAAGGTGGATTAAATTTCTATGGTCCTGAAGCAAAATACGAAAACAAAATTGTCCTCTCAAACAATGGATTGCAAGGTTCTGGTGTGATTAACTTTGTGAAATCAGTATCTGAATCAAAAGCCTTGACTTTTTGCCTGACTCAACAGTAGGATATGCAAGTTTCGTAAATTCCCCTGTTGAAAGTGGGATTCAGTTTCCTGATGTGATTGGTGAAGATGTGTACATAACATATATTCCTCAAAATAAAATTCTAAAGGTTAAGTCAACACCTCAGAATGATTTAAGTTTCTTTAATAATGAAGCAAAATTAAGAGGTACAGCGATTGTTCAACCTTCAGGAATGACAGGAAATGGACTAATGACTTTTGTGAGTGCTACCTTGGTTTCCGATAAGTTCAATTACAAAAGATATGATATTGACGCAGATACGGCCAGTTTTAACTTGAGAAACGAAAGTGATGATGTTTCTGAAAATGCACTTGCATTTAAAACTGACAATGTAAAAGCACACGTTTCGTTTAAAGATAGAAAGGGAGAGTTTAATTCGAATCAAGGTGAATCAGTTGTAGAATTCCCTGTCAATCAATACATGTGTAAAATGGATCAATTTTCTTGGTTAATGGATGAATTGTCCATTGAAATGCAAAAGAAAGAGGAAAGAGACATTGCAATCAATACAGGAGTAGATTTGGTTGGTCCGAATTTCTTTTCAACACACCCGAAACAAGATTCACTACAGTTTAGAGCTCCTCGTGCAAAATTTGATTTGAAAGAAAAAGTCATTTATTGTGACAACGTTGAATACATTGACATTGCCGATGCTCGTATTTATCCTGATAGCATGAAAGTGAATATTCGTAAGAAAGCTAAATTAGATAAGTTAGAACATTCTCGAATTGTAGCCAATTATATTACGAAATACCATAGTTTTGAGGATGCAGAAGTTGAGATTCTTGCACGAAGAAAATATTCAGCAAAAGGGAACTATCCTTATTATGATAAAGATAGTACGGTAACTTATATTGAAATGAATAATATTGGATTGGATACGTCGTACCAAACAATTGCATCAGGCGTTGTTACACCAGAAATGAACTTCAAATTAAGTCCGGAGTTTGATTACTACGGTGATGTTGCGATAAAAGCTGCTAATCCATTGATTTCATTTAATGGAGCAACTCGAATTATCCATTCTTGTGATAAATTTGATAGAAACTGGATGGCTTTCTCTTCTGAGTTGGATCCTAATAATATTCAAATTCCTGTAACAAGCTCAATGAAGGATTTGGAAGGGAACTCACTTTCTGCAGGGATTGTTTGGAGAGATTCTCCTAAAACAGATAGTTTAATCTTGTACCCAACATTCCTTTCTTCATTAATCGATGAAAATGACCCAATTGTAATGACTTCGAGTGGATTATTACAATATAATTATGGCTCTAATCAATTTGAAATTGCTTCAAAAGATAAATTAATCAATCAGGGAGAAGCAGGAAACTATTTAGCATTACATACCGAAAGTTGCTCAATGAACGGAATGGGAGTGATTGATTTAGGAATGGATTTCGGTGATGTAACCGTAGAATCTGTTGGAGTTGTAAATTATGACCAAAAATCGGGGCAGACTTCTATGAACTTGACCATGCGTTTTAATATGGCAATGGATAAAGGTATTATGCAGGATGTCGCAAAAAGAATCAATGAAATTGAAGGATTAAAACCAATGACTTTTGCTTCAACAACATTAGAACAAGCCATCGTTGAGTGGGAGGGACAAGAAGCGGTTGATAAATTGAAAGATGAATATGTTCGATTGGGAGAAGTGAAAAAACTTCCTAAAGGATTGCAACAAACGATTACTTTAACAGGAGTGAGGTTAAGTTCTTACGATTCGAATAAATCTCAAAACAAAGGTCTAATTTCAAATGTTAATTCTGCAATTCTTGTGAGTATGTACAATGAACCAGTAATGAAATATGTACCTTTCCAAGCATTCTTTCAACAAATTTATTCGAAAGGAGGAGGCGATCGTTTCACATTATTTATGAATATTCCAGGAGGTCGTGATTATTTCTTCCATTATACAATGCAAAAGAAAGACGGACTGATGCGAATTAAAACAGGAGATGAAGAATTGAAAGCTGCTTTAACAGAAATGAAAGAAGAAAAACGTAAAAAGAAAAACTTCAAATATGAGTTGACGAATAGTTCTGTTTTCTTAGCGAAGTTCTTGGAATTGTTTCAATAGAATAAAATGAACCTTTTAATGAATGAAACGTATTATTATCCAAAGACTTAAATGACTGCTGTTAACCAATGAATTGTAAATTGCATACAATACGAATCCTTTTCTTTTTGCTGATTGCTCAATTTTCGTTTGGACAAACAGAATCAGAGCTAAAAGAGAATGGGGATAAATTGTTCGAAAAAGAGCAGTATGTGGATGCTACACCTATTTATTTGCAGTTACTTTCGTTGAACCCTAAAAATGCAGACTACAATTTTCGATATGGAACGTGTCTTTTGTACAACTCTTTTCACAAGTCGAAAGCGATACGGTATTTAAGTTATGCTGTGAAACAACCCAATATAGATGTTCGTGCATTTTATTTCTATGGGAAATCGTTGCACCTTAACTATCAATTCAAGGAAGCCATTCAATTCTATTCGACTTATTTATCGAAACGTGTAAAAAAAGACAAGCGCTATAACGTTGAACGAGAAATTGAAATGTGTAAGAATGGTCAAAAATTATTGGTCACTTTTACAGATATTGTAGTGAAGAATAAGAAAGAAATCGACCAATCTAAATTTTTCCGATTATATGATAATATGGAAACGGTAGGAGGGGAGATCCTCGTTTCTGAAGAGTTCCAATCGAAAATGGATAAGAAAAAGGGACATGTTCCAATTCTACACTTCCCACCAAACGCAAAAGCCATTTATTATTCCAGTTATGGAAATGGAGACAACAAAGATATTTATGTTCGCCGTCGTTTGCCAAACGGAAAATGGGGAGAACCACAACTTTTACCAGGACAGGTAAATACACAAGAAGATGAAGACTTTCCGTTTTTGCATTCCAGTGGTGATTTTCTGTTTTTTAGTTCTAAAGGACATAATTCAATGGGTGGTTACGATATTTTCATGTCCACTTTTGACCCAAACACGAATTCTTTTGGTAAACCAGAGAATGTTGACTTTGCAATTAGTTCACCAGATGATGATTTATTCTACGTTGTGGATAAAACTTTTCAGAATGCTTATTTTGCCTCGGCAAGACAGAGCGAGAATGGCAAACTTCATGTGTACAATGTTCGTGTAGCTCGGGTTCCAATTCGTGAAGTAATCATTATGGGTGATTTTCTTTCTGAAATCAATCCAGAGAATAAAAAATGTTTGTCAATGTGACGAATTTTACAAATGGAGAGCAAGTTGGTAAGATAAAAACCAATAAATCAGGTAAATATTCATTCGTTTTTCCAAAAGGAGGAAAATACAATTACGAAGTAAAAGTTGATGGCTCTGACGACGTGTACAAGTTTGTTGTTGAATTACCGTTCTTGGATGAATTCCGACCATTGAAACAAAAAGCTATTCATACCACCGTTGATGGTGAGGAAATCGTGAAAATTGTCAATTTATTTGATGAAAAAGTAGAAGGAGCAGAGGCATTGATTGCTGAAGTCATTCGTAAAAAAGCCGCATTGGATGTTAATATTGACCAATTTGATTTGAAAGAATTGGATGCTCAGCAAAATAGAGATAAAATTCTCGCAGAAATTGGCTTTTCAGGAATGTCTATCCGTGAAGTATCTAATCAATTGGAAGAATTGGCACTTACGGAAGAATTGAAGCAAAAACAAATTCAACAAATCATTTCAAATGTTAATCATGAAATTGTTGAGAAATCAAAATTATTAAACGTTTACGAGACAACACTGTCCGATTTAAATTCACGAATAGCAGAATCATCAAACCCAAAAGAGAAACATGAATTATTGTCTGAATCATTGCGAATTGAGAATGAAAAAAACACATTGATTGCCGAAATTACTCAATTAGAGAATGTGAAGAATAAAGTAGCTGCAACTTCAATTTCTTTGGATGGAAACAATCAGCTGCAAAAATTAGAAGATGATTTTAAGCAATTAATTTCTGAGGAAAAAGAAGAAGAAGCATTGTCATTATTGATTTCTAAAAAGACAATAATACATAAAACTCAAAAACAATCGCCTACGAAAGTAGTAAATGAAATGATTGAAAAAAGCATTGCATTGAGTAATGAAATTAAAGAATTGAATCAAAAACAACTTTCTTACGAGAAGAATAAAAGTGATTTACATTCATCCAATATTCTGTTAGAAAATTCATTGCCGACCGCTAAAAAGAAAGAAAAAGAAACGATTAAAAATAAAATAGCATCACAGAAGGAGGAAATAGACCTTTTGGACGAGATGATTACTTCTAACCAACAACGTATTGACGAAAAAAACGAACAATTATACGTGCTTGACAACAATATTGCCTCTGTACAAAAAGCAATGGCGGAGGAGAATGATTATACAAACCTCAAGTCAGAAGTTATTGAGATTTTAGCAAAAACAAATAATAACAAAGAAAATACAGCCATTCTTTCGATTGAAAAGGAAATTAAAACGTTGGAAGAAGAACATCCAGAATTAGCTGCTGATTATGTTCCAGAAGTAGTAGAAAATCAAACTTCTAAAAACGACGTAGCGACAAATATTTTTGCTAATTATAACGAGAGAAAAGAGGAAATTCAGCAATCCAGCGAATTATCTTCTGAACGTAAAAGAGCTAAAATCATTGCGTTAAATAATGAAACCAAACAAGAGTTATCAGAACGATTGAATGTTCTTGAAAGTATGATTTCTGAGGACGATGAAAACAATTCATTGATTCAAGAGAAAGAACAAATTCTTGCACAGAAAAAACAAATAGAAACTGAAAATGAAAGCTTTGAAAAAGAAATCATTGCAGAAAAAAATGCAATTGCCGCTGAGAAATTCAAAGAATTGAAAGAAAATCGTTCTAAAACTTTTAATGAAATTGATAGTGATGATTCTTATTCTGAGATAGAAAAAAATCAAGCAAAAATTGATGTAAACAATGAAATTCTACAAGAAATTGATACTCGATTAATTGAGGTGCGTTCTGTGTTGGCAAAAAACCCATCTTCTAAGGAGAAAAAACAAGAACAGAAAGAATTGAATACGTTTGTCAAAGAGATTACGAAGGAAAATGAAATATTTGAGAGAGAAATTGAAGTCCTGCAGAGTGATGTAGTTGAAAACTCTACGGATGATAAACAAGACAATCAAAGCAATGAAGTAGTTGATAACAAAGTTACTTCTGCAGCTATTTTAAATGAGATTGCACCCAATTATACCGAAAAAATAGAAAGCATTAAGGATAGTTCTTCATTCTCAGAAATAGAAAAATTAGAAGCATTGAACAAAGAAGACCTCGCAGTTTTAAATGAATTAATGACTGTTCAAAATAAGGTTGAAAAAACATTAAAAAAAGATAAAGAGAATTCGCAATTAATCGCAAAACAAGAAGTTTTATCACATCTAATTGAGGGAAAACAAGCAGCTATCAAAGATAGAACGGTTGAAATTGAACAATTGTCTGATACTAATTTAGCAAACAATGAGCAGCAAGTTCGTGAAGAATTAGTATTAGAAATTAATGCAACGTATGAGCAAGAATTGGCCGATATTCAATCTTCAGATGCCAGTGTATTTGAAAAAGAAAAGAATATTCTTTTCGTAGAACAAAATAAATTCAAACGAATTACCGAAAAAATTGAATCAACCGAAAAACTTCTATCAAAAGATAAAGAAAATCAACGATTAAAAGAGGAGTTGACCATTCTCAAGGAACTAGAGAGTAAACAGTTCTCAAAAGTTGAGGCTCAGAAAACTAAAGCAATTGCATCAATTTCTGTTGGTGAGGTTGAGCAAGTCATTCTTGAAGTTGATGAGAAATATTCTGATGACATTGCGGAAATTGAAGCTGGAAATTCAACGTCAAAAAATGAGCAAAAAGCAGACAGAGAACTTGTATTGCAAGAAAAATTACAATCCAAAATAGAGGAGATTGAGAAGCAACAAAAAAGAAGGTTTTCTGTGACGGTTGAATTGGATAAGGCTGTTTATGAAGTAGCGTTTGATGAAAGCATTCTGCGTGAAAATAGCTTAAGAGAAGAATTAAGTGATATTTCAGAAAATATTGATAATCAGATTATTGACACCAGTTCAAACAACAATAAGAAATCATTATCTTCGGTGAAAACTGAGAATATAGAGATGATGAATGATTTGGAGAAACTTGCTAAACAATCCAGTGATAATTCTCCGATAATAGCTCAAACAGTAGAGGTAAATAAGGAGAAAACAAAAGAAATAGAACGGATTGAGATTGAAGCAAAAAAAGCTAAATCAGATGCAGAAAGAGAATACTTGATACAAAAGGCCGTATTGGAACAAGACCAACTGAACAATACGATAGCAAGTACAATTGCTGAAGAAAAAATCAAAAACATAGAAGAAGAATTTGATATTTCACTCTCAACTCCAGAAGAATTAGAGCAACAACGAAGAAAATTCACGATTAGAATAGGGGAGTTGACGACAGAGATTATTCAGGTAGAACAAGAAATAGAGGAAGCTAAAAAGAAAGAAATTCCAGCATTGAAAGAAGTCAAATCAGGATTAGTTGCAGAAAAAGCACTCATGGAAACTAAGCTGAAAGCAATCGAAGATAAAATCATCATTCAAGAAAAACCAGCCGAATATATTCCTGTAGCAGCAAAACAAGTTGAGATTACTTTTAATGAGGAGCGAAAAATTGCCTCTTCCGATAATTATAAATCCTATGAAGAAAAAGCGATTAAAGTATTGGAAATTGAGAATCAATTACGTATTTTAGAAAAACAATTAATTGAAGAGAGAAGAAATATTAGAAAGTTAGGAGTTTCAGCAAATCCAGTTTCTTCCGATGAAGTCAAAGAAAGAGCTTCTAAAGTGAAAGCAATTGAAAAAGAAATTGAAATTCTAAATGTTGACTTAATTCAGAAAAAGTACGAAGCGAATCAAGAATTGCCTGAAGATAAAAATGAAGCAATGAAAATACAGAATTTAGTTTATCGAGGAATTAAACCATTAAAATTGGTTGCTGTTACCGCTGCATTGTTACAAATGCCAAGTGAGGGTTTTGCGATGAACACAACAAAGGCAAGCACATATTCTGCCAGCAATCCTATTCCTGTAGATGTTAAAAATCCTTCAGGTTTGGTTTATCGTGTACAGATTGGTGCTTTCTCTAAACCAATTCCACAAGATTTATTCAAAGAATTCACTCCAGTATCGGGTGAGTTAATCAAAGGAACGAAAATTACACGCTACATGGCTGGTTTCTTCAATAATTCCAATACAGTTGTTAAAGCACGTCAATCGATTAGAGAATTGGGTTATTCAGATGCCTTTATCGTTGCGTATTGTGATGGAGAACGAATTGGTTTTGGAGAAGCAAGAAGAAGGGAAGCAAATGGAACTTGTGTGCCAAAAGGAACGAATGAATTGATGGTGGAAGTTGCAACAAACACTGCAAAAAAACTTGGATTGCCATTAACTAAGGAGGTTAAAGAAGTACCTGAATTAAGTTACAATGAAGCGCCAGGAGCTGTTGATGCCGAGCCAATTGAAATGATGCAAGGATTATTTTTCACCGTTCAAATTGGAGTTTTTAATCGACCAGTTTCTGATGAAGTGATATATAATTTACCAGAAATACTAACCGTACGATTGCCAAACGGACAAATTCGATACAATACAGGATTATTTAATAGTGTTACTGAAGCATTACCTCGAAGAAAAGAAGCATTAGTCCGAGGGATTGTTGGCGCTTTCGTTGTTGCTTATTATCAAGGGGGGAGAATACCTTTAGCTCATGCAAAACACTTACTGAATGAGAATGGGAATTCAATCCTCCAAACAGAATTGGCATCAAAACAGGTTGTTAAGGTAGAGGAGGAGCAAAATACAGTTTCTAGAACTGATACAGTATCAATGAAGAACCTAGTTTCAAATGAAGAGATTGATCGTATAGAACAACAAAGAATTCAAATCGTAACGAAAAAAGAGTTTTCTGAATTTCCTCGAGATGTTTTAAACCGTTATAACGCAGAAGGTTCTTTTTATTATGATGAGAGAGATAAAAGAGTTAAATCTTACATCTATAAGAATGTTGATGATTTACCACGTTTATGGAATTTTGTAGATGATATAGATACCGTTTATTTGCCTGTGAACGAGTTAAACTTAAATTTAAATAACATATCTGTGCAGTTGGATGCAAATGTAATTCCTGGTGACTTTATGGATTGGATATTAAGAACGACGTATTATCACGAAATCACAGAAATGGAGAATGGTTTAGAAATTCGATTTTACGGAATTGAAAAAGAAAATATAGAGAATTTAATGACAGAATTAAAAACATTCATGTTAAATCCTGAAATAATTGAAGAATTAGAAGATGAATAGAGAAGAAAAAACACCCGAAATTGAAATTGATGTTGATGTTTTAATTGAAGACGTCGCAGTTGAAAAGAAAGATTTAATTGTATATAACGATGATTTTAATAGTTTTGATCACGTGATTGAATCATTGATAAAAGTTTGTAAACACACTGTTAATCAAGCTGAACAATGTACGTGGCTGGTTCATTACAAAGGTAAGTGTCAAGTAAAACATGGTGTGTTTAGTGAACTTGAGCCAATGTGTATTGCTTTACTCGAAAAAGGAATTACAGCAGAAATTAAATAATTTTCAATCTTTTTTTAGCAATAATCTTTTTATTCAATAAAAAACTCTGTATATTTGCACTCGCAATAGGGAATTACCCCCAATGCAAAATGGCTTCGTAGCTCAACTGAATAGAGCACTACATTACGGCTGTAGAGGTTTCAAGTTTGAATCTTGACGAGGTCACAAAAAGCTTCCTGAAAAGGAAGCTTTTTTTGTTTCTCGACATTCCATTGAGCTTTTTAACTTTGAGAATTCAGCTCTCAGCCTAAAAAAGTTTCACTTTTATTAATTGAATTCAATTTCCCCATACTTTTTAGAAATACTAGTACTGTCTTATAATTAATATTATGTTAAATAGAATGTCTTTGTTATAAATCAAATCCTGATTCTAGGATCTATGCCTTAACCTTCCCTAAAACAAATTCCTCTTGCTGAGTCGGTACCTTACACCCCAAACTTTTCTTTAAAACGTATCGCTTGTCTTCTAGAAACTTCCACTTTTTCTCCTGTAGACAATTCTAAGCGTAAACCACCATTGAACCAGTTTTCTACATCAACGACAAAATCGAGGTTTACGATAAACTTACGATTTACTCGAAAAAATGATTTACTATCAAGTTTTTGCTCAAAGCTATTCAATGATCGTAAGATCAACGGACGATTCTTTCCGAAATGAATTTTAATGTAATTCCCATCCGATTCAAATAATCGTACCTCAGATAGCTTTGGAAAGAAAGTTTTTTCACCGTCCTTGATAAAAATTCTATCTTCTATTGTTAAAAGATGTTCATTCTGAGCTATAATCTCAGTAGTAGATTCAAAATCGTCTTCAATTTTCAACTTTTGAATGGCTTGATCCAATCGATCGTCTTCAATGGGTTTTAAAAGATAATCCATAGCATTTACTTCAAAAGCTTTTAGAGCAAACTCATCAAAAGCAGTCACGAAAATAACATGTGGAATTTCGTCAAGTTTCTTAATCATTTCAAATCCAGTCATTCCAGGCATAGAAATGTCCAAGAAAATTAAATCAGGTTGTAATTCTTTAATTTTAGCAATTCCCTCTTCCCCATTTTTAGCTTCATCAATGATTTCAATTTCATCGAATTTAGCAAGTAAATTTCTCAACTCTACACGCGCTAAACGTTCATCGTCTATGATAATTGTCTTAAATTTCTTCATTTTTTATTACTATTTCTGCGTAAACACAATCTAATTTTTCATACAAGTGAAAAGAAAATCGATCTCCAAACTGATATTTCAGTCTTTTATTGATGTTGACTATACCAATTCCAATGTCTTTTGTATTGTTGAGTGAACCTGTATTGCAAACCTCTATCATGATTTCCGTTTCTTTTTTCACAGCATGAACTCCAACTTCTCCTCCATCTTGTAGATTTGAAATCCCATGTTTAATTGCGTTTTCAACTAGCATCTGAATACTAAATGGAGGGATTTCGAAGGTCATTAAATCCTCATCGATGTGCCATTTAATGTCTAGCAGTTCTTCAAAACGAATTTTTTCTAAATCGAGGTAATTCTTGGCTAATTTTAGTTCATCTTCTAAAGTAACCATTTTTTCTTTTCCAAGTACCAATGACTGACGTAGTAAGTTAGATAAAGTCGTCACTGATGTTTTAGCTTTACCTGGATCAATCTCAATCAAAGCACGAATACTATTCAAAGAATTAAATAAAAAATGAGGATTCAATTGAGAACGAAGATTTTTCAACTCACTCTCTTTATTCGTTGCTATCAATTCTAAATTAGACATTTCATGCAGTCTTGATTTTCGGAAAAAGTGAAAAGTAAAATAAATAGCATTCCAAAATAATACGAGAATAAAAGCGGAAAGTACAATTCCTACCACATTAGCTATCGTCATTAATTTGAAATGTGGATTGGTAAAATAATCAGTTATGATATCAATTCCAGAAATAAAAAAAGCACTTATAATGGATGATAATAATAATCTAGGAATCAATTTAGGCAAACGATATGCTAACCACCCTAAACGTATGAAAACAACCCGTTGAATGTGCGTTATGGTAACACCTGAAAAGAACAATATGGTAAGATTGATAATAAAAATCGAATCAATACGCGCTGGATTGTCTGTGTATACTGATAAGGTAAGAATACCACAATAGGACAACCATCCTAAAAATTGCGCAAACCAATAAAAACGTTTCGTTTGATCCATATTATTCTAATTCTACAAACAAAACTAAAGCTATTCTGTTAGCTTTCAAATAAAATCGGACAATTGGCAATAAAAAGTGACACTTGGTAGAATGAGAGGATGAAAATACTAGGATTCCAAATTCACTGTATTATCCGTGTTAATTCTTACACAGAGGGAAAAGAGGTTTCACAAAGAACATAGTGGAAGTGGGATTTTTCAGCCTTCATTTTTCATTTTTCATTTCCCATTTTATATTAAGCCTTTCTAAATATCATTCTTCATTTATAATTTACCTTTGTAACGTTTTTTGAAAAGAGTTGAATGTGTTAAAAATTATCTACTTCTTATTACTCCTCTCCCCGATTTCTTTCGGACAAGATTATTTTGCACAACATTTTGGTGGTTCTATTGGTTTGGTGACAAATTTCGGAACGCATGAGAATCGAATTGGTTTATCATTCAATGTATACTGGACAGACTATTTTGTTCAAACAAACCTTAATTCTCAAGTAACATTCAATTTTACAAATCTTGGAAGTCGTAAGAAATTTTGGGAGATGCGTAATTCGGCAGGTATTCTACTTTTAGGAGGTAAAAAACAAACCCGCATTGATTTTCAATTGGATGGCCTCAATCATCAAACCAATTACAACTACGCTGTTGGATTTAATTACATTCTTTATACAGACAATGCTGGAACTTCTCAACGTTCTGGTGGTTTTGGAATGCATTTAAAAGAATTTTCCATTTACCATGAGAACGATGTTTTTGGCGGACAAGCATTCGATAGATATCGAACAGGGCAAATTCACTTTTCTTACCATTATTTTGATTATAAATTTGGCTTAGGGGTGAAATTATGGACAGGAAAAACCAGAGGTGCACCATTCTCGCCTGTTTACACTAACAAAATGCGAGGTGGATATAAAGATTTAGAAAACATGCCTTTTGGAAAAACCAGTCATGGAATTCTATTTGCTTCATTGACATATAACTTACCCTATCAACAGAATGCATTCTTCAAAATCGGAATTGACAGCGAACAAATCAGACATGCCATTCAAAACAGATTGGTGCATGATTTAATTTTTTTACCAAAGCATGTAAAACACAATTCTCCTCACTACCCTAGATTAAACAAAGATGGCTGCCCTATTTTTGACAAGAAATTAATTCGTCCAAATCGTTTTTACATGCAAGTCGGTACAAATGAAAATTGGTGGGATTAGTTGCGTTTTCCTTCCTCAATTCAAATTGTTAGAATTTTGTTAAAAATAAAACACATTTTATACATCATACAACTTGGAATCTTGTAACTTTGCCTCCCGAAGTTACATTGTAAAAAAAGTTTATGTCAAATTCTACAAAATATATTTTCGTAACTGGAGGGGTTGCTTCTTCTCTAGGGAAAGGAATTATTTCGGCGTCGCTTGCTAAATTACTGCAAGCCAGAGGTTACTCAACGACCATTCAAAAGTTAGACCCATATATCAACATCGATCCAGGAACATTAAACCCATACGAACATGGTGAATGTTACGTGACAGACGATGGTGCGGAAACTGATTTAGATCTAGGTCATTATGAACGTTTTTTGAATGTTCCAACTTCTCAAGCAAATAATGTAACAACTGGTCGGATTTATCAATCTGTGATTGAGAAAGAAAGGCGTGGTGAGTTTTTAGGAAAAACAGTTCAAGTTATCCCTCACATTACCAATGAAATTAAAGAACGAATTCAAATTCTTGGAAACAAAGGAACTTACGACATCGTTATTACTGAAATTGGTGGAACGGTTGGAGACATTGAATCTTTACCATACGTTGAGGCGGTTCGTCAGATGAAATGGGAATTTGAAGATGATTGTATTGTTATTCACTTAACCCTAGTTCCCTACTTGGCTGCTGCAGGAGAATTAAAGACAAAGCCGACACAACATTCTGTAAAACAATTATTAGAATTAGGTGTTCAACCTGATGTTCTTTGTTGTAGAACTGAGCACAAATTAAATTTTGATTTAAGAAAGAAGATTGCAAAATTCTGTAACGTGAATATGAATGCTGTAATTGAAGCTCGTGATGCAAGCACAATATATGACGTTCCTTTATTGATGCAAGATGAAGGTTTGGATAAGGTTGTTCTCGATAAATTAGGCTTACCTACAACTGGATCTCCTGAATTAACGGTTTGGAAAGAATTCTTAACACGTTTAAAGAATCCAACGAGTGAAATTACAATTGGTCTTGTTGGTAAATATGTTGAATTGAAAGATTCTTATAAATCAATAAGCGAATCATTGATTCATGCCGGAGCAGCTAATTTAACGAAAGTAAATGTCAAATGGATCCATTCCGATAAGTTAACTACTGAGAATTGCAATGAAGAATTGAATGAATTAAATGGGATTCTAGTTGCACCTGGTTTTGGTTCAAGAGGAATTTCTGGAAAAATTGAGGCTGTTCGGTTTGCTCGTGAGAATAAGGTGCCATTCTTTGGGATTTGCCTCGGAATGCAATGTGCAGTGATTGAATTTGGTCGAAATGTTTTAGGATTGAAAGATGCACATACTTCTGAGATTATTGAGGACTGCAAAGATCCTGTCATCGATATGATGGAGGAACAAAAAAACATTTCAAATCTTGGCGGGACAATGAGATTAGGAGCTTATAAATGTCAATTAACTCCAAAATCAAACATACATAAGGCTTACAATGAAGATTTGATTTCAGAAAGACACCGGCACCGATATGAATTCAATGATGAATACCTTGCTCAATACGAAGAAAAAGGAATGAAAGCTACCGGGAAAAATCCTGAAACAGGATTGGTAGAAGTTGTCGAAATTGAAGAACACCCATGGTTTGTTGGAGCACAATTTCACCCAGAATATAAAAGTACAGTTGCTAACCCTCACCCACTCTTTGTGGCTTTTGTGAAAGCATCATTAAATAAATAGTATAAAATGGATAAGAATACGATTATAGGATTAGTAATGATTGGTTTGATACTTTCAGTATTTACAATCTTTAATAAACCATCGGAAGAAGAAATTCAAGCCGAGAAAGCTAAATTAGAACAAGAAGCGAAAGATAAGACTGATATTGAAGAATCAATTGAAGCGAAAGATGCAACCGCAGAAGACAATTCCGTCGATATATTAATATCAGAAAGTAATGATTCAATTACCGAAACCCAACATCCTGAAAGCAAAAACGTTAGCAGTAGAATTGTCCGTTTAGAAAACGAAAAATTAATCATTGATTTTGACACAAAGGGTGGACAAATTGCAGCTGTTAGACTAAAAGAGTTCGAAACATTTCATGAATACGCTAAAAAAGATGGAAAAGTAACTCCTCTTGCATTCTTTAAAAAAGGAGATGCTACGAATAGTGTTATTTTACCAATGTTAGATGGGACAGAAATCAACACAGCTAACGTAATTTTCAACATTAAAAAACAAACAAAAGATAAGATTATTTTTGAATGGAAAAAATCAGAAAAAGAAGTCATTGAATTTGTATATGCATTCAAAAAAGATGCTTACGATATTGATTACACGATTAACATTAGAGGGTTTGCTGGAAAAGTAACTCCAAAGAATGTTATGTTTAATTGGGAAGCATCTTTACGTAAAACAGAACGTTTATTTAGCGAACAAAGACGTGTATCTACTGTTTGTTTTGAATACGAAGAAGAAGGTTTTGACTGGTTGAGTGAAATGGGATCTAAAGAACAAATCGCAGAAGATAAATTGGATTGGGTTGCATTTAAACAAAGTTACTTCTCTTCTTTCTTAAATGCAGAGAACTCTTTTGGTAAAGATGGTTCGTTAATGCAAATTGAGCAATATGAGAAAGGTTCACACACCAAAGATTGGACACACTTAAAAGATTTTAAAGCCCGTTTAAATTTAAACTTGTCCGATGTAGATAATGCTTCATTTAAAATCAATTGGTTTTTTGGACCAAACGATTACAAAGTACTGACTTCTTATGATGACAATTACGAGGATGTTTTAAACTTCGGTTGGGGATTGTTTAGATGGATTAATTTGTATGCAATTCAACCGGTCTTCAACGTGTTGAAATCATTTGGGCTTGGAATGGGAATTGTGATTCTATTGCTCACGTTTATCATCAAATTTGCTTTGATGCCGATTCAATGGAAAATGTATGTTTCTTCTGCTAAAATGAAGATATTACGCCCAGAATTAGATAAATTGACGGAGAAATATCCTGACAAAGAAGATGCAATGAAGAAACAAATGGAAACCATGTCTCTTTACCGAGAATCTGGTGCTAGTCCTTTAGCTGGATGTGTTCCGATGTTGATTCAGATGCCGATTCTTTTAGCGGTATTCCGTTTCTTTCCTGCAACATTCGATTTACGTCAAAAATCATTCTTATGGGCAGAAGATCTATCATCTTATGATTCTATTTATGAGCTACCGTTTTCTATACCATTCTACGGCGACCACATAAGTTTATTCACTTTATTAATGGCTGCTACCACATTGGTTTACACTAAATTTAATAGTGGACAAATGCCTCAACAGCAACAACCTGGTATGCCAAATATGAAATACATCATGTACTTCTTCCCTTTCATGATGATTTTCTTTTTCAATAACTATTCCTCAGGTTTAAGTTATTACTATTTTATCTCAACCTTGACTTCTATTTTAATTATGATTTTAATTAAAAAGTTCTTTGTTGACGAAGAAAAATTGAAGTTAAAAATGGCGAACAGAAAAGCCACTGCTCAAGCTAATCCAAAAAAGAAAAAAGGGAAATCTAAATTTCAAGAACGTTTAGAGCAAATGCAAAAAGCACAACAAGAACAATTGAAAAACAAGAAGAAGAAATAATTATACTCTACATTACCTTCCATTGTTGGTTCATCATGAAACAACAGTGGAAGGTAGGATTAATTCACCTACTTTTTCTTTTAATGAAGAACAGTTATGATTAATACAGTAATTACAGGCTCAGGGACGTATATCCCTAAAAACAAAGTGAATAATGACACATTTGTCAATAATACATTTCACGAAGCAGACGGTAAAACGATACAAAATAGTATTGAAGATATCATTCAAAAATTTAAAGACATTACAGGAATAAGTTCGCGCCGATACGTTGACGAAACTCAATCGTGTTCGGAGATTGCAACATTGGCTGCAGAAAAAGCGATTGAAGATGCAAAAATTGATAAAGAGACTATCGACATGATTATTGTTGCCCATAATTTTGGGGACGTAATCAGTGGGTCTCATCAATCAGATAGGGTACCAAGTATTGCTTCCCGAGTAAAACACAATTTAAATATAAACAATGAATTTTGTGTTCCTTATGATGTGATTTTCGGTTGTCCTGGTTGGGTGCAAGGTATGATTCAAGCACACATGTTTATCAAATCTGGGGAAGTTAATCGTTGCTTGGTAATTGGCGCAGAAGCACTGTCTAGAGTTGTTGATCCACACGATAGAGATACAATGATTTTTGCCGATGGTGCTGGAGCAGTAATTATTGAAGGCGTAGAGGAAACAGAAAAAAGAGGTATCATCGCTCACGCAACTGTTTCACACACGGCAGAGGAAAAAGATTACCTGGGCTTTGGCGAAAGTTATAATAAAGGCAAAAAGGATCATGTGAAATACATTAAAATGAATGGACGGAAAATATACTCTTATTCTTTAGTGAATGTTCCAAAAGCAATGAAGTTTTGCATGGATAAAGCAGGTTTAGACATTAAGGATTTAGATAAAATTCTAATTCACCAAGCGAATGAAAAAATGGACGAAGCAATTGTTCAACGTTTGTATAAATTGAATAAACTATCTGAAATGCCAGAAAATATTATGCCTATGATTATCGATAGATTAGGAAATAGCTCTGTTGCAACTGTGCCTACTCTATAAGATTTAATAATGAAAGGAGAATTGCCAAAACATCAAATTAAAAAGGGGGACAATCTACTTTTTGCTTCAGTTGGTGCCGGAATGAATATTAACGCAATAGTATATAAAGCGTAGACGGGTAAGTGTATTCGCACT
>JAJRQQ010000024.1 GCA_024280155.1 Bacteroidota bacterium
TACGACCATGTCTTCAAATAATCTTAACGATTCTTCTTTGTCATGATTGAAAATTGAAATTGCAATTGGTGCTGAAATATTTGTGAATGAATTACTGTTATCAGTCCAACCATACATCCCATTTCCATCAATGTCATCATTATTTTTAAATGTGGCTAAATGAGATTTTGCTTTCTCAATATATTCATTGTTGTTTTCTAAAGGATTGTCGATCTTGATATCTTCTTTTTTACAACTTGTAAGTGCTACACCTCCTAAGAATAAAACTCCTAAAACTAATTTGCCTGTATTTTTCATGTTAATCGTATTAAATATTGTTTTTATATAACTGTGAGATCATTCTCACTACTACACTACAAATGTCGTTACATTCAACTGCTTTATTCATGACAGAAATTGTCACATTGTTCTAAAATTTGTTAATTGTTTTTTTTGTAGAAAATAAAGCGCATAAGAAAACCCCATCACTCGAGAGAGTTCTGGGGCCTTTTAGTGTAAGCTTTGTCTTTCCTTATAATTTATACAATTTTAAAAACTTCGTTCCCCCATTTTTAAGTCGAACGTAAACAACGTATGAACCAGCAGATAATTGACCTGCATCTATTGTGTTTTTCCCTGAATGAATCGGAGCTTCCAATACAATTTTCCCAACATTATCAATAAGAGTTATTGTTCCTTCTACGAAAGAATTCACTTCAAACTCATTATTAAATGGATTAGGATGAATGGAGACATCATTTAATTTTTCACAATTCAAAGAAATATTTCTTAGCACAACTGCTTTTCCATCGAAATCTGTTTGAGAAACCCGATAATAGTTATCCCCATTATGTGACGAATAATCCATCCATGAATAAGTAAGTGTAGACGTACTAGTTCCAGCTCCATTAATTACTGCAACTTTCTCAAAGATTGCACCATCTCTACTCTTTTCTATTGTAAAGAAATCATTGTTTGATTCCGAAAGTGTACTCCATGTCAATTCAATGTCATCATCGATGCAATTAGCGCCAAATTTTTCTAGTTCTACCGGAAGAGGTGTCGCAACATCAATTGAAGCAATTGTAATATAGCATGTTTGATTGTTTGGAATAATAGATGGCGAAAGATTTTTTATTGTAATTTCTAATCCTGAATAAGTAATCGAAATCCCAGAGCCATCTCCGTTGTACAAACAATTCGTTCCACCATTAGAAAAGTCACCATCATTATCTACTAACAAGCGAAGGTGAGCAGGGTTTATACTTCCTAAAACCGCGCAAGAATTCATTTTGAAGTCCATCCCAAAATCAGATGACATAAACGAACGATTAACTTTCCATTCACGCTCAATTCTTGAATATAAAGGTGTTACTGAACAAAGATTCGGCATTTCAGCATTAGAAGCTGTTGTAGCACACATTTTCCCTTGGTTATTTCCTACAACCAGATAGCCATCATTAGGTATTGTTCCGGTATTTGCTACGTTAGTAGTAACTAAATCCCCAACGAAAACTCTAGTTGTGTCATCCACAGTATGAGATTGTTTTTGATAAAAATTGATTGCATTTTCTCTTGCTATACCAATCACATTGTTATGGTAAGAAGGTAAGTTACTTGCATCCCAAACTATTCCACTTATTGCAGAAGTATAGTCTCCTTGTGTACCTCCTCCAGAATTATCAAGAGTGATGCCATATTTAATAGCAAGGTAGGATTCTATATTTCGTCTTTCTGCAATAGTACTATTCCCTGGGGTTAATATAATTTCACTAACATCACCTAACCAATCTCTTTCAGGGATGTTTTGAGTACTTAGCCCTCCACGTTGCCCTCCAAGAAGTCTATCTCCATAAACAACTTGATCTCCTCCTGTTGCTACAGCAGATACTAATTGGTGTATGCCGCTATAAGGATTAGAATAACCTACTAATAAACCGTTAGTCTTCCAAACATTATTTTGAGTAAACTCGGTACCATAATTAAATTGATAAGCGCCTGAAACACCATCGCTACCTCCGTGTAAGTTACCATTTGCATGAGGGGCGATAGACACATCTCTCCAAGTAGATAAATGAGTATATTGTCTTGTTAAGTCTTCTAGTTGAAGCACTGCATAGACAGAACCAAGGGTTACCTCTGTGTGCTCTAGATAGTTATCATTCCCATTTAAATGAATTTTAGGGTTGTAATTGTAGCCTATCTCATTAAAAGTAGGTGTGCCAATTATTGTAATACCAAAAGTACTACCTAAGCTAGACCAAAAAGTCAAGGATCCCGTTCCAGTTGAAGGTACTGTTCCTGTATTTGCTTTTAGCCAAATTGAAGCATCTGTTAGACTGCCTTGTGGTTTGACAGAAAATACAGTCAATGATAAAATGAAAATAAATATTACTTTTTTCATAAAAATTTTATTTAAACGGTTAAGCTCTTCTAAATATACGTATACAACTAAAAATAGTTGCTTGACTTAAGTCTGATAAAAAAACCCCATCAATACTGAAGGGGTTTTCATCTTTTCAATTAAGCTATTAGACTATTAGACTATTAGAGCGTTAACAAAACTTCGGCTGCAACTTCTGATGTATGCGCAGAATTATTGTCAATAGATTCTTTAATGAATTCTAACAATGTATTGTCTTTTGAACCCAGGTATGCATAACAAGTTTGTTGTAAACTTCCGGTTAAAGTAACCTCTCTCGGCTCACCAGAACCAGTCAAGACATAAA
>JAJRQQ010000025.1 GCA_024280155.1 Bacteroidota bacterium
ATAACATCTATGTCATGAAAATTAATGACAGCATAAAAAACATCAACAAATAAAAAGGAAACATTGACTTCTTGAGAAGGTGTTTCATGCTCCATTGCACATTCACTTTCTCCGTGTTCTAAATCACTAAAAATACAGATGAGGTAGTCCAAGACACTTTCATCAAAATGATCTTCATGGTTAATGGCACTATCAACGTCATCAGCAGAAATTACATCATGAGAATGGCAGTGTGTATGACATAAGTCGAGCACATGTTTGCCATTAATTAATTCATCAGAATGTGGGATGAAACTGTGCGCAAAACTTAGTGTGTAACTAAGAATTAAAAAATAGGCAAGTATGCTGTTCTTTAAATTCACGATGTAAAAATAGCGAATAAAAAATAAATGAAATCATTCTGCTAAATAAATGGATGAAATTTAACAGAATACAATGAGTTTTGTTTTTAAAACAAAATAGATAATGCCTTCAGAATAACTAACTTTGTCTCTAAAAACGGGAAAGGATTGCTCCTCGATGTGTGTTTTAATACTTATCATGAAAAGCATCGAGTCTGTACAAGTACAGTAAGCTTTCCTTTCCCTACCTTTGAAGAGGCATGTTAATTCTTAATGATGGTGTCCCTCATGAGCATGTTCATGATTATTACCACCTTCTTGATTCATTTATTGCTCTCTATCATATTGACAGCAACCTGCTAAGTTATTGTAAGCTTTTTTATCTGCTTTTACTTTCTCAGTATCATAACCAGCAGATGCAATTGCTTTATGGATATCCATTAGCGTTGTCTTATTGGTGTAAACAACCGTAATTTGTTTCTTTTCTTTATCCCAAGTTGCACTTTCAACACCTTCAACACTATTTGCTGCAGCTTCAATTGTTTTTTTACACATACCACAATTTCCACGAACTCCAAAAGTGGCTTTTTTGTCGTTTGCTTGATTTCGATTGAAATATTGTTTTCCACTTCATTCGCGAAAACACTGGTTGCTCCCATTAGAACAACCGCTATTGATAAAACTATTTTCTTCATAATTATTTGTTTTTTTAATGATTATGTTCCATTTCTTTTAAATCCATGTTACAAACAGGACATTTTCCTGCTTCATCATACGTCTTACCGTTTTCACAATCCATAGGACATTGGTACATAGCTGCATGGTTGTGACCTTCAGTCATTTCCATTTGACCTTCGTGATTTTCAGAAGATTCTGAGCAACTTACGAATAAGAATGATCCAATTGCAATTGCTGTTACGATGTTTAAAATTTGTTTTTTCATGTTGTTTTTATTTATTTGTTATTAATTATTTTTCAATTGTATCTTCGACAGAACCACAGGTTAACATGTCTTCTCCGAAGTATGGGTTTTCAATAGTTGTTTCTTTACTTAACCAAAATGCTCCTTCATTCTCAGATGCCATCGGGCAGAATAGAACAAATGAATCATTGTCTACGCCAAACGCTTTTACTGCATTTATCATTGAGGATGATAACATTTCAAAATTGCTTCTTTGCTTATCAATGTCATTGAGGGTGCTTATTTTCTCTGCATGACTTTGAATCATTTTTATTTGTTTCATCCAATAGTTGTGTGCATCACCTTTGAGTAAACTCATATCTGTTTTTTTAATCGCTTCGACAATGTTTTTGCCTGAAGTATTTGCCTCTTTTACATTAGACGCGATTAAATTTTCTTTTAACTCGTAATATGCATTCAAAACATTGTTCAATTGTTTTCTGAACGCTGCTGGTGTTTCTTTTTTGTAATCAGGTGTTTCTTCTTCTTTTTCAATCACCGCACCGGCAACTTTACGATTCATCATACTTGATTGGTTGTTTAACTGCGCTGAAGCATCAATAATGAAAGCACCTTTTGTTACGATTTCTTCACCGGCTTCTAGTCCTTCGGTTATGAGATATGAATCACCTGAAGCACTACCGATTGAAACTTCTCTAAATTCAAAGGAAGGAATCGATACATCTTTCTGTTTTACATAAACGACAGAACGTGTGCCTGTCCAAAGAACAGCTGATTTAGGAATAAAAAGTTGTGAAGAAACTCCTCCATTTTTTGCAATGTATCCTGTTGCAAACATTTCAGGTTTTAATTTTTGGTCAGAATTGTTTATTTACACACGAACTGAAGCCGAACGAGTTTGAGGATTGATGACCGGGTCAATGAAGGTCACTTTTGCCGTATATTTTTTGTTGGGAATAGATGGAGTAGTGAAAGTAATCTCGTCGCCTTTCTTTATGGATTGTAAATCAGATTCGTAAGCATCAAATTCAACCCATAATTTGTCTAAATTTTGAATGTCAAATAAAACACCACCTTCCATTAAGTGGTCACCAACAGAAACTCTTTTGTTAGAAACTATTCCAGAGTGTTCAGCGTAAATTCCAAACGATTCTTTGACTTTTTTTGATTTTAAAATATCATCAATCTGTTTGTCTGTTATTTTCCAGTATTTCAATTTATTTACTGTCGCATTAAACAAACTCGGATTTACATCTTTTATCTTTGCTGATTCTATGAGTTCTTTTTGAGCTGTAATAAGATTTGGAGAGTATATTTTGGCAATAATTTGTCCTTTTCTAATTTGTTCGCCTGTAAACGCAACGTACAATTTTTCAATTCTACCTGGAATGTGAGAAACGATACTTGCTGTTGTTGTCTCATTGGAAATTACTTTACCAGATAATCGAATTCCGTCTTCTGAATTATTTCCTTCACCAACAATTGTTGTTTCGATGTTCATTAATTTTACTGCATCATCTGTCATTTCCAGAACGAGTGGGTTGCTATTCGCATTTTGATCTAAGGGAATTAAATCCATCCCACAAATTGGACAATCTCCAGGTTCTGGGAGTTTTATTTGGGGATGCATGGAGCAAGTCCAAATCTCAGTTTCATTTTCACTTTCGGTGTGGTTGTGGTCGTCTGAATTTGTGTTTTCACTCGTTCCTCCGAAAATTAACCATCCAAGAATAAATCCCGCGATGATTAAACCTATGTATATTCCTATATTTTTCTTATTCATAATTTCTATTTATTAAAAGTCAGTTATTTTATCAATGTTTGCTTTGGCTATGAAAGTATTTACTTGCGCTAAAGACAATCTCAATTCATACGTTAATAACTGGTTTTGTATTTGTAATAATTCGTCAAAACCTTTTCCTGTTGAACTGTATTGAGATAATAATACTTCGTATGTTCTTTGGGTTGTTTCAATTTGTTTTTGATATAGTTCGTATTCTAACACAGCATTGTCATATTTAGCTTTTTCTTTTTGAAGTTGAGTAACCATCTTATTGGTGATGTCTTCTTTTTGAAATGCGAAAGATTCCTGCAACAATTCTTCTTGCTTATTTTTTGCAACAAAAGATTTACGGTAGAGTGGAATACTGACTTTGACCTTTGGGATGAAAATATCTCGTCCATTTCCTGAAGGATTAGCGTCGGTTCTCGGTTGAACAACACTGTAATCTACTCCTAAACCAAACTTGGTCGATTGATGTTAGCATTGCTCAATTGTTCATTCTTTGAAGCTTCAATTTTACTGTCCAATTGATTAATCAAAGGATGATTCTGACTAATTTTTGATTTGAATTCCTCTAAGTTATAATCTAAGGTTGCGACATCCGCTAATTGATCTGTAGGGCGTACCTCGTTGTTCCAAGGAAGATTTGTTAGCTCATTGATTTCTGCAGAAAGTGCAATTTTATTGTTCTGAATCATTTGAAGTTCGTTCTCAAATTCTTGAATTTTTATTTGAATTCTAAAAACATCTGCTGCAGTTGATTGTCCGCTTTCTACCTTTGCGAGAGTAACACTTTCAATCGTATGATAGATATCCAGATACTCAGTAATAATCCGTTCTTTCTCTATAAGAAAATATAACTGATAATACGCTACTTTTACACGAGAGAATAGGTTCAATTTCGTTGCTGAAACCATTTCGTATTTCGCTTTAGACATTGAAATCACTACATTTTCTTTTGATTTTAATGTTCCAAACCAAGGAAACATTTGTGAGGCACTCAGTAATACAACTTGTGAACCTAATCGAGTTTCAGGACGAAGAACAGGTATTCCAGCACCAAATTCTAGATTTGGTAATTGACTTACTTGATTTGCTTTTGCAGCTTCGGCTTCGTATTCTAATTGCAATGATTTTAGTGTTGGATTGTTCTCAACAACAAGTTGAAGTAATGAGTCCAATGATTGAGCATTTGAAAGACTTGATAGCATTAAAACAACATTCAACGCAATAAAATTTCGAATTTTTATTTTAAACTTTTTCATTTTGCTCTATTTAATTTGTATTGACTAATTCTAAACCTCCATTCTTGCCATAAATAATAGAGGATAGGTACAGTAAACATTGTTACCACGTTTAACACCATTCCTCCAAAAGAAGGAATTGCCATTGGTAGCATAATGTCAGAACCTTTACCCGTTGATGTGAGAACAGGGAGTAACGCAAGAATTGTTGTTGCAGTGGTCATCATAGCAGGTTTAACTCTACGCAGACCACCTTCAACCACTGCATTCTCGATTTCTTTCAAAGAATTTGGTTTATTTTTCTTGAAACTATCTTGTAAGAAAGTCGCTACAAGAACTCCATCATCAGTTGCAATTCCGAATAAAGCTAAGAATCCTACCCAAACAGCAACGCTGAGGTTGATTGTTCTTACTTGAAATAAATCACGCATATTTTCTCCAAAGAAATTGAAGTCCATAAAAGTAGGACTGCTATATAAACCAATCATAATAAATCCACCTGCAAAAGCTACAAAGACGCCTGAGAAAACGAGTAGGGAAGTTGTCACTGATTTGAATTGGAAATAGAGAATTAAGAAAATCAAGGCGAGTGCAGTTGGGACAACAATACTCAATCTTTTACTTGCACGAACCTGCTGTTCATAATTTCCAGCAAACTTATAGCTGATTCCAGCAGGAACAGTTAATTTACCTTCTTCAATTGCTTCGTTTAAATATGCAGTTGCATTATCTACAACTTCGACTTCTGAAAAGCCATCTTCCTTGTCCAATAGAACGTAGCCAATTAAGAAACCATCCTCACTTTTTATGGATTGTGGTCCTTGTTCGTAAACGATATCAACAACTTCTTTCAGTGGAATCTGTGTCCCATTCGGAGCAGAAATGTATGTGTTTTCTATTTTTTCTGGATTATTTCTCAATTCCATCGGATATCTCAAACGAATTTCATAACGTTCACGACCTTCTACTGTTGTTGTCATAATCATTCCGCCAATGGCTGTTTGAATTTGATTTTGAACGCTAGAAACGGTTAATCCATAACGACTTATGGCATCTCGGTTAATGTCCATCATTAAGTAAGGTTTGCCAACAATTCTATCAGCAAATACTGCAGATGCTTTCACACCATCCACTTCTTTCAGAAACATTTCTAGTTTCAAACCGAATGCTTCTATGTCTTCTAGGGAACTTCCTTTCACTTTGATTCCCATTGGTGCACGCATTCCTGTTTGCAACATTACTAACCGTGTTTCGATAGGTTGTAACTTGGGAGCAGAAGTAAGTCCAGGGATTTTAGTAGCTTTCACAATTTCACTCCAAATATCATCTGGAGATTTGATGTGATCTCTCCATTGACGAAAATATTTTCCATTTTTATCTGGAATTAATTCTCCGTTTTCATCTTTCACATACTCATCATTCTCAAATTTGAAACGAATTCTGTGACCATCCTCATTGGTTTTATATTCTGACTTGTATTGAATAATGTTTTCGTACATATTCATAGGTGCAGGATCGAGTGAACTTTCGATTCTACCTGCTTTTCCGACAACCATTTCAACTTCTGGAATTGCAGTTACAGACATGTCAAGGAGTCTCAAGTTTGCCTCATTAATTTCCATTCCTGAGTGAGGCATAGATGTTGGCATGAGTAGGAAGGAACCTTCATCCAAAGAAGGCATAAATTCTTGTCCTGTATTTTTATAAGCTTGAAATCCTGAATAAAGAATAAATAAAATGGATAGAAGGAATAAATATTTAAAACGAAGGAAGAATCGAAGAATTTTCTCGTAGAAATGAATCACTACATAAAACAGACCTATAAGTCCTCCAATAATTGTTGCTACAAAAATGAAGTTAGTAAACAAAGTACGTTCTACACCTAGAGGCATCCAAATTTTTGCCAATAACCATGCGACAACTGTAGCGTATAGAATGTTCTTGATGTAATCAAAACGTAGGTTCCATTTATCAGATTTTTCTTCTTTCGACCAAGTTGAAATCATACCACTTGCACCAACTAAGAAACCGAAGGCACCGAAGAAAGAATAATCCGTAAATAAAAGAATGATTGATAAAACGAGGAATGCGCCATTTGAAAAGAATCCTGCAATTTTTCCTTTACTTTTGAAACGAAATAATGTTTCTGCTAATGAGGGAATTACGGTAACTGCTAAAATAATGGAAGAGAGTAGGGCAAATGACTTTGTAAATGCCAAAGGTCTAAATAATTTCCCTTCTGATGCTTGCATCGTAAAAACGGGCAAGAAACTAACAATTGTTGTAGCAACAGCAGTAATCACAGCAGAAGCAACATCAACAGTGGCAATATAAATGGTTTCTTTTAACGGTTGGTCTTCTGGGGCAATTTTCATTTGAGTTATCATACTCTCGGTCAGCACAATTCCCATATCTACCATTGTTCCTACTGCGATTGCAATTCCAGAAAGTGCAACAATGTTTGCGTCAATTCCAAAGTAACGCATGGCGATGAAGCACATTAAAACTGCTACGGGCAATGATGCAGAAATGAGTAAAGATGATTTTAAATGGAGTAGCATTAGAATAACTACGATAATTGTAATTAACACCTCTAAAGTCAATGCTTCTTCAAGTGTCCCAATGGTCTCTTTAATCAATTTTGTTCTATCATAGAAAGGAACAACCGTAACTTTAGAAACTGTACCGTCAGCCAAAACTTTTGTTGGTAAGCCAGGTTCAATTTCTTTGATTTTATCTTTTACGTTATTGATGACTTCCAGCGGGTTCGCACCATATCGTGCAATTACAACTCCACCAACGGAAGGAGCACCTGATTTGTCTAATATACCACGACGAGTAGCAGGACCAATATGAACGACTGAAATATCTTTAATTCGAATTGGAACATTATTTTCCACTTTAATTACAGAAGATTCAATATCCTCAATTGATTTAACGTAACCCAACCCACGAACAAAATATTCTGCAAGGTTAATCTCTACGGTTTGTGCACCAATGTCCAAGTTGCTTTCTTTGGTTGCTTTCATTACTTGTTCTAGAGTAATGTTGTAGATTTTCATTTTATCTGGGTCAACATCAATTTGGTATTCTTTGACAAATCCACCTACAGAGGCAACTTCTGAAACTCCTGATGCTGATTGCAAACCAAATTTCACGTAAAAATCTTGAATGGAGCGTAATTCTTGTAAATCCCAACCACCTGTTACGTTTCCATCTTCATCGCGACCTTCTAGTGTGTACCAGTATATTTGTCCTAATGCAGTTGCGTCAGGACCAAGAGCTGGTTGAACTTCAGGAGGAAGCAAACCGGCAGGTAGTGAATTTAATTTTTCGAGTATTCTACTTCGGCTCCAATAGAATTCAATATCATCATCAAAGATGAGAGAGATACTTGAAAATCCGAACATTGAATTACTTCGAACACTTTTTACCCCTGGAATTCCGAGAAGGGCAGAAGTTAATGGGTAAGTAATTTGATCTTCAACATCTTGAGGGGATCTTCCCATCCATTCAGTAAAGACAATTTGCTGATTTTCTCCAATATCAGGAATGGCATCAACAGAAACCGGGTCTCTTGGTAATCCTGTATCTCCAAAATCAAATGGTGCAGTTACTAGCCCCCAACCTATGAATAGTAGAAGAGTAAGCCATGTTACCAATTTATTATCGAGAAAGAATCGAACTATTTTATTAATCATTTATCTATTATTTTAATTATTGTAAAATATCTAGCGTAATTAAAACGCACGAAAATGTTTCCAACACGTATAAGTATTAGAAATCAATAATTAAAATAAATCATATAATGAAAACCTGATTCAAGGTAGAAATGTCCTTGCTAATCAGTGGGGGGGAGTAATAATGAAAATCATTTTCAACTTCTTCAGCGAAGAATAAAGTATAAGAACATAAAACAAAATAAGTAACAAAAGACACTTGTTGAAAATCAACATCAGAAAATTCGTATTGAGAAGAATCATCCGTCACATCTACAACAATTGTTTCATTGTAACAACATTTTGATTGATCAACAGAACTGTCTTTATGGCAATCTTCGATAACTTCAATTGTTTCTTGGCAACATTCGTCAGTTGAGATAACTACTTTCTTTACTTCAGGCATCATTTCACACTCAGCCGTACCAAAAAGTTGTACTTTTTCAACTTTACCTTTGCAATAGTGAACATCCATACTGAAACCTACTGATGAGAAAAACATCAGAAAAGCTAGGCTTAATGTAAGGAAACGATATGTTTTGTTCAGTTTTTTCAATTGAATTGAATAATTTATCTGATAAAATTACAAAAAATTAGATGAATAGATATATAATAACAAATTTTTAACAGAAGGCAGATTAAATTGATTATTCTCCTTCAACTTCAATTATATTCAAATCGTCATTGTAAACAGTACCTGTTGATATTTGTGGTGTTATATAAAATCCAGAAAAATCATCTATAGTTTCAAATGAACTTTTAAATTCTTTTTTCTCATTACTCGGAGGCTCAATAGTATCCTTTTTACATGAGGTTAAAAATATTCCGATGTAGAGCATCAATAGAGTTGCTTCAAATACTTTTTTCATAGGTAATGACTAATTATTTATGAACAATTATTAAAAAACTATCTTTACTACATTTTAACTACTTTAAAGACTTTAGTTTGTCCGTTTTTTGTGACATTTAATAGGTAACTGCCTGTTTCAAAGTTTTTTAATGAAATACTCAAAGTCTTGTTATTCATTAAGTGATTTGAATAAATAACTTTTCCAGCTAAATCAATGATTGAAACTCTTACATCTTCAAAGTCGCTTAATTCTATGGTTAATAATTCTGAGGTTGGATTTGGATAAATTAATATATTTTTTCCGAAATCAATTTCAGTTAAATTTACAGTAGAAATATTTACACAGTCAGAAGTTTCAGAACAAATACCTTGGGTTATTATTACAGAATAATCACCGTTGATTATAGGCGTATAACTTTGATTGATTGCTCCAGGAATCGGTTGCGAATCGCTACAGTCTATCCACTGATAGTTAACACCTGACTGGTCGGCTGTTATCGTTGAACCATTTGTAGTGGTTGTTGAAATTATATTTATTATTGTTAAATCTAATGTTACAATGCTATCACAACCATTTATATTTTGTAGGGTATCAGTTGCCGTAGAATTGGAACTGCTATAAGTATTTCCATCTATCCAAGTATATTGATTGCATGCTATTTGAGTATCTGTTCCTGCGGATGAATTATTAATCGTTAAGTCTAGTGTTACAATACTATCGCAACCATTTACAGCAGCCCCAGAGAAAGTATAAGTTGCCGTAGAATTGGAACTATTATAAGTATTCCCATCTACCCAAGTATAAGAACCACAAGCTATTTGGACATCTGTTCCTGAAGACGGGGTGTTTATGGTTAGGTTTAATGTTATGATGCTATCACAACCATTTATATTTTGTAGAGTATCAGTTGCCGTGGAGTTGGAACTGTTATAAGTATTTCCGTCTATCCATGTATAAGAACCACAAGCAATCTGAACATCATTTGTGTAAATTGTGGTACAAGGAGCGGAAAGTTTAAGAATAAAACCATCCCACACACCATTTGATGCCATATATTGAGTACCAGCATTAGGGTCAAAGTCGACAGCTTGCTCAAAAGAACCGACGATATAGCAGTTGCCTGAATCATCTAAATCAATAGACCTTACTATATCTGAACCAACACCACCTATGGCTCTTGCCCATATTAAATTACCGTTAGAATCCATTTTGTTCATATAAATATCAACATCACCAAATGATGTTTTATTGTATGTGTTTACGCCTGGGTCGAGGTCAGCTGTTCCTAAAAAATCACCAGCTGTGTATATGTTTTCATTCGTGTCAATGGCTATACTAAACACATGTAAGTGATTATTACCACCAATATTATTAGCCCAAGAGAAAGTACCATTAGGATCTAATTTTAATATGAAAACGTTACTATAAAAACCAGCCGCCATGTTGTATGTTGAAGAACTAGGGGCAAAGTCTACTGTCCCACGAAATTCTCCAGTAATAAACACCTCGTTTAAAGAATTTATTGCTAGAGATTTACCGATATCATCAACGGAAGACCCAATATTCATAGCCCAAACGAAATCCCCATTAATATCAAGCTTTTGAATAAAAGCATCTTTCCCTCCAATTACCGATATAGAATATACACCTATTGAAGGGTCAAAATCCACAGTATCACTGAAATCTCCAGTTATATATACATTTTGAGCACTATCGACTTTTAATGAATAGCCTTCATCATCAAGTGTGCTACCATAATTAACCGCCCAAGTGAAGTTACCATTGTTGTCTAATTTTAGTACAAAAACATCCATCCCCCCATTTGAAGTTAAATTGGTAACACCAGTATTTGGATCAAAATCAATAGTCCCTCTATACGTTCCTGTGAGGTATACATTATTTAGGTTATCGGTAGTTACGCTCCTAGCGTAATCATCACCAATACTACCCGTAAAACTTTTTGCCCATAAAAAACCACCATTAGAGTCAAGTTTTAGGATAAATATATCCATCCCGCCACTTGACGTTAGGTTGTGAATGCCAACACCAGGATCAAAATCAGCAGTACCTGAAAAATATCCACTGATTAAAACGTCTCCGTTAGAATCGACTGTAATCGACTGTCCGGAATTAACCCCTGAACCGCCAATTTGTTTCACCCAAATTTGATTGCCTAATAGGTCAAATTTTTGAATAAAAATATCATGTGTTCCATAGGAAAAAAGATTGACAAGTGGTGAATTACTTTCAAAATCAGTATCACCAACAAATAGACCAGTAGAATATACTGCGCCTGAGTTATCTGTTGCAACACCACGAGTCTGCTGGTCGTACCAACCTTTAACTCGATATGACCATTGATAATTTTGTGAACTTACAATAAATCCATTTACAAGGATTAAGAAAAGAATTAGAATATTATATATTTGTTTCATAAATTGATTTTTTAATATTTTGAATACATTCGACACCAAATATAAGGATTATTTTAGTAGCACTACGTGTCCTGTATATCGATGTTCTAAGTTATTGATGTCATCGAATTCAATTCCCCAAGTATATACTCCTGTTTGAACATTCTTCCCTTTATAAGTGCCATCCCACCCTAAATTAATATCGTATGACTCAAAGATTAACTCTCCCCATCGATTATATATTGACAAATGATAACTGAAAGTATTAAAACCAGATGTAAATATAGGGAGGAAAACATTATTGAGATCATCACCATCAGGCGTAAATGCATTAGGCACATAGAAAATTAATTCTTCCTCTAATTGAATACTTGCCCATGCAGTATCAATGCAGAATTCATTTTCAACAATCAATTGAACATAGAATTCTCCTTCTTGATAATAAGTGTGGGCTGGGTTTTGAGCAGTCGAAAAAGTACTGTCTCCAAAAGACCAATACCATTCATTAGCATTTATTGATTGATCTTCAAACAAACTTCATCTCCTAGGTGAATATCTGTAGGGGAGTATGTAAAAGCAGCAATTGGTTCAGGGTGAACTGTAACGTATACTTGATTTGAAAAAGTTTCTTGGCAGCCTGATGTTGTTGTTACCTGAAGAGTTATGTCGTAGAAGTCACTTGTATAATACAAATGAGAAGGGTTTTGTAGCGTAGAATAATCTCCATCTCCGAAAGACCAATGCCAAGAATTTATTGAGTCAATAGGGGTAGAGGATAAATCATTGAAATTAACCAATACAGGAGGGCAACCAATTGTGTCACTAACAGAAAACAAAGCATCAGGAAGATAATACTGAATTTCAATTGTATCGTAAGCTGAACAAATACCATCATTAACAATGACACTATAAATACCGTCAATGTGTGCTGTTATATTTTGTGTAATTTCTCCCGTTGACCACTGATAATTTGCTCCAGAGTTTTGTGCGTCTAGAACAAGTAAATGATTTTGGCAAAGCAAAGTGTCACCTGGTAATAATACTGTTAGACTATCTTTAAATATTTCAATGGTGTCGGTGTAGGTACAAATTCCGGAAGAAACTTCAACCCAATAAATGCCAGGAGTCGTAACATTGTTTGTTTGATTTGTAGTACCGTCTGACCAAAGATAATTTAACCCTGTATTCTGAGCATTAAGAAGAACGTTTGAATCACAAGTTGTAATATCTGGACCTAGACCAACGAATGGTGTTTCAATAATAACATTAATTGTATCACTCATTGAACATGCTCCATTGTCAACCTCAACAGTATAAATACCTGTAGAACTAACTGTTAATGTTTGATTTGTAGAACCATCTTGCCAAGTATAACTAAGTCCTACATTCAAAGCATCTAATATGATTGTGCCTGAACATAATAAAGTATCATTTCCTAAATCTACAGTTGGAACTGAATGAACGGTTATAGATAAGTAAGCAGTATCACTTAAAACACAAGATGTACTATCATAAGCAATTAATCTAACATTGTAAGTGCCAGGGGTTGTATATGTATGAGTTGGCTCAAATAGATTAGAAATTGGTGATCCATCACCAAAATCCCATTCATAATTTGTTCCATTACTATTATTTATAAAAGAAGTATTGAAAGGTGCACAGCCGATATTAGAGGGAGTAACATTTGATAATGCGTTTAAAACACCTGTTTGGAAATCAATCTTAAAAACACCGATGTCCCACCCTGTAAATGTTGAAGAATATGCACCTGGTGTGGTGTTAAATGAACTATTTGTACAAACTGCTTGGTAAATTATGCCCTTCGGATCAAATCTACTCGTTCCACCATCTACGTGCTGGCCACCATAATATGTTGCATAGTTTAAAGCTGTAAAGTCGGGCTCATAAACGGATACATAAAACCCACCACTTGTTTGTAAAGCTCCAGTAGAGATTGTTAAATTGTTTTCTGCGGAATGTCCTGAGGTATAAATATAACCGCAATTATCAACCATAAAAGCAATAGGAACAAAAGGTATTGAAGAGGTTCCATCACCAATGACACTAGACAAGTGAATATTTGTTAATGTATTGTCCATTTTAGTTATAAAAGCAGCTGAATTAGGATTTGAATAAACACCAGTTGATACAGGAGAAGTACCTCCATCTGATAAACCATAAATGTAAACATTATCTAAATCGTCAAGGTCGACAAAAAATGCTTCATCATTTGCCGGTGTACCCCAATATGTACTCGATAAAATAGAAGAACAATTAGAATTGAATTTGATTACAAAAGCATCATTGTTGCCTTGAAATGTAGTTTGGTAACCAGTAGCAGTTATAAATTGATTATTGGTTGCACCACAGACATATATCTCACCACCTGTACCTATTTTCAATCCGAATGCTACTTCATCCCCAGTACTTCCTATGTATGTGGACCAATTCAATGTTGATAAATCGGAAGACATTGAGAAAACGACACCATCTAATAATCCCCCATAGCTATTTTGATAAGCACCTGCTGTTGTTGGAAAATCATTAGAACGAGTAAAAGAAGTTACATAACAATTTCCTAAATTATCTAAAATAATTTCTCCTCTATATTTATCTCCATAATTTAAAGTTAAATTGTTAATTCCATCAGTGTAGCTTCCCCCAATATAAGTAGAGCCAATTAAACTACTTCCACTTGAATTTAAGTGTGTTATTACAATATCGTCATAACTTCCCGAATTGTGCGAGTTGTTATAGGCAGTTACTGTTGTGGGGTAATCAATAGAGCGAGAAGTGCCATAAATGAACAACTCTTCATTATCATTCACAATTAAACTGTGTGGTCGATCTTGTATCCCACCACCTATATATGAAGAATAAATTAAAGTTGAACCGTCAGGAGAGAACTTACTAATAGCAATATTTGTTGTTAATGCAGTGAATGTTGTTTGAAAAGCTCCTATTGTTGTAGGATAACCATTTCCATAAGCTACTGCTCCAGTGTATATGTTCCCACTATTGTCATATGTTGCTGTATGTCCGAAGCTATGAGATGTACTTCCAGACAATGTCGCAGCAACAAGAATAGGGTCAATTATAAGCTCATAGTTTGTGTCATAGCCTTCAGGAAATTCAAAAGAGAGACTATTTTTCTTTAAAACATAATTACATTTCACCTCCTTTTTTAGTCCATTTATAATTTGATATGAATAGGGGGAAAGTTCGGTGAAAAAGCCGATAGAGGTTGAAAGAATGAGATTCCCTTCTTTAATTTTCATTTTGTCTATCCCTTTGTATTCTAGCACTATTAGCGAAGGGTTAATGTTTGGGGCTACAATAAAGTCATATTTAAAATTCCCTTTACTACTATATACATTAAGGTCTATTCCATTGTAAAGATTGTTGTATTCAATAGAATTGAAAGCAGATACATTACCTGCCCACTTTACTGAATCGTTACCAATGAAATAGTTGTACTTTTCAGTTCTCACGTTTTCGCCTCTTATTACTGGATTTGAATTTGCGTTTTTGAATAAAATTTTCCATGAATGACCATGAAAGTTAAACTCTTCCATATTCTCATTGTTCTCGTGCTTCAAATTATGGTGCTTATCAAAGTCTTCTGATAAGAATTGAAGAAAAGTAAAAGCGTTTCGTTCTAAAAAACATCTCCATGTCCTAATTTTGTTTTGTAAATCACGTTGCTATCCCATTGTCCTTTATTTTCTTGGTATATTAATGAAATGATTTTCTCATTCTTTATATGTTGGTTAAAAGAAATTAAAGGAATGATAACTGCTAAAAGTGTAATTATGAATCTCATGTTTTTATAATTTATACATTAATCCTAGACCAAGATTAAATGTTTGAATTCTTCTATCTAAATTAGTTTCATTGAATACATTTGAAGAATACGGAGAGAATCCAAATGATGAGTTTATATAAAAATTATTAATCATGTTATAGCTTACATTAGCTCTAAAATAATATGATAAATATGATTTTTTAAATTGAGTATTGTTTGCCATGTTTATTAACTCAAAAGAATTATTAGAATAATAGCCACCATTAACATCATACAGTCTGTTATAATTAACTGAAAATACTAAATTGAACATGAATTTTCTGTAATTACTATTATATCCAATGTTGAGTGGAATCGTAAAATATTTTGCTGTAGTTGTATTATTATGTTTCGTTAAGATTTCATTGGTGTCAATTGTAGTAATATTATTGTAACTGTATGAGTATACAGAATCAACTATTACTCCCTGTTGATATATATAATAATCAAAAATATAAGTAGAATCTAGGGTTATTGTTGTATCATAGTCTATACTTGAAGTTTGGAAGTTATAATTAAACTTTTGTTGATTTAAACCTACCCCAGTCCCAATAATGAATTTGTTCTTAATAAGGAGATTAGCATTAAACCGATAATCAATGGTCATTTTTTCACTTGTATTATCTGAGTAAAAATCAGGTTCATCTCCAGTGTATTTAGCTGAATTAAATGAGGCGCCAAGCTCTAAAGATAAAAGCAAATCAAAAAACTTTTTCTTACTTATGCTATTTTGGATTAATTTATCATTGTTGTTATTAGTCAAATATAAGCTATCATTGTTTTTTGATTTAGGTTCCAACAATTCCACATCTATACTATCATTGGTAGATTTAGAAATTAGGTTATTTTTTTTATCAGAATTAATAATGCTAAAATTTTGTTGTACATTAGAACCTTTTATATACGGATTCTCAATAATAGGGAGGTTTTTTGGGGTATTTGTTTGATTAATGCTAATACGATTGAAATGATTGACTTTGTTTAGTTTTTTTAGGTTTATTTTGTTAGTGGTTGTGGTTGAATTTAATTCAACATTTTTCATTAAATTAATAGTCTGATCAGGTGCAATCTTTATTTGCTTTTTATTAGAGTTTAAAATAACTTCATTTTGTGTTTTTTCTTTTGAAAATTTTTGTATTTCATTCTCGTGCTTATTAATTGTATTTAAAGAATTATCAATTTCTTTAGTCACTGCTGTTTTTAAAGCATGACTTTCGTTAGAACGAGTGTTTAAATTAAAGTAAAGAAAAGTGCATACAAGTAATACAGTAATAGCACCAAATGATGAAAACCAAATGAAAAATAATCTTTTTTGCGTTTAGCTAATCTTTTATCAAGATCAATCAAGTATGAATCTGGAATCGGAAATTGTTGATTCGCGAGTGCTTTATTAAATAGCTTGTCTATTTTTTTATCCTCTGTATTCATACTCTTTCCTTTTATTAATTTGTTCTTTCAATTGTTTTCTAGCTACTTTTAAATGCCACTTAACTGTTTCTATGGAAATTTTCAGTGTTTTACTTACTTCTTTATACGTAACATCTCCTTCAATAACATACATGTCAAAAACAATCCTTGTGGCGCTAGGTAATTTATGTATCAATTCTAATATTTCTTTTTCATCGATCCATTCAACATTGTTTACATGTCCATCATCGGTCAATGTTGTAATTTCTGTATCGTACTTGTCAAAATTCATAAAGTTTTTATACTTTTTTTCTTTACTAATAAAGTTGATAATTTCATTATATGTAATTCTACCTATCCATGCTAAATAATTAGTACCAACTCTAAAACTACTGATGTTATCAATGATTTTTATAAAACTATTATTAACTACAGACATTTTTTCTTCTTCATTCTTAAAATACCGAACAGTAAGCCCCATCATTTTATTGAATGAATATTCATATAACTGAAGAATAGTTCTTCGGTCATTTTTTTTAATAGCCTTTATGATTTCCTCGTCGATAAGCATTAACATAAATCTTTCAGAATTTTTTTTAAAAAAAAATTCTGAAAGATTTTTAATTTATTGTTTGATAATTTTATGGTTGGAATATAAGCCTTTTGCTGTAACAATTTTAACAAAATAAATACCTTTCTCAAGATTTGATGTGTTAATTTGAATTTTTGAAGAAAAATATCTTCTCTTATGTAGGATTTTTGAATTGATGTCTAATACTTCAATTTCTATACCTTGTATATTTTTATCAATTTCAATAGTAATATTATCTTTAAAAGGATTTGGGAAGATATTCGATTCAAAATTAATTAGACTATTTAAACTTGCAGTTGAGTCTATTATAGCTCCATTAGAAATCAAGATGTTTTGGCAACTTGAACATTGAACCTGTTGCCCTTGTATAAAAGTTGTAATTGTTAAACAAACTGTGTATGCCCCTGTGTCTGCATAAGTGTAAGAAGGATTGGTTACATTTGAAGATGTTCCATCACCAAAATCCCATGAATAGACTTGAGCAAATTGATCTTGAGGCGTGAAACTTACAGTTAACCCTGTTGAATCGGTAGAAAAAGAAAATATTGAATCACATTGTGCTTTCGACATTGACGATATTAATAATATTGTTCCAAACAAATAATAATGTTTTGAAATTTTTTTTAACGATTGTAATACTTTTTTCATGATTATATTTTTTTATGTTCAATTATATAAACGAAATTTTTCTTCTTAATGGGGGGGGAATTATTTATTTTTTTTCTCATCCTATTTTAAATCTCTTATCTTTGTTTGAAAATTTTAGAACAATGATACAACGCGTACAAACAATCTATTTATCCATTGCTATAATCTTGCTTTCATTTGTCACTTTTGGAACAACTTTTTTTAGTTTTTTAAATGAAACTTCTCGTTTTTCTTTTAGTTCTTATGGTATTACAGAATACTCAATTTCCAATGGCGAAATTTTAAGTACAACATCATTCCCTTTCTTCATAGGGACAATTGCACTGATTCTTTTGTGTTTTTTAACGATTATGTCCTATAAAAGTGTAAATAGACAGTTTAAGTTAGGTCGAATGGTTTTCGGAATTTACTTCTTGATGCTACTGACCGTTATTCTGATGAGTTATTTGGGAGATGCATTAATAGATACAGAAACAACTTCACGTGAAATGGACTTAGGTTTTATTTTATTTGTCGCTGGATTTCCTTTTACGTTTCTTGCGAACACAGGAATTAAAAGAGACAAACAATTATTAGAATCATTAGACCGTTTACGTTAGACAATGAATTATTTATCGATAGAGAATTTAACAAAATCATTTGGGGATAGAATTATCTTTGAAGATTTAACATTTGGTATTGACCAAGGACAGAAAGTAGCCATTGTTGCAAAGAATGGAAGTGGGAAAACAACTCTACTTCGTTGCTTAATTGGTGAGGAACAGTATGATGAAGGACGCATTGTTTTTCGCAAGGATCTCCGCATTATTTTTATGCAACAGAATGAGAACTTGAATGGATCCAATACCATTCTTGAAGAAGTATTCTCTCATGACTTACCCGAACTTAAAGCGGTAAAAGAATACAATTACGCAATGCGAATGGAGGATGAAGATCTCATTGGTGCGTCTTTCGAAGCAATCACCGAATTAAATGCTTGGGATATTGAAGCGAGAGTGAATCAAATCCTTTCTGTTCTTAAATTAGATGATACAACTAAGATGGTCAGTGAACTGTCTGGTGGTCAAAAAAAACGTGTTGCTTTGGCAAAAGTTTTGGTAGCAGATTGTGATTTTTTAATTCTTGATGAGCCAACCAATCATTTAGATTTAGATATGATCGAGTGGTTGGAAGATTACCTTTCAAAATCGAAATCAACCATATTAATGGTGACGCATGATCGTTATTTCTTGGAAGTTGTTTGTGATACTATTCTTGAATTAGAAGATAAAACGATTTATAAATACAAAGGAAATTTTTCTTATTATCTAGAGAAAAAAGCAGAGCGAAACGAGCAAAGAGATGCAACAATTGGTAAAGCTAAAAATCAGTTTAGAAAAGAACTGGATTGGATGCGTCGTCAACCCAAAGCAAGAGGAACAAAGCAGAAAGCTAGAATTGAAGCATTTCACGATACCAAAAAGGTAGCTAAGCAGCATATTGACCGAAGTGAACTTGAAATTCCTGTTAAAATGGCACGTTTAGGTTCTAAAATTCTCGAAATGCATAAAGTGGGAAAATCATTTGATGATTTAAAAATTTTAGAAAATTTCAACTACACTTTTAAACGGAATGAACGATTAGGAATTGTTGGAAAAAATGGTGCAGGGAAGTCAACTTTTTTGAACATGATTCTTGGTCTTGAAAAAATTGATAAAGGGAAAATAGCTACTGGAGAAACGGTTGTTTTTGGTTATTACAGTCAAGAATTACTAAAGGTTAAGGATGAAAGTAAAAAAGTCATAGATGTTATCCGTGATATTGCTGAATTTATTCCGTTAGAAAAAGGTCGTCAAATGTCAGCAGCTCAGTTTTTAGAGAAATTTTTATTCCCACGCTCTATGCACTATAATTTTGTGCATAAATTAAGTGGTGGAGAGAAACGCCGTTTGAAATTGATGACAATTTTGATGCAGAATCCTAATTTCTTAATCCTTGATGAGCCAACAAATGATTTGGATATATTTGTGATGAGCGTTCTTGAAGAATACTTACGTGGATTTGAAGGTTGCTTGATTGTAGTTTCTCATGATAGATAGTTCATGGATAAAATGGTTGATCATTTATTCGTTTTTGAAGGAAATGCAGAGATCAAAGATTTGACGGGGAATTATACTGCTTATCGTCAGCAAATGCTGAAAACGAAGAAAAATAACATTTCTGATGCGAAAGAAAAAATAAAAGTTTCTACGCTTAGTACTGTTACTGTTGTTAAAGAGCCTGAAAAAAAAGTAAAATTATCTTACAAAGAAAAAGCTGAATTTGATTCTTTGGAAAAAGATATGGAAACTTTAGAAATAGAGAAAGATAAATTATCTGTGATTCTCTCTAATCCTTCCTCTGATAATGATGCACTGATGATTGCAGGAAAGAGATTGTCGGTTGTTGTAAAAGAAATTGAAGAGAAAACAGACAGGTGGTTGGAGTTGAGTGAATACGTGTAGTATTTAGGTCAATTAAATATTCACTCGATAAGTTCGCCTTAGTGGTGTTTTCTTTACTGTTTTTTACATCATTTAAAAAATAATTTTGTGTAACTCGATTTTATTCAATAACTTACGGGTGAACCTAAAATTATTTACTATGTATTACTCAAAAAATGAGCTCACGTTCTTGTACAATAAGAATAAAGAGTTAGATCGAAAAGCCTTAGCAATGGCGCATACACTTGGTGTTAAAATCAATCGACAAGAATTATCAACGGTACGTATTTCAGAGTCTTTGTTTGTACTTTTTTTAGAGAAACTGAAAACAGAACCGAAATCAATAGTAGATAAATCAAGCCCATATTACCAGAAGGAGTTAAGAGGTCGAGATTTTAATATGCAAGAATGGTATCAAATCATAAAGCGTAAACCAAGGTTATTAAAAGCTCCTTTGGCAATGTACAAAGGCAAGGTGACTATTTGTCAATCTCCTAATGATATTCTAAGATTGGTATAGAAAGTATTGTAAACAAACAATGCGCATCATAAATGCGCATTGTTAATATTATTTTGAGAAAAATTAAGGTTTTTTCTTACTGCAACATGACTTTGTTGTAGTAGAACCGTTTGTACTTCCACAAGATTTAGTTTCTGTTTTCGTAGTACAAGATTTTTTCTTCTTCTTTTTCTTTTTCTTTTTTTGTCGTCGTCTTGACTGATTTCCGTGTTAGTATCTGAGTTTGAAGCAAAAACACTTGGCGCAAAAGTTCCAACAAATAATAATAGGGTAAGGGATAAAAATAATTTTTTCATAATTGATTGTTTAATTAATGTAGTCGAAACTACGAAAATTAAATGAGTTCACCAAGTTTTGTTAAACGACCTTGGACAATATCTCCGATTTTAACATTTATTTTAGTTTCTAGAGGAAGATAAATGTCAATTCGAGATCCAAATTTAATAAAACCGAATTCTTCTGCTGTTGTGACTTTTTGGTTTGGTTTTACATAGTAACAGATTCTTCGAGCAACTGCACCCGCAACTTGTCTAAATAAAACCTCCTGACCATTCTCGTGTTCAATTACAAAAGTTGATCGTTCGTTGTCGGTACTACTTTTAGGGTGCCAAGCAACAAGAAACAATCCTTTGTGGTACTTTACATATTTTATTATACCAGAAATAGGATTGTAATTCGCATGCACATTCATAGGAGACATGAAAACAGAAATCTGAATTCTTTTATCTTTAAAATACTCTGTTTCTTCAACTTCTTCAATAACCACAACTTTACCGTCCGCTGGACAAATTACGTCGTTGATTTCAAAATTGGGTGTTCTATTAGGGATTCTAAAAAATTGAACGACTAAATAAAACATTACTAAAACTCCAATTGTCAATAATATGTATAGCCATAACCACCCTAATGTATCATATAAAAAGTAATTCCCAATTTGGATTGCTCCAAGAATTAATGTTGCTAATAGAATGATTAGATATCCTTCTCTGTGAATTTTCATTTTTTTTATTTTTTCAAAAATACGTATAAATTAATATCCACGCTAAGAAAAATGGAATTGTAAAAATAGTTGCATCAAAACGATCTAGAATCCCACCATGTCCAGGCATAATTGAACCGGTATCCTTAACTCCAGTATTCCTTTTAAACATTGATTCAAGCAAGTCGCCATAGATAGAAGTGGGGGCAATGATTAATGCAGAAACTATCCAGAATAAAAGATGTCCATGGTCGAATATTGTTCCGATAACTATTGAGGCAAGTATTGTGAAAATGATACCACCAATGGTACCTTCCCATGTTTTGTTTGGGGATATTCGTTCGATTAGTTTCGTTTTACCAAAGAATTTTCCAGAAAGAAAAGCAAAGGTATCATTCATCCAAATCAATAAAAACATACCTGCGAGTAGGGGGAAGGACGAATTATCTTCTTGCACTATATATATTAATAGAATAAAAGGAAGAACAACGTATAGAAGCCCCAATCCTAATATAGCAATATTAAATAATGGATTTTTTGCTTTTCTCCAAATCTCAAAAATGAATAATTTCATAATGAGAGGAGGAATGAGAAGGAGAGCTATAAAAGGCAATAAGTTAAATATAACAAGGACAGAGATTCCGAAAATCAATACACCTACCGTTGTTCCAATTTTCCAAGAGATAGAAATATGTTCATTCTTGTCAAATAGTTTATAGAATTCAATTAATCCCAAAACCATAAATATTGAAAATACAACTGTTGCAATTTCTTTCGAAAAGAATAGTGGGACTAAAATTAGCGCAACAAAAACAGCACCCGATAAACTTCTGACAAGAATATTATTCATTATTGTTATTATCGATTATACTTTTTGCTAGTACTTCGTCCTTAATGAATACCTTCAAATATACATATCCAAAAGCATTGTAAGAAGAGTCTCTTTGGTCAATGAATTGAACTTGAATCCCTTCATCTTCCAATTTCATTTTTAAAATTCGAGCAGAAAATTCATCCGTACCTTTATATACAGTAGCAGTAGTTTCTTCTGGCACTAATTTCGTTCTAAAATCAATCCACTTTTGTTTGATCTTCTCTAGTAGGCTCATTTTTTTCTGTTATTGTTTCTTCAGTTGGTTTTTCTACAGTGACATCTTCACTTTTCTCAACATCAGGTACTTCTTCTTCGGCTAGTTCTTCTTCAACAGATGTTTTTTCAGTTGTTCCAGTTTTCTTAAAAACAAATTCTTCTTTTTTCCAAGGTCGTTCTCCGAAAATTTCGATTAAATCTTCTTTGAAGATAACCTCTTTGTCCAGTAGTTTTTCTGCAAGTAAAGTTAGTTTTTCTTTATTGTCTTCAAGAGTTGTTAAAGCACGTTGATATTGTTCTTCAATTAATTTACTTGCTTCTTGATCTATTATTTTAGCTGTTTCGTCAGAATATGGTTTCGTAAATTGATTACCATGTGGGTCATAATATGAGATGTTCCCTATTTTGTCATTCAAACCATAAATAGAAACCATTGCATAAGCTTGTTTTGTAACCTTTTCTAAATCACTCAAAGCACCTGTACTTATTTTTCCAAAAATAATTCTTTCAGCAGCTCGACCACCTAAAGCACTACACATATCATCTAGGATTTGTTCTGTAGTTGTGATGCTTCTTTCTTCGGGTAAATACCATGCTGCCCCAAGAGATTGCCCACGAGGGACGATTGTAACTTTCACCAATGGGTGAGCATGTTCTAATAACCAAGAAATTGTTGCGTGACCTGCTTCGTGAAAAGCAATTGATTTCTTTTCTTCTTTTGTGATGATTTTGTTTTTCTTTTCCAATCCACCAATAATTCGATCAACAGCATCTAAGAAATCTTGTTTTTCAACTTGTTTCTTTTCTTTTCTAGCCGCAATTAAAGCTGCTTCATTACAGAGGTTTGCAATATCTGCACCGGAGAATCCAGGAGTTTGTTTGGATAGAAATTCCACATCAATTCCTTCTTCCAGTTTTAATGGTTTTAAGTGGACTTGGAAAATTTCTCTTCTTTCATTCAAATCAGGCATATCAACATAAATTTGACGGTCGAAACGCCCCGCACGTGTCAATGCTTTATCTAAAACATCTGCTCTGTTGGTTGCTGCAAGAATAATAACTCCAGAATTTGTTCCGAAACCATCCATTTCTGTAAGCAATTGATTCAACGTATTTTCACGCTCATCGTTTGAGCCTAAGCCATTGTTTTTACCTCTGGCACGACCAATCGCATCAATTTCATCGATAAAAATAATCGAAGGAGCTTTTTCTTTTGCTTGTTTGAAAAGGTCACGAACTCTAGATGCTCCAACTCCTACAAACATTTCTACGAAATCTGAACCTGAAAGTGAGAAAAAAGGAACTTTAGCCTCACCTGCAACCGCTTTTGCTAAAAGTGTTTTTCCTGTTCCTGGAGGTCCTACGAGTAATGCTCCTTTTGGAATTTTAGCACCTAAATCTGTGTATTTCTTGGAGTTTTTTAAGAACTCAACAATTTCTTGAACTTCTTCTTTAGCGCCTTCTAATCCTGCTACATCCTTGAAAGATATATTGGTTGTTTTTCCGTTTTCGTAGATTTTTGCTTTAGATTTCCCGATGTTGAATATTTGTCCACCACCACCTCCAGCGCCACCGCCCATTCTTCTCATGACGAACATGAAAATTGCGAGCAGAATAATAATCGGGAGTAAAAAACCAATAATCTGAGAAATGTAATCTATTTCTTGCACAGGAATCATTTGAATAGGATTCTTTCCTTGAGCTTTTAATTCTTTATTTAATTCATTTACACGTGTTGAAAAAGCACCTGCATCAAAGATGTCTACAGAAAAGACAGGTTTCCCTCCCATTCTGTTTCCTCTGTTGAGCGTTTCTTTCATTGTGGTGAATTCAGGTTCATCAGTGGATTTCACAAATTCAGTACCTTCTGTGTTTAAATAAAAGTCAACCTTAATACGATTTACCATTTTAACATCCTCTAAATAACCATTCTCAGCTAATTCAAAGAATGTGTCTTCCAATTTTATTGTACCAGTAGTGTCATTTGACATGAATAATTGAAAGCCTATAATTGCGACACCAATTAGTCCATAAATCCAGTAAATTGAAAAGGGATTTTTCTTGTTATTTTTCTTTTCTGTCATTTTTTTTAATGTTTTTTACGAGAAATTCAATGAGAATTGTGTCGGTTAATCTAAATTTGGAATATCTGTTCTTTTTCCATCGGCCCAAAGGTCTTCGAGGTCATAAAAAGGACGCGTGTCTTTATAGAAAACATGAGCGACAACACTTACATAGTCAATTAGAACCCACTCACTATTGTGTTGCCCTTCTATTCTCCAAGGTCGTTCACTTAGTTTTTCTCTCGTATATCTTACAAGAGAAGAACTAATACCGTCAACTTGTGTAGATGATTCTCCAGTACAAATTACAAAAAAGTCGCATACAGCACTTTCAATTTCTCTTAAATCAAGAACAACAATGTCTAATGCTTTGTTTTCTTGCATTCCTTCCACAATGGTGTCACAAAGTTGTTGCGATTCATTGTTAATTATTTCTTTATTCATTTAGTCTTTTTCTATATTTACAAATCTAATGTTATAATTTAAATAAAACCTTAATTTTACTATTGGGAATGTTAAAAAAAACCAATGAAAATCGGAAATAAAATAATTCACTTAGATTCAGTTGACTCGACGAGCAATTATATTGCCAATTTACTGAAAACTAAAAAAGTTGAAAATGGGACGGTTGTTTTGGCAGATAATCAAGTTGATGGAAGAGGGCAAAGAGGTGCTGAGTGGGTTGTAAAGCCTGGTAAAAATATTACTCTCTCCTTTTTACTTGGAAGCGTCAATCTGTCAGTAGAAGATCAGTTTTTTTTGACAGAATTGGTCTCGTTGACTGTTATTGATCTGTTACAAAAAATGGGTTTGAAAGCAGAAATCAAATGGCCAAATGATATTTTCGTCAATGGGAAGAGAATCGCAGGTATTTTAATTGAAAATCAGTTAGGGAAATCAATTATAAAAAGTTCAATTATTGGTATTGGTTTGAATGTAAATCAAACAGAATTTGAAGGATTTGTAGCAACAAGTATAAAAAAAGAAACCAATCAGTTCAGGGGATTGATGGATGTGATTTTTAGTTTCATTGAATCATTCAATCAACTTTCTGCCCGGTATTCTATCCATCAAAGAGATGAAATTCACAAAGAATATTTATCAAACCTTTTTTTATTCAATATAGTATCTACTTTCGAAGATGACTCAGGAGTGTTTCTGGGGAAAATTATCGATGTTCAAACAACTGGTCAGCTAATTATTGAAAGCGAATGGGGCAAAAAGGAATATAATTTAAAGGAAATAAGTTTTTTAAAAAAAGATTGATTTTTCTTTATTATTTGAAACGTTCCTCTAATTTTTTCGACATATAATTAAAGAGATTTCTTAGAGGTTTTTCCACCATCATTTTTAGGAACGCATTAACTTTCCCATCGAAATGAATAAACCCTTCAGTGCCTGCTTCCAGTTCTGTTAAATTGATTGTTAAATCAAAAGGAAAAGGAGATTTTTCACCAGATTTTAAAAATAATTTATCTTCTTCAAATCCATTTTCAATCAGAGAAATAATGATTCCACCCTGTACTTTAAAAGAACATTGAGTTTCATCGGATTTAAAATCCGAAATATTATCTTGAGGCAATAAATGAATTAAATTATTTGCATCTTTAAGGAAATCGATGATTTCAGGTTTTGATGCATTTACAATTACTTTTTCGCTATCTAGTGTCATATTTTTATTTTTTCCATTCTTTAGGATTCATTCTCCATTCTTGAAGAGAACTCAATTCATGGCTAGAGATTAAATTACTCTCCAAAGCTTTCTCTAACATTGTTTCGTAATTAGTTAATGTAACGTAAGGACATTCTGCGTCTGCAAAATTCTTATGTGCCATATCAAAACCATACGTGAAAATTGCGACCAATCCTTTGACATCTAGTTTAGCTTCTCTTAAAGCTTCAATCGCTTTCAGACTTGAACCTCCTGTTGAAATTAAATCTTCAATAACAACTACCTTTTGACCTTCTTCGAAGTAACCTTCAACTTGATTTCCCATTCCGTGAGCTTTTGCACCGCTTCGAACATAAATGAATGGTAGACCTAATTCTTGCGCAACGAGAGCTCCTTGTGCTATTCCGCCTGTTGCAACTCCTGCAATTACATCTGGCCTTCCAAAATGCTCAACGATACTCTCAGCATAGCTTTGTCTTAAAAAAGTCCTAATACTTGGGTAAGAGAGCGTTACGCGATTATCACAATAAATTGGAGATTTAATTCCTGATGCCCAAGTGAAAGGTTTCAAAGGACTTAATTTAATTGCTTTGCATTGTAACAAAAATTCTGCTACTTTTAGGGCTTTATCTTCATTTAAAATCATGACGACAAATGTACAAAGTTTTTATAGATCATAAACCAATAATTCTCCTTAAAAAATCAAAAAAGGATAAAAATCTTCCTTCTGTTTCTGCAAAAAAAGTAAATGATATAATTGAAGATATTTCACCACTTCTAAAAAAGGTAACAATTGATAAACCGTTACAAGTCATTTGTAAAGATCCAAAAGTAGAATTTAAACGATTATTTATCGATTTTAAGAAAGTAACAGCAGCAGGTGGGTTAGTGAAAGGGGATGATGGCTATTTATTGATTTTCAGAAATGGACTGTGGGATATTCCAAAAGGGAAAATGGAAAAGGGTGAAGATGAAGAAGAAACAGCAGTTCGTGAAATTGAAGAAGAATGTGGAATAAAAGCTGTACTCGAGGACTTAATCGTTAAAACATATCATACTTATTTGTTCAAAAAGAAAAAAGTATTGAAAGTGACCTATTGGTATTTGCTCTTTTATTATGGGAATAAGAAACTCATTCCGCAAACTGATGAAGGGATTACAGATGTGAAATGGGCAAATCAAGATGAATTGTTTGCCATACGAGGGAAAACCTATGGTTCTGTGAATGAAGTTTTAGATGCTTTTAAAGAAACTTATTCTGAAGAACTATTCGGAGAATAAAGAATCAAAGCAATGAATAAAATCCCGAGATAAGCAGGGATTCTGTATCGAACTATTGCCCCAAGAACGGGAGTTGTCCAGCCGATAAGTAATGATAAAAGGATAACGAAAATTGATAGTGTGAAAATGATATTTTTCTCTTTTTTTGAGAGAGCTTTACGTTTAATAATCGCTAAAATAAGAAAGGTGAAAAGTATCCATGTTTCAATCACTGCTGGAAATTTCAACCAACTTCCTTTGTCATTGATGTAAGGTCTAAACAGAGAGTTAAGAAGTGCTTCTGGAATATTCTTGATTAACTGAATAGGAGAGTTTTCTATAGGAGTTATTTCAATATAACCAGTATTGTATGTATTCATGAAGTGAATCTTCCATTTTTGAGTGCTTGCTTTTAAAAAAATAGGTTGTGGTTGCTCAATTGAACCGTGCTGTAATATTTCAGCTTGAACGTCTTTTATTACTTGAACAGAATCACCCTCAATTTTAATAGAATTATACTGTTCTGGTTTGAAAAAGTAAAAAACTTCACCAGTATCTACATGGATACCTCCTTTGGAAATATTCACGAAATCATATTGTTTTCTCGATAAATATTGAGTAATTTTAAGTGTAGTTTTGTTAAAAATTAAAGGTAAAATCGATGCAAAGAGTAAAACTATTATGACTTTAAGTATTCTATTTTTCAATGAAATTAACGTATAAAGAAAATAAGTGATTAAGCTGATTATAAGAATAATAAAAACATAAGGCTTGAATCCAACTAGGAAAATAATTCCGATTAATCCAAACTTAATCTTAGTTCGAAAAGAAGATTTTTCAAGTAAGACTCTAAAAATAAAAGATAAACCCAAAATCATTAGGGGTTCTTTCAAAACACTTGATGACCAGAATAAAACACTTGGAAAAAGAACTAAAATCCAAAATAGTTTTTTCTTATTCAAGCTGACATAATTTTGCAATCCGAGATAAAAGTTTTTTATACTAAAAACTGTAATGAAACAAGTTGTAATGATATGAATGTATGCATTGTTAAAGCTGAAAAAGTGAATCAAACTATGAAATCTAAGTAAGTTTCTGTTGTCGTTGAGTATGGTTTGAGAACCAGCGTCCCAATGGGAAGTGTTTTCTAAATAGTGATGAACCTCAATCTCAGAAACATTGAAACCGAAAAGAAACCTAAAGTAATCAATGGGGGACTCATAAAAAACATCATTTAATACTTTACTTTCATTCAAGAATTGTCCAGCGTCTGCACTTAAATTCCCTCCACCATAGTGGTAAGTGTATATTAAAAGGAAAATAAGACCACTCAAAACTTTGACGAGATAAGAAATAGGAAGATACGAATTTGGTATGCCATCTATTTGAAATAATTTTACATACCTAAGTAGAAGGAAGAAAATAATGAACAATAAGAGGGGGTATAGAATCATTCTTCGTTTAAAAATATTGTTTCTGTCATTCTGACCCGCATTCAAGACACTTTGTCATAAAAAAGTTGATGGCATAGTGATTGACTTAATCAGAATTCAAAATATAAAGTTCAAAAATAAATAAAGAAATATGAAAACAGGTAAAATTAATGTACAAACGGAAAATATATTTCCAATCATTAAAAAATTCTTGTACTCCGATCACGAAATTTTCTTACGTGAGTTGGTATCAAATGCAGTAGATGCATCTCAAAAATTAAAATTCTTCTCAAAAAATGGCGAATTTAAAGGTGATTTAGGTGATCAAAAAGTAGAAATCATTTTAAATTCTACTGAAAAAACATTAACAATTCGCGATTATGGAATTGGAATGACAGAAGAAGAGATTGAAAAGTACATCAATCAAATTGCTTTTTCTGGTGCGGAAGAATTTGTAGAAAAATACAAAGGAAAAGAAGGAGCAGAACAAATTATAGGTCATTTTGGTCTTGGTTTTTATTCTTCTTTTATGGTAGCAGATAAAGTTCAAGTTCGTTCACTTTCATATAAAGATGGTGCTAAAGCTATTCAGTGGGAAAGCAATGGTACAACAGATTTTACAATTGAAGAAGTTGAAAAAGAGTCGGTTGGGACGGATATTGTCTTACATATTTCAGAAGAATCGGTTGAGTTCTTAGAAAAAGAAAGAATTCAAGGGATTTTAGATAAATATTGTAAATTCTTGCCATTTCCGATCGTTTTTGGAACGAAAACAGAATACATTGAAGATCCAAAAGGAGAAAAAGAGGAAGACGGTAAAGTAAAAAGAGTTGCGGTTGATGTTGAGAATCAAATAAACAATACTTCTCCAGCTTGGACGAAAAAGCCATCTGAACTAAGTGATGAGGATTACAATTCATTCTATAGAGAGTTGTATCCATCGACAATGGAAGATCCACTTTTTCATATTCATTTAAATGTAGATTATCCGTTTAATTTAACGGGGATTTTATACTTCCCTAAATTACAGGAAAATATTGAGGTTCAACAAAATAAGATAAATCTATATTCTAATCAAGTTTTTATCACGAATAATGTTGAGCAAATTGTACCTGAATGTTTAACACTTCTACACGGTGTTATTGATTCTCCAGATATTCCATTGAATGTTTCTCGTTCATACTTACAAGGTGATTCTAACGTTAGAGAAATCTCTTCTCATATTACAAAGAAAGTTGCTGATAAGTTAGCATCCATGTATAAGAACGACCGAAAAGATTTTGAATCAAAATGGGATGACTTAAAAATATTCGTAGAATACGGAACGCTTTCTGATGAGAAATTTAGCGAGAAAGCGAAAGCGTTTTCTTTGCTTAAAAGCACTGATGGAGAATATTTATCTATCGATGAATACAAAGAGAAAGTTTCTGCAATCCAAACGGACAAGAATGATAAAGTTGTTTTCTTATACACGAATGATTCAACAGAACAGTTTGGTCTAGTGAAGAAAGCGAAAGACAGAGGATATAGTGTTTTGCAAATTGATGGGCCAATTGCTCCTCACTGGATCGCAAAATTAGAGCAATCTTATGAAAATATAGCCTTCGCTCGTGTGGATGCAGACACATTGGATAAATTGATTCAAAAAGACGAAGAGATTCCTTCAAAATTATCGAAAGAAGAAGAGGAAGAATTAAAACCTCTTTTTGAAGCTTCTGTGAATAAAGAAAAATACACCGTCCAGTTTGAAAGCATGAGTTCGGATGATGCACCAATAATCATCACTCAACCAGAATTTATTCGAAGAATGATGGAGCAACAAAAAATGGGAGGTAGCAATGGCTTTTTTGGAGCTTTTCCAGATTCTCGTAATTTAGTTGTAAATGCTAATCACGATAAAATTCAAGAGATTTTGGAAACAAAAACTGAAAAGTCTAAAAAGAATAAAATCAAACAATTAACAGATATAGCTTTGTTATCACAAGGAATGTTAAAAGGAGAAGCTTTGGATGCGTTTATCGAAAGAAGTATCGAAAAGGTTTAATATTTTTACAAATGAATATTGAGAATGTCTCTCGCAGTTGGTGAGAGACATTCTTTTTTAAAAAAGATGACATTTTGAAGTGGTTATTGGCAGTTGGCGGTTTTTTCTTGTTTAAAGGTAGTTTTATTGGGGCTATCTTCGGATTTATCGTAGGTTCTTTTATCGAGAATTACCAAAAAGTAATTGGTAATGCAAAAGCAAATGCACAAAGAGAGGGGAGACCTTTTTCTACAGAGGATTTGTTTAACTACTATCAGCAACAGTCTTCTACTAATGATGTTCCCACGATGCTTATGGCATTGTCGGCTGCTGTAATGAAGGCAGATGGTAAAGTTTTAAAAGCAGAACTGAATTACGTGAAAACTTTTTTCAACCAACAGTTCGGACCTCAGTTTTCATCACACCATTTACAAACATTAAAACAATTCCTGGATTCAGAAAATATTCCTTTGCAACGTATCTGTAGAGATATTCAAATGAGAATGCAACCTGCTGTTCGGGCACAGTTATTACATTACCTTTTTGGAATTGCAAAAGCGGATGGAGACGTTTCTCCTGATGAAATTAACGTGATTCAAAGAATCTCTCAAATGTTAGGCGTTTCTTCCATTGATTTTGAGAGTGTGAAGAATATGTTTTACCGAAATGTTGATTCTGATTACGCTGTTTTAGGTATTGAACCAACCGCAGCTGATGACGAAGTGAAAAAAGCGTATCGAAAGATGGCCATTAAATTTCATCCAGATAAAGTGGCTCAAATGGGAGAGGAGTATCAAAAAGGTGCGAAAGAAAAATTTCAAAAAATTCAAGATTCTTACGAAGCAATCAAGAAACGTCGAGGAATGAAATAGTTTTTGCTATTTTTTATCTCCACACCGACAAAGTCTTTATCGTACCATTTTTTTAATGAAAAAGCAGTATTACGGGCAATTATTTTACGACCTTTTTCAGCATAGTGTTCGGTTGTCCAGTTTTGGTCAATAAATTGTTCGTCTTCCACAGAGTTAAGATTGTTAATAACCGTTACTCCTTTATTATGATAATATTTAACAAGTAATTCAGCATTCTTATTCATCATCATTACCAATTCATCACCAACCAATTCTTTGGCTTTTTCAATGTTTTCTCCCAATAAATTAAAGACTAAGTTCCAATTTCGTTCTTTTGCTAGTTCAACAATGTCATTAAAATCTTGGATACGTGGGTTTGTCATCGTATCAATTTGAAAAGCATACGTTTTTACATAGTGACAAGCTAATTCTGTGTTTTCTTTGTCATACTCACCATTTTCTTTCTTTTTTGCACCTTTGGTAGCTAACCAATCATCCCATTCTCGAACATTTTTAAATTGAAATTCGTTGGAAGGTTTAAATTCATCGACAATCCATTTTTCTAAGAATTGTTCTTTGCGGTCTTTTTTTGTTTTGATGTCGTACCCTTTGAATGAAAGTAAAAACCGATTGTAGAGCGGTGGTTTTTCCTTGAGTAGAACCATACTCTTTTGTAATGGAGTTTCCAAATCTGAATAAATCCAACTGGCATCAAAAGAACGAATGTTAAGTGTCACAATGATAGTTTTGACTTGATTTTCTTTTGGAATGCTGGCCAATAGAACTTTATAGATACCAGAATGAGTCGCAGGATTAGAAATGTCATGCAAATTCAATTGAGGGTAATAATCACCGATAAAATCAGAAATGGCTCTTTTGTCTTTGTCATCTTCTCTAAAAGTTTTGTTTGAAGATTCTGCTATATAAATAATATCAGCATTATTCGGAATATTTCGAACACTATTTACGATGTCCGAATGTTTTTGAAGATCATTCTCAAAGAACCATTTTTGATAGATGAAGTTCAGTGCAATGAGAATTGCAATCAATGAAATCGTTTTATAAATTATTTTTAGTCGCATTGATTTTAGAATTGGAAATAAATAAAAGGAAAATCTTCTACTCCAGCAAATACGATGATGCTAAAAATTAGAATTGTATAAATCGACCATCTTCCGATTAGAGGGAATTGAGCAATCCATTTATCAAAACGTTTATTGTATAATAAAAAGTCACTGAGCATGAATAAAATTAAAAACACCCAAACGAACATGGGGGTACTTAATTCTGTGCCTGAAAGATTTGTGTTGTGAAAGAGTGAAGAAAAGACTTGCAACGCTTCATCTAAACTTTGACTTCTAAAGAATACCCAAGCAATCGTAACGATGATGAAAGTTTTGAATGCAAGCATTAAATGTTGTAGAGAAAAGGGTTTTTGTTCTTTTTGCAATTTAAACAGACGATTTATTAGATGCTCGACGAGATAAGTAACTCCGAAAATACTTCCCCAAATGATAAACGTCCAATTCGCACCATGCCAAAATCCGCTGACGATAAAAACGATGAGGATATTCAAAACCCATCGACTGAGTTTTACTTTATTTCCACCTAAAGGAAAGTAGAGATAATCTCTGAACCATGTGGAGAGGGAAATGTGCCATCTTTGCCAAAATTCTGCAATATGCTTTGCTAAATAAGGCGTTTTGAAATTGTCCATGAGCTTTATCCCCATAATCAATGCACTACCTATTGCTATGATTGAATATCCATAGAAATCACTGTAAATCTGAATGGAGTAGAATGATATGCCCGTTAAAATATCCAAAGATGAAAAATTTTCAGGTGAAGCATAAATTTGTTCTACGACTACGGCTAAATTATCTGCAATGACCATTTTAATAAACCATCCATAAAGGATTAAACGCAATCCATTAGCAAAATTTTCATACGTAAAAGTGTGATTCTCTTTGAATTGTGGTGTTAAACTTGAAAATCGTTCGATGGGACCAGCAACCAACTGAGGAAAAAAGGAAACATATAATGCAAAATACCCCAAATGCTTTTCTGCTTTTTGTCGACCGAAATAAACATCAATAGAATAACTCAATGTTTGAAAAGTGTAGAAGGAAATACCAACGGGTAAAAGGAAATCCATCATTGGAATATCTTGTGAAAGTCCGATTTTATCAAATAATAGATTCAAATTCTCTGCTCCGAAGTTGTAATATTTGAAAAAGAACAATAAACCGAGATTAGTCACAAGACTAAGAATGAGAAAGGGCAGTCGCTTTTTCTTAGAAGATTGTCTTTCCATCATCAATCCACTGAAATAATCGACAAGTGTTGAGAAAATAATTAAGAAAATATATTCTACTTTCCAACTCATGTAAAAGTAGTAACTCGCAGCAAGGAGTAGTACCCAACGAAATCTTTGAGGTGTTAAATAGTAGAGAATAATTACAACAGGCAAAAACAAAATAAATTCAATGGAGTTAAAAATCATGAAGTTTATTTTTTGTCTTTAATTGATGTTTAAGTTTTACACGCTATGAAATGTGTTCTAGAATTTTTCAAATATAAGAATTTGTAATTATTTAATGCAATAGATGAATGAAATGAATTTTTGATTTCAATATCTAATTCATATCTCTAGAGGTGTGAAAAAGAAAGAAATTTATGGTGTGCGTAGTCGATGTAAATTTCATTGCAATAAATAAAAATATTTACGAAGAACTAAAAAGTGCATTCATAAATTTGTTGTTTCCTTTTTCCTTGATGAAAAAGAAAGAAAAAATCAAGTCGAAACAATGCTTCCATGCGCTCTGCTGAAAATCAATAATTCCTACAAAAGAAGTGTTTTTCAAACACAATGACGGAGCACTTTTGTGCAATTATTGAGATTTTCATCATTCACACCTCCACCGGCCCGCTGTTTCGACAGGCCAACGCACTTTTAGATTACGCTTCTAAATATAAATCATTGTAATAAATAAAAGTCTTTAATTTTTACGAAGAACTAAAAAGTGCATTCATAAATTTAGCGGGCACCAAAACACCGCAAAATTCGTAAATTTAAACAACTGTTTGAGGAGGCACGACGAGTTTTGTTTCAATTAGAATTGAGGATGATTTTGGTCGTTGAATTTATGACAGCACTAGACTTTTTTGTTACTTTTTTCGGCAATGGAAAAAAGTAAAGAAAGATCTAACTCTAAATATGCAATATTTTATCAGGCACTAATGATTTTCAAAATAAATTTCTTTCTAAAAACAAGAATTATCTCCTTTCAACGTTGTACATTCGTGCGGATGTCTTTTTTGCAGAAAAATAGTCTAATAATTCTACTTCTTGTGATGACCAATTTTGCCTGGTCGCAAGAGTCAAGTCTGCGTGTAAAAGAAATCGATTATTCCGCAGACACCATTCAATTGGACTCTCTTTCGATTTTCCCCAACTCATTTCAATTGTGGTGTGGTGATAATTTACTCACAAAAGATGATTATTCGCTCAACTTTGCAAAAGCCGAATTGATTTTAAAATATCCCTGTTCTTCAAAAGTAAAAGCTGAATATCGCGTTCTTCCCATGAATTTATCTCAGAAAATGAGCGTGCGAGATACTTCGATGATTTATGCAGAGAATAAAGGATTTAGAGAACGCTTTTTAATCACTAATTATTCGCAAACAACAGATGTTTTTGGAGGAGCAACCTTATACAAGTCTGGTAGTATTTCCCGAGGAGTTTCTTTTGGGAATAATCAAGATTTAGGTGTGAATTCTTCGCTAAACCTTGAACTTTCAGGGAATATCACGCCGAATTTAAAACTTTTAGCATCGGTTACAGATGATAATTTGCCTATCCAAGCAGAAGGAAATACGAATAAATTACAAGAATTTGATCAAGTTTTTATACAGATTTATAACGATCGGTTTTCTTTGATTGCAGGAAACTTTTGGCTAAAAAAGCCCACAGGATATTTTATGAAATACAATAAAAGAGCGCAAGGTTTAACGGTTGATTATCAATGGACAGCGGATACAGCACGTGTGTGGAAAACACAAGTCAGTGGTGCATTGTCAAAAGGAAAGTTCCAACGGCAAATTATTCAAGGAAGTGAAGGGAATCAAGGTCCTTACAGGTTGCTAGGGAGAGAGAATGAGCCATTCATCATTGTTCTCGCAGGAACGGAGAAGGTTTTTATTGATGGTAAATTATTGGAGCGTGGACAAGAGTATGATTATGTCATCAATTACAATACTTCGGAAGTTGTTTTTACTTCTCGAAATTTAATTACGAAAGATTCTCGTATTGTGGTAGAATTTCAGTATTCTGACCAGAATTACGCACGTTCTTTGTTTCAAACTTCAACCACTTTTACTTCTGAAAAATTCAAATTTTGGTTCAATGCATATTCTGAACAAGATGCGAAAAATCAATCCTTGCAACAAGAACTTTCTTTTGCACAGAAACAAAGGTTGTCAGCAATCGGAGATACACTTGATTTAGCACGAATGTCAAGTATCGATTCAATTGGATTTTTTGAGAATCAAAACATGTATAAAATGATAGATTCTTTGGGGTATGACTCTGTTCTCGTTTATTCTATTGCTACTGATTCTGCGTACTTCAGAGCTACCTTTCAATTTGTAGGTGCAGGAAAAGGAGATTATGTTTTTAGTCACTTTAATGCCTTAGGAAAGGTATATAAATGGGTGCAGCCAATTGCCGGTGTGTCGCAAGGAGATTATGAACCTTCACGATTGATTGTTACACCGAAACAACGTCAAATGGTAACCATGGGTGTTGATGTACAACTTGCCAAAGGATTAAGCCTTATCACGGAAGTTGCTTACACCAAAAATGACATCAATACATTTTCAAGATTTGATTCTCGTGATGATAAAAGTTTTGGAGGACGTGCAAAATTAGTAGGGGATATCCCCTTGAGCAAAGATTCTATTCCAAAATGGTTGCTCAGAACAAAAGCAGAAATTGAAGCAAGAGACCAATTTTTTAATCCGATAGAACAATATCGAGCCGTAGAATTTGACAGAGATTGGAATACAAGAAATAAAGGATTTAAAGGTCACCAGGTTGCTTCAACAGTTGGGTTGAATTTTATAAATCGAGAAAGTGGAAATTTGAATATCGAAGGGCAATCTTTTGTCATTGGTGGTGATTATGAAGGTTTACGTTCTGAATTGAATGGGAAATGGAACAAGAATGGCTTTAATGCAGTTTGGGATGGGAGTTATTTGTCGAGTAAAACGACCGAGTCCAATGAGTTTTTGCGTCACCGTTTAGATATGTCACAATCGATTGGTTTTTTGAAAATAGGATACAAAGATGACCATGAATTGAATCGTTTCAATGCAGATATTTTAAAAACGAACAGTTATCAATTCTTCGATTATCAATTTTACATTGCCAACAGCGATAAGATTAAAAACGAATATCGATTATTCTATCGAGAAAGATACGACCAACTTTCGGACAGTTCTCGATTGGTAAATACGGCAAAAGCAAGATCGATTGGAGGAGAGGTGAGAATTACGCAATGGAAAAATCAATCGTTGAATGTTTTAGGAAGTTACCGTGAATTGAGGATTATAGATACCGTTTTGATGAATATTGCACCCGAGAATACGATTTTGGGTAGAATTGACCACGAGGTTCGATTGTTTAAAAGTGCGCTTTCTCTGAATACTTTCTATGCAATTGGTTCAGGCTTAGAATTGAAAAGAGAATTTTTGTACATCGAAGTCAATTCTGGACAAGGAATCTATACATGGATTGATTACAACGGTGATGGCATCAAAGATTTGAATGAGTTTGAGATTGCACAATTTGTCGATCAAGCCAATTATATCCGTGTATTTACACCGAGTAATGAATATGTGAAAACCTATTCGAATGAATACAATCAATCGATTTTTTGGCGACCGGAACGCATTTGGGCATCTAAAAAAGGAATTTTGAAAGTGTTGTCTTTATTTTCTAATCAAGCAAGGGCGAGAATTAAACGAAAAACGAATTACTTGAATGGAGCAGAGGCATTCAATCCTTTTGACCAATCAATAGATGCACAAAATTTAATTTCTACCTCTTCAAATTTGAGAAATACATTGTTCTTTAATCGAACATCCAGTATTTTTAGTGCAGATTACACATATAGTGATGTGCAGAGTAAAACTTTATTGGCGAGTGGCTTTGATGCTCGGTCAGTAACTTTTCATGAGCTTTCTTTCCGATGGAATATTCTAAAAAAGTATTCGATTAAAGCATCAGGGAAGATAGGTAATAAAGATGCTCGTGCAGATTACGTTTCTGGAAGAGATTTCTCGTTGGATTATTATTTCATAGAACCGAGTTTTATTTACCAACCAAATACTGTTTTTAGAATCACATTGGATGGTCGTCTTTCTGAGAAAAAGAATAGTCAGCAGTTGGGTGGAGAGGTATCTTCCGTTTTAGAGGTTGGAACAACTTTTAAATACAATCAAGTTCAGAAAGGAAGTTTGCAAGGTGGCTTTAAAGTGATAAACATTAATTATACTGGCGTTCAAAATTCTGCGCTAGGTTTTGAAATGCTCGAAGGACTGAAACCAGGTGTAAATTATACATGGAACGTAGGCTATCAACGTTCTATCTCAAAGAATTTACAATTATCTATCCAATACAACGGTAGAAAATCAGAGGGCAACCGAACCATTCACGCTGGAGGAATGGAAGTGAGGGCATTTTTCTAAAAAATATTTTTTTGTTTGGGATAGGATTTTTTCGTATCATTGAATAGTTAAAAGTCTGTTTTAAATTGTTGGTTCCATGCTGATAATGACTCACTCTTGATTTAAAATGAAAGATTCAAACAAAAAAATATGAAAATTCTTCTTTTTCTTCTACTTCTGTTTTTAAGCCTTTCATTTGGGGTTAAAAAATCAATAATTAGAGAAAATGTTACGATTAAAATTTATCCTTACGAATACAATGGAGAAATGAAAGCTTCTGCGATGCCAGAACTAAAACCTGACAGCAAGTTAGTGAGCTACAATAGAAGATTTGAGTATCTACTGATAAATAAATCTGAAATTCATCAACCTGAAAAATCAAAAGAGAGAAATAAAATATGGAAATTATATCCAGATACTGTAAAGCTAAAACGTCTTTATTTGAAGAAATATGTTCGAGATAAAAAACTAGTTAAATATTTTGAAGAAACAATTGCACCTATTGAGAATTCAACGATTGAAATAAATAAAACATTCTCAGAGAATGAACTCATGGAAGTGGCATCTAAATTTTTCTTTTGTAACAAAGTCAATAATGACACCACCGTGCAAGCACATGTTTGTGTCGGCCTAAACGGTATAAGTGAAGCAAATTGGGAGGTCGATTACACCTTATTGGAAGCATTTTGCTATGAAGGCATTTTTAATGAGTTAGATAAAGAAAATTCTTTAATTTGGGATTCATTTGTTTCCAAAAAAAGAGAAGCTAGTCTTCAATGTAAGAATGACCTAACAACACTCAATCAATATCTTGAAAATGTTAAACTGAATTTATTTGATAGGATGAAAAATGATGAGATTTTAAAAAAAGAATTGTTAGAATATTATAAACAAAATGAAGATAATCTAGCTTTTAGAATAAAATAAGAGGCTGTTAGACTACTTGTGAGTGTTAAGATGAATTAATTCTATCCGTTTTCTATTTCAAAAATTTATCCAACCAATTTTTAAATTCTGTATGCCAAATTAAACTATTTTGGTAATCCAACACCCAGTGATTTTCTTCAGGGAAATACAACAATTTACTTTCAATTCCTAGCAATTGTGCTGCTTGAAAAGCTTCTAAACCTTGCCCGATTGGAACTCTAAAATCTTTTCCACCTTGGATAATCATGATTGGCGTATTCCAACCTTCTACACGTTCAGCAGGATTGAAAATGGTGTGGCTTTTTTTGGCAATTTTATTCTCTTTCTCCCAATATGCACCGCCTAAATCCCAATTCACGAAGAACAATTCTTCTGTTGTACCATACATGCTTTTCCAATTGAAAATTCCATCGTGAGAAATGAACGTTTTAAAACGATTCTCGTGGATTGCTGCTAAATAAAAAACAGAATAACCTCCATAACTTGCTCCAATACAACCTAATTTGCTGGTGTCAACATAAGATTCTTTGGAGATGTCATCAATCGCAGATAAATAATCATCCATATTTTGGCCTCCGTAATCTTTTGAGATTTGCTCGTTCCATTCTACACCATAACCTGGCATACCACGTCTATTTGGTGCAATAACGATATAACCATTTGCTGCCATTAACTGAAAATTCCATCGGTACGAATAAAATTGACTTAAAGCACCTTGTGGTCCACCTTGACAATAGAGTAGTGTTGGATATTTTTTATTTGGGTCAAAATTCGGAGGATAAATTACCCAAGAAAGCATTTCTTTTCCATCGGTTGTTTTGGTCATTCTTTTTTCAATTTTCCCCAAAGACAAAGCGCTATAAATGTCATCATTCTCAAATGTCAACTGTTGCATCGTCTCTTTTTTCAGGTTAACAGTGTACAGTGCTGGTGCGTGATTCATGTCTCTTCGACTTACAACCATTGTGTTTTTACTTTGTCCAACGATATGATGCACGTCAAATGAACCATCTGTAATCTGCTCAATAACAGGTGCGTGAGATTTGCTCGGAATTGTTAAAGAAAAAAGTTGAACGGTTCCTTGAATAGGCGCGATGAAATAGATTAAATTTTCTTTGCTCCAATAGAACTCATTTACAGTTCCATCCCAATGAGCTGTTAAATTAACCATTTTACCATCACGAAGAATGACAATATCATTCTTGTCTGACTCATAACCGTCACGTTTCATTTGCAACCAAGCCAATTGACCTTCTGCAGAAAATGCTGGTTGAGTATCGTATCCTTTATTGCTTTCGGTTAGATTTTTCGTTTTTCCAGTTGCTAAATCATATTCATAGATGTCTGTATTTGTACTAACAGCGTAGGCAGTTCCACTTTTTTTCTTGCAAACGTACAAGATTTTTGTTCCATCATTATTCCAAATGTAATCTTCACTACCTCCAAAAGGTTTTTGTGGAGAATGATAAGGTTCTCCCTGCATGATATCCGTTTTCTTACCGCTTGAGATATGTTCAACAAAAACATGGTTATAGGTTCCGTCTTCCCACTTGTCCCAATGTCTGTAATTGAGTTCTGTATATATCTTCACATTCGATTTTGTTAACTCAGGATAGAAATCAGTTCCCAACACCTTTTCAATTTTTACAGCTTTTGTGGAAAGTTTATATTTTCCATCGGGAGACACTTTAGAATCTCTTGTAATGAAATCTGAATAATCTTTTATTTCTCGTCCATTTTCTCCGTCTAAGGAAAGAACGTATGTTTTAGAAGATTTTGAATTTGTCGCAATATCAACTTTAGAAACGGAGTAGATGACACTTTCTCCATCGTCAGTGATTCCAATGCCAGAGACTCTGTTGAGTTCAATGAGTTGTTCGGCAGTCATTACTTTTTGAGCGAATAATGAAGCACTAAAAAATAAGACAGAGAAAAATAAGGAATATTTCATGATACAATAAATTTTAAAATCGCATCCGAAATTAGTGATAATTTTATTCTAATTACTCATTTATTCTTTAAAATAAGAAAAGGAAAACTTATTGTTTAAATTTCTACTGCTCAATCGGTCCTTTGTTAAATTGTGGACCTTTATTCTTAATATTAGGAAAGAAATACTTGAATTGAATCGCAAGAAAAGAGCCATCAACATTACCATCAATTACTTTTTGTGTTGCTGAAGTTTCGTAAGTATATTGCATATAGAGATGAAACAGTGGCTGAAAAGGAATTCTTGCCGAACCTCCAAGATAAAAGAAACCTTTTTTTTCTGTTCTGAATTCGAATCCCAAGTTTGCGTTTAAATCAAATCCAATTTTCTTTTCGAGATAGCCTAAATGATCAAAAACATGTTTTTTTTGTGGTTGAGTAGTTTTCCCAACACTTGTAGGTGAGAAGTTAATACCAAATCCTAACGAGGCATCCATGTACCATTTTTCATCAAGTTTAATGTAAAACAATGCGTTAATCGGTAGACTGTATTGAATAAAACCAAGCGTTGTATTGGCTGAAATATTCGAGTCAGGAAGTGACATTGAAATGTCGAAATTACGTTTGGTGTAATTAATACCAGTTTCTATAGCAATAAATTTAGTAAAACTAGTACGAACAGTTCCTCCAATTGAAAATCCCATTTTTTGAGTTATCGTTGTCGATAAATTAAAAGGGTCATTGGTTGGTTGATTTAGTGTTAAAGTTTTTTCACCAATAAAAGAGGTAGGGAAAACAGGGGAGAACTCTATCCCAAAATAAGTGGGTAGTTTTTTCTTATGTTTAATTTGAGCTGAAATACTCAACGAAAACACGATAAAAAGAAGAAATATATAAGTTTTCATAAAATTGTAACGCTAAGAAACAAAAATTATTCGTTTGTCAAAGACTGTTGTTCATTTAATTGATTGTTCACTTGTTTTAATCTATTCTGCTGGTTGCAATATCCTAGAATAGTAATTGTCATGACAATGGCTGAAAATATCATTAAAAACCAACGTAAAAAACGAAAAGGGATAAAAGGTTTCTTATGTTTCGCTTCGATAGTGAAATTTATTTCTTGGGTTTTATTGTAATCGTTTTTATGTATACCAAATAAGAAATAATCTTTTGTTCTTTTTTTAGTGATACTTTTCTCATACCATATTTTATTCTTACTTAGTTCTTTTTCAAAAGAATCTGCACGGTTTACATCTGCAAAACGATAAACAATATAATTTTTATTGGAAGGATGTTGAACATAGTTTACTAATCCTAAATCAATCATTGTTGAATCTACTGGGTTATCCATTCTGTGGTATATTCAATTGGTTTACGGTGTGCTTTTGGCCATTCTATGTTTGGGTAACCGATGTAAAACAAGCCGAGGCATTTGTCTTTGTCACCGATTCCAAGAAAATCATTCATTTCTTTCGTATAAATCAAATTTGGAGTTGCCCAAAAAGCACCCAGTCCATAAGCAGTACATGTTAAATGCATATTCTGAATTGCACAAGCAACGGCTTCAATTTCTTCAATTTCAGCAATTCTCTCACTTTCTTGACGTTTCATACAAACTGCAATCACAACAGAAGCGATTTTAGGACGAGTAAGAAGTTTTGTGAGTTTAGCATCTTCTTGTTTGTCTTTTGGCGTTAGTTTAAGGTAAGTTTGACTTAAAAAATCACTAAGTTTAGTTCTACCTTCATCTGAAAAAACTTTGAAACGCCAAGGTTGAGTGTTTCCATGAGTTGGCGCCCATTGAGCGTTATTCAAAATTAAATCAATTTGCTCTTTGTGAACTTTTCGATCTTTAAACTGTTCAGGATAGATGGTTCTTCGTTCACGAATGAGTTCGTTTATTTCAGAAAGATTAAATCGCATGCATATTTTTTGTGCAAATTTAAGAAAATATGTTGCAGGAATATGTTAACGGATAAAAATATTTAAATTTGAAACAATAATATAAAAAGATGTCAAATCAACTTAAGGAAAATCATTACATCACACGAATAGGGTGGATGCGTGCCTCGGTACTCGGAGCGAACGATGGAATTGTCTCAACCGCAAGTCTAATTGTAGGTGGTGCAGCATCAGGTGCGAACCAACCAACTATATTGATAGCCTCAGTTGCAGGACTAGTTGCGGGTGCAATGTCTATGGCGGCTGGAGAATATGTCTCTGTAAGTTCTCAGGCAGACATCGAAAAAGCCGATTTAGAACGAGAAAGAATTGAATTGGAGGAAGATTTTGAAGGGGAAACTGAAGAATTGAAACAAATATATATCAACAGAGGTTTGAGTGAAAATTTAGCGAATGAGGTTGCTAAGGAATTAATGGAACACGATGCTTTTGGTGCTCATGCTAGAGACGAATTGAATATTGTTGAACATACTCAAGCAAATCCAATGCAAGCGGCTCTATTTTCTGCAATATCGTTTATTGTAGGTGCGGGTTTCCCTGTTCTTGTTGTCTTATTTGCTGAACTGAATCAAATTATCGCTATAGTTTCGATTACTTCGATTTTATTTTTAGCAATACTGGGAGGTGTTGCTGCTTATGTTGGTGGAGCAAATATTTGGAAAGGTGTTTATCGTGTAACTTTCTGGGGTGTAGTCGCTTTAGTTATAACTGCAGGAATAGGTTACCTTTTTGATATTGCGATGGCATAAAAAAAATGAAAATTATTTTGGAGAAGAAATAAAAAATGAATATCTTAGCAATATGATAAAGCCAATAAAATTGGAACTTTTATCTACATCGAAAGATGGACCCATGTGGACAATTTGAAGCTTAAAAACGATTTTAGCAGGAGAGTCTCAGAGTTCGGATGTCAGGCCGTAATCGAAAGAGTAGTTTACTACCAACGGAAGACTGATCAATTCAGCAATCCTAAACGTGTTATCAGAGGCTTCTAATAACCAGCCAGATGGGTTTTTTTATGTAATATATTTCCACAAAAAAAAGTCCTCATATTGAGGACTTTTTATATTTAATTTAGAATTCTATTAATCCTTGATTACTTCGTAACCAGGATATTTCTTCGGATCGAAAACGAATTTTGAATCACTGATAGTCGGGTTAGCTTTGTAAGCTTTTAAATTGTACGTCATTACAGTGCCATCTTTCATTTTGATAACAACTTTCTTTAAATCCTCTTTAGATTTAGAAATGTAGAGAATTACAGTATGAAATTCAGCATTTCCGGGATCTTTAGGGTACAGATAAATAACATGAACTTTTTCTCCGTTCAAAGTACTTTCTTTTCCGTATTTATTTTTAAAACCATCTTCCCAAATCGTCATTAGTTTACGGGGATTGATTCCATCTTCTTCATCGTCAGCATCAGATTCGTAAACAGATTTTTCTTCTTTAACAATCATCCATGTTTTTAGTCCGTTAGAAATAATTGTATTGTCTCCGAAAGAAGCGTAAAATTTCTTTCCTTTTACCCAACCTTTACCAGTGTCAGTGGTGTTTGTTCCTGTTGCACTATTTTTTGTGTTTGCACTAAATTCAATGTAGAAAGAATTGTGCGTTTTCATTTTCTTAGATAAACGATTCAAAATTCCCTGTGAATCACCTTGTGCAAAAGAAATTGAACTTAAGGTGAAAAAAGTTAAAAGAGTAATAATTAATTTCATGTTATTTATTTTCCAAAGCTTTAATCAGAAACTATGCCAAAAGAAAGCTTTTAATGTTTATTAATAGTTTTAGTAATGTTTTGGTCTCAATATCATGATTTCCATTGTATATTTCGATATTGAACCCCAAAGATAAGTAATATTCTGTCAATTGCGAACTAGTTTCATCATTAAAGAATTCATCTTCATCTCCAACAACAAAATAATTCATTTTTTCTTCAATAAACTTTTGAGACCATTGATGTTCTCGAGGAAAATCACTTCCCCAAATAATGGTTGAATCAAATTGAACTTTATGGTCCATCTTCCAACGTAAAGCAGTTGCACCTCCTTGAGAAAAGCCAAGTAAATGACGATTTTGAACGGGATATTGTTCCGAAATAATAGCATCTATTCTGTTGAGATAATTCAAATTGTCTTGAATATCTATTTCACGTGCTTCTTTTGTCATCCATGAAGCACCAACTCGACCAGATGTGCCCCTAAGATAAAAACGATGCATTCCTTCTGGAGCAACAATGAGAATATTCTTATTGATTTCTTTGAATTTTTGTATAAAAAACTCGACCAATTGTCCGTAGCCATGCAAAACATATAGCACGGTTTTTGCTTGCGGCGATTCGTTTAAAATTTGATAACGAAAAGTTTTTTCTTGTTTTAATGTAAATTCCATTGTTACAAATATAAAAGGAAGAAATAGAAAATGTACATTTGCAACTATGCTAAAAAAAGAAATTTGTTTTTTATTGGTTACATTCATTCTATTTCTGGGGAATGTTTATGCACAAGAGATAACAGTTCTTGATCAGGTGACGCAAGAAAGAATACCCGGTGTTAAAGTATATTCAAATACTCCAAAAGTGCAAGTAATCGCTAATTCTGAAGGGAGATTTCAATTGGATGATTTTAAAGGGTGTGATACGATCTATTTGTCTTACGCAAGTTATGAAACACGAACTTTTTCATACGAAGAATTGAAAAAAGTAGTTTGGATAGAATTGTCTGATGTTCATTTGGCTGTTTCTGAAGTAGTTGTTACAGCAAATAGGTGGGGGCAAGATAAATCCAAGATTTCAAGTAGAATATCTAAACTAAACTTAAAAGATTTAGGCATTATAGAGGCTCAAACCATGGCTGACTTATTGGAAGCAACGGGATATGTTTTTGTTCAGAAAAGTCAGTTGGCAGGTGGTTCACCTCAACTGCGTGGTTTTGGTACAAATCGTGTGATGATTGTAGTGGATGGTGTCCGTATGAATAATGCAATCTTTCGTTCGGGGAATTTGCAGAATATTATTTCATTGGATGGGAATTCTTTAGAGTCTGCTGAAATTCAATTCGGACCCGGATCAGTGATTTATGGAAGTGATGCAATTGGGGGAGTAATGAATTTTACAACTTTAGAACCTAAATTCTCAACAGATTCTTTGAAATCATTAATGAAAACAACTGTTTTTACTCGGTATTCTTCGGCGAGTAATGAATCAACGTCTCACCTTAGTTTTATCTATGGAACTAAGACTTGGGCAACTTCAACAGCAATAACTTACTCTCGTTTTGGTGATTTAACAACTGGTAAATACGGGGATAAACATTTTCTTCGCCCAACATATCAAACTACAATTAATGGAATAGATTCTACAGTGATTAACCCAAACCCACGTAAACAGGTTGAATCCGGTTATGAACAAATAAATTTACTTCACAAAATCACTTTCAAATTAAAAAAGAATTGGGATTTGACCTATGGATTAAACTTTTCTACAACAAGTAATGCTCCACGCTATGATCGATTGGTTCAAGACGATAATAATGACGGTGCTTTAGATAATGCAGAATGGTATTATGGCCCTCAACAATGGATGATGCATCGTGTTTCTTTGGTGAACCAGACCGAAAAAAAACCTTTTTATGACAACCTGAGAATTACTTTAGCATACCAGAACTTTAAAGAAAGTCGTCACGATAGAAAAAATGGAAACTCATTGATTCGCAGACAGTTTGAAGAAGTTAATGCATTTTCAATGAATGTAGATTTACAAAAAAAATGGGGGAGTAGAATGGTTTTCTTTTATGGGTTAGAAGGAGTTTTTAATCATGTGGGGTCCTACGCTTATAAAGAGTCTGTTAACGATGGTACTCAAACTGTTATTAATCCTCGATATCCAAACAATAGTCTTTGGCAAACGTATGGTGCTTATTTTTCTTCAAAATATGAACTCAATGAAAAATGGACGATAAATGCTGGTATTCGATATAGTTTTTACAATATTGAAGCCAAATTTGACACGACTTTGTTTGCCTTTCCTTCTACAAGTGTTTCTAATTTAAATGGAGCATTGAATGGAAGCTTGGGGTTGGTCTTTAACCCTTCCGTTTACTCTCAATTCTACACGAATGTATCAACGGGGTTTAGAGCGCCAAATATTGATGATGTTGGTAAAGTGTTTGATTCTCAGCCTGGAAGTGTTATTGTCCCGAATGTAAATTTAAAGCCTGAATATGCGTATAACGCTGAAATTGGTTTTGTTCAAGCGATTAAAAGTTTATTAAAAATAGACGGAGCGATCTATGGTACTTATCTTGATAATGCTTTAGCTCGATCAACATACCAATTCAATGGCCAAGACAGTATGGTATATGATGGGGTAAATAGTCAAGTTTTAGCGATCCAAAACGTGAGCAATGCTTATGTTTATGGATTTCAAGGTGGTATCGAACTTGTTTTTGGAAAAGGATTTACTCTAAAAAGTATGATCAGCTATCAAAAAGGGTTTGAATATAATATTGACAGCGCATCTTATTTCCCAAAGTTGCATGTTGCACCACTTTTTGGTCGAACATCATTAGAATATGAGAGAAGGCATTTACAAATTGAAATTTATGCGGTTTATCAAGCAAAAATGAACGCCGATGATATAGCACTTACGGAAAGAGGTCGGTATAAATATGCAACTGATGAAAATGGCTTATCATATACGCCTTCGTGGTACACAATAAATGTAAAAGGAGCTTACTTCTTTAACAAGCATTTATCAATGAATATAGGGGTGGAAAATATAACCAATCAATTGTATAGAACATCGGGTTCTGGAATTTCAGCACCTGGGATTAATTTTACAGCATCAATAAAAGCTGTGTTTTAAAATAGTATTTGCCTTGAGTTATTCGTTCTTCCGCTATCTTTTCTTTGCATAGTATTTCAAATCATTGTCATTGAAAAACCACCTACGGTCAAGTTCATTCGTTTTTTCAATTTTGGGAGAATAATTAAATACTTTTTTTGGATCATTAAATTTAATTTGTTCTAGTCTTCCTTTGTAAATTAGAATGTCTTTGGCTAGAGAATAACTCCCGTCATCATATTCAACATAATAAGCTTTGTTTTCTATATCTCCTAAACCATCATAATTCATCATTTCAAAAATTTCTTTTGGTAAACGATTTATTACTGTGAAGAATCTGATAAACGAGGCATTTTCCAATTTATATTCAACCAGTACATCAAAGTAAGCTTCCGAACGAATGTGTTCAAATTTTACAGTAAGATTTGCTAATGCACTAGATGGAACAGGAATTTCTCGGCTAATTTTTTTTGATGCACCATCGTAGAAGAAAATGAAATTGTACCTCCCCATATATCCAGATTCTACACGTGTTGCAAGATTTGTTGAGTTTACTGCTTTTTCCATTGCTCGATCCAAAAGATTGACGGTAATAATCATATCTAAACTGTCATCTGTATTCATTTGAGCAGAGAAAGTCTCTACGGTATATTTCTCAGTTGCAGGAATTCTAAGAACTGCTTCGATGTGGTGAGCGATTTTCTGGTCAAGTGTCTCGATAACTTCTGGCTTTTCTGCCTTTGTGTTTTCAACAATTTCATCTCCGCAAGCTAGAAAGGAAAAAAATACGAATAAACTTAAAATGATTTTCATAGTAGCAAATTTAATGATATCTATCGAAAAACAGTTATTTTCGCTTTATGGAAATAAAAATAGAAGACTCTTGGAAAGAAAAGTTGTTAGAAGATATTGACAAAGAGTATTTTAAGAAATTAGTTGGTTTCGTAAAAGATGAGTATACTAAAGGTTCTGTTTTACCAAAGAAAGATCAAATTTTCAGAGCTTTTGAATTATGTCCATTTGATAAAGTTAAAGTGGTAATACTAGGGCAAGATCCTTATCCAACTTTAGGTCATGCACATGGTCTGTGTTTTTCTTGCGATGTAACAGTTCGACCACTTCCCAAAAGCCTCAAGAATATTTTTAAAGAATATGAAAGTGATTTAGGTTTGCCTATGCCAAAGAATGGAGATTTATCAAACTGGGCGAAAGAAGGTGTTTTATTATTGAATACAGTATTAACTGTTCGAGAAGGTGAGGCAAATAGTCATGCAAATTATGGTTGGGAAGATTTTACAGATACAGTAATTCAACAGTTAAACAAAGAAAAAAAAATATCGTTTACATTCTTTGGGGTGCTAAAGCTCAAAAGAAAGGGAAAGGTATTGATGAAGAAAGAAATTTAATCATCAATACTCCTCATCCATCACCTCTTTCCTCTTACAGAGGTTTCTTTGGAAGTCGACCTTTTTCTAAAACAAATAAATACTTGTCAAGTAAAGGGATTGTAGAAATTGAATGGTAGTCTAAAATGTTGTGAAACATCCGTTATTTTAACTTCATTTCTTCCTTTATTCTTATTACATTTGTAACTATGGATTTTCAAAATGATTTGATATTAAGAGCGGCTAAAGGTGAGCCAATAGAGCGTTATCCTGTTTGGTTAATGCGACAAGCAGGAAGAATACTTCCCGAATACAAAGCTGTTAGAGGAGCCTTGTCTGGTTTCAAAGAGCTGGTAGAAACTCCTGAAAGAGCTGCTGAAGTTACGATTCAACCTGTTGATATTCTAGGAGTAGATGCAGCGATCATTTTCTCTGACATCCTCGTTGTTCCAGAAGCAATGGGTTTAGAGTATCAAATGATTGAGAAAAAAGGTCCTTGGTTTGAAAAAACGATTCGTTCAGAAGAGCAGTTGAAATATGCTAACGTTGATTTTGATGTTGAGGATAAGTTGAGTTATGTTACTGAAGCAATCAGAATAGCGAATAAAGAGTTGAACGGGAGAGTACCTTTGATTGGTTTTGCAGGTGCTCCTTGGACAATATTTTGTTACATGACAGAAGGACAAGGCTCGAAAACATTTTCAGAAGCTCGAAAAATTTTATACACAAATCCAACTTTGGCACATGAGTTGCTTAATCGAATCACGAACGTGACTATTAAGTACTTAAAAGCGCAGATTAAAGCAGGTGTACATATCGTACAAATTTTTGACTCTTGGGCAGGGATTCTAGGTGACGCTCAATACGCGGAATTTGGATTAAAATATTTGGATAAAATTGCGAAAGAAATAACAGAAGTTCCTGTAACACTCTTTGCGAAAGGAGCCAGTAATTCAAATGTAAAATTGGCTGATATGAATTGTCAAACAATTGGAATTGATTGGAATACTGACATAGCAGAAACGAGAAAAATTGTTGGAGAAAATGTAACACTACAAGGGAATCTAGACCCGTGTGCGCTGTACTCTTCTCACAAAGAAATTGAAGGATTAACGAATGAAATGTTGAATTCTTTCGAAAGTAAGCGACATATTGTTAATTTAGGGCACGGAGTTTATCCTGATGTTAATCCTGAAAAAGTGAAAACATTTATTGAAACAGTTAAAAATTATGAAATTAAATACAAATAACATGAAAAATATAATTGCAACATTTGCTTTTAGTGTTCTGTCAGTTTTTTCTTTTGGGCAAGAAGCACAGAATTTAGTTCCAAATGGAAGTTTTGAATCAATCGATAAAAAGCCAAAACGTTTGGGGTCTATTGAAAGTGCAACTGGATGGGTTTCGCCTACAGGAGTGAGAGCTGATTTGTTTACAAGTTCTAAAGTGCCAGACATTGACGTCCCTTTGAATATTTATGGAAAAGAAAATGCGAAAGATGGTGTGAACTACGCAGGAATTATTGCATTTTCTTATGGAGATAAAATGAAACGCTCTTATGTAATGACAAAATTAACTTCTCCATTGAAGAAGGGAATGCGTTATTGTGTGAAATTTAGTGTTTCTCTTGCAGAAGCGTCTAAATATGCTTCAAATAACATGGGGATGTTGCTTACAAAAAAGCCATTAGGTACAGATGCTAAAACTTCTATTATTGAAGACCCTAGTTTATTACATTTTGACAATGATCAAAAAATGATGACTGCTCGTTACAATTGGACAGAAATTTGTGGTGTTTTCGAAGCGAAAGGTGGAGAAAGGTATGTTACGTTAGGAAATTTTCATTCAAATGAAGACACGAAGTCAACAAGAATGAAGAAAGATCCGAAGGTTAAAGCAAAGGTTATTATTGCTGCATATTATTATTTAGATAATATCTCAGTTACTTTATTGAGTGATAATCAGCAGTGTGACTGTATGGCAGATGAAGGGAATGATGCGTATTCAACTTTGATTTACCAAAAGATATTTCCGATTACAGAAGAAATGACAAGTAAAGAAAAAGTTGAGACACAGCAAGTTTTCTTCGCTTTTGGAAAAGCTAAATTATCAACTCAAGGTAAAACTTCATTGGACGTTGTTGCAGAGGAGATGTTAGCGAATCCTTCTAGAAAACTTCAAGTGATGGGATATAACAATGAAATGGAAGATTCTGTAGCAATCACAAATGATTATTATGCAGACATGGATGCAAAACGTGTCGGATCAGTGATTAACTACCTTGTTGCTAAAGGAATCGATAAATCGAGATTTATTCCAGCACCAAAAGGAAGCGGGAATTAAAACATTCACATTGTTGAATCTGATGACGCAGAATTAAAAATGGCTAAAAACAGATATGTTGCTTTCAAAGTGAGATAGTTTATTCAAATTGTAAAGGAAGAGGGTGTCAGTTTTGATGACCTCTTTTTTTTGATTTAAACTTTTTTTAAACGGAACTCTGCCGTGTACGATTTTAATAGTAGCTTTGCACAAAATTTTAGGAATAGATGAAACGAGTAAATGAATATAGGAAATTGTTTAGTGTTGATGCACAAACAGATTTGAAGCAGTTGAAAAAAACATACAGGAATCTTGTGAAAGAGTGGCATCCTGATAAATTTCAAGAAGAGGATGAGAAAATGGAGGAAGCGAAAGAGGTTAGTCTAAAGATTATCGATGCTTATCATTTTCTAGTTAGTATTGCTCCAGAAACGAAAGAAGCCAATAAAGAAGCTTACAATAAAACGATTTCAGAATCGGGAATAGATGATTTTAAACATAAAGGACAGAAGTTAGAGATTACCTATTTAGATGGAACGACTTATGAATATTTTGGTGTTTCACCAAAAATCTTCTCAAGACTAGTGAATGCGAATAACCCTTATCGTTATTCGAAAAGAAATATTGCCAATTCATTCTTGTATAGGAAGTCAAAGAAAGAGACTGAAGAATAAAACTTTGAGTTAGTTAATACGTTAGCTAACTCAAAAGTATTTCACATAAAAAAGCCTGCTTATCATTGATAAGCAGGCTTTTTAATAAAGTACAAATATTAAACAACTTTTACGTCAACCGCATTAAGTCCTTTTTTACCTTCTTTTAATTCGAATTCTACTTCGTCACCTTCTTTAATCTCATCGATTAATCCTGTAACGTGTACAAAATGTTCTTTTCCTGATTCATCTTCAACTATAAAACCAAATCCTTTTGATTCGTTGAAGAACTTTACTGTTCCTTTGCTCATTGTAATATAATAAATAATTAAGTGCCAAAGATACTCTATATTTTTACAAACAAGCACTTTTTTTAATTTAATTTAATTTTTTCTTAATTCTGTGTTATCTGAATCAGATCTACATTACCTTTGTACTATATATTTTAAACTATGAATTTTACAGATTTAGGCATACGAGGAGATTTTGTCAAGGCATTAACAGAAATGAATATTGTCGACCCTTCCGATATTCAACAAAAAATGATTCCATTATTAATGAATGGACAAACTGATGTTGTAGGGCAGGCTCAAACAGGAACAGGAAAGACTGCAGCTTTTGGATTGCCTATGCTTGAAAAAGTCGATAGTAATAATGACGTAGTTCAAGGTTTAATTCTTTGCCCTACCAGAGAGTTGGGTAAACAAGTTGCTAAGCAGCTGTTTAGATATACAAAGTATTCGGAGAAAATATTCATCGAGGCCGTTTATGGTGGTGAGCATATTGAAAAACAAATTTCTAAATTATCTAGACCAACACATATTGTTGTAGCAACTCCTGGTCGATTAATTGATCTTGTGAATAAAAAAGCGGTTGATTTATCACATGTAAAAACCGTAATACTTGATGAGGCAGATGAAATGCTGAGTATGGGATTCAAAAAATAACTGGATGAGATTCTTGGTTTTTTACCTAAAGTAGAAAACAAATGGCTTTTTTCTGCAACAATTCCTCATGGAATTAAAGACATAATCAATCAACACATGTCTTCAGATGCTATTCATGTTAAAATTAATCCTGATAATGTTGTCAACAAGAAAATTGATCATCAATACATAGTTTGCGAGGAGGATGCTAAATTGTTTATTCTTCAAGAATTCCTAAAACATCAGCACAAGAATAGGGGAGTGATTTTTTGTAAAACAAAAGCTGCAACGAAAAAATTAGCAAAACAATTAATTTCAAAGAATGTTTTAGCTGATGCAATTCATGGAGATTTACTCCAAAAAGAACGAGATAAAGTGATGCGTGCTTTTAAAGGGAAGAAATTACAAATTTTAGTTTCTACAGATGTTGCTGCTCGTGGTATTGATGTAGAAGGTTTGACTTATGTAGTACATTATCAATTGCCAGAAAGTGATGAGTATTATTTACATCGTTCTGGACGTACTGCAAGAGCAGGAAAAGAAGGAGTTTCTTTAGCACTGATTAACACAAAAGAAGTTAAAACGATTCGTAATTATGAAAGAACATTAGGAATTGGCTTTAAACAGGTTCGATAGTAGTATTTTTAGAGTATTCTATAACAAAAAACAGTCAACAATAATGTTGACTGTTTTTTGTTTACACTAAAAATTAATAAATAAAGACTATTGTTTAATTAGCCTTAAACTAGAAGTGACTAAACTTTTTTCTTCAAGGATATTCATAAAGTAAATTCCAGGTTTTAATTCTGCAGTTTCGATATTTATACTATTTGCACCTTGAGCTAAAACAACTTCTTGTTCAATTATTGTTTTCCCTTCAATAGATACAACACTGATAGAAATATTTACAGGTTCTTGTGTCTCTACTTCAATAATTGAATTTCCGTAAGTTGGATTTGGGTATATTTCGAAAGAAACTATTTCCGAAGGAACTGTATTTATACCTGCGTTGCTAACTTGACGTTTGATTATTTTTCCATTGTCACCAACAGCAATACCCGTATTTTCATCAATGAAAAATGATGCGCGAAGCATTTCTGTAGTACCAGTACTTTCACTAATCCAAGTAGCTCCTCCATCAATTGTTTTGAAAACAGTACTCATAGAACTTGTACCTCCAACACCATAGCCGATGTTAGCATCAATGAAATCAATGTTGTAAATACTGCCTAGATAATTGGGGATAGTATTCTCCGTCCAACTATTTCCACCGTCAATTGTTTTTTTGATGTATACGGAATCAATTCCAGAGTAAGTTGCTCTAGAAGAATAACCAATTGAAGGAGAGGCAAAATCAGTTGAAAATACCCAGAAGCCAGCGCTGTTTGAAATTAATGAAGGATTAAATGTTGATCCTGCATCAGTTGTTTGCATCCATGTCATTGATCCTGGGTTAATGTTTCCGAAAACAGATTCATATAAGCCAAAAAAACCTGTGTTAGCATCTAAGAAATAAAGCCCTCCTAGTGTTGCGTCATAATAAGACGGTCCAGTCGCAGTCCATGTCGCACCAGCATCGGTAGATTTCCATAAATAAGATGTTGTAGATTCTGCACCGCCACTAGCAAAAAGAGTGTTAGCATCTAGCACAAAAAGGTCTCGAATGGGGTCTGGATTTCCGGAGAATAAACTAGTCCAAGTTACACCTCCATCAATTGTTTTTAGAATCACACCATTTCCAGAAGGGTTTGATTGTGGATCTGTTTCGCCTACAACATATCCAATATTTTCACTCGTAAAATGAACATCCCAAAACCAATACCCTGCGTAGGAAGTTGTCATTTCTGTCCAACTAACTCCTTGGTCAGTTGTTTTTAAAATTGTTCCATTATCACCAACTGCATAGCCAGTTGTTGAGGTCGGAAAATGAAGACCTTTTAAATTACTCGACGAGCCACTATTCATTGTTGACCAGTTTTGTGCAGTTGAAATCGAAAGGATAAGTGCTGCAATGAGGGTTAATGTGAATTTTTTCATAATTTTTATTTAAGTTCAAATATTCTATAACTAATTACGATTCTCCATTATAAACAGTTGTTCAGGTATAGCAATTTTACAAAAGGAGATATTCAAGTGCATAGTTTGACGTGTAATCTGTGTATTTAACTTATTCAAAATGTGATTTTGTCGAATTAATTCGATAGTTCAGCACTTCAATACTTCAGTATAACACTTGTAGAATCAGTAGTTGAGCTGACTCCTTTGAGTTTATGTTATATTGAGTTTGTCGAAACTACTCGCAAATTCGTCCTTTACTATTTCCACTCTTATATTGTTCATCCAATTGATGTAATTCTTCAACCAATTCTTCAGAAGGTGGAGTGTGTTGTAATTTCATTAAATCCGGCTGACCTGCATCTACCCATGCAGTGTACCAAACAGAACCGACTGTTGCAATAGCTGAACGTAGCCTTCTTTCAACCATTCCATTCATTCTGCGGTGGTATTCTTGAGAAAAATCGTATGAATAAACACGAATCGTTGTCGCACCACGTTGTTCGTAACTGTACTTCTTATCAGGTCCTATATCTTTGGTAACATCAATTTCCATTTGAAAAACAGAGTCTAGCGCATAATGCGAACCTTGAACAACTTCCCACATTTTGTCTTGTAAACGATCAACATACTCAGCTTTCCCGACAAAATAATCATAGTTGGCATAATTGATTTCAACCAAACGACTTTCCCATAAACCATGAATTCCTTTTTGATTAGTGAGTTGTCCATTGTAATTCTCAGTAGTATGGAGTGGAACGTGTGCGTCACCAATGTAATGACCAATATCAGCAGAATATTTAAGAATTAAATCGACATTCTTATGTTCAAACGCTCGCTGCAAACGATATTTCATCACAATAACATGCCATGGAACAATACCGTATGCTTGTAAAGTGTCTTCGGAGAATTTTGCTACAGCATCTTTCCATCTTCTTGGAACAATATCGAAAGGATCTTCCCCATGTTCAGCATAGTGATCGATGTCTATGTAATGGCGTTGTGCTTCGCCATCTACCGCATATCTTCTCTTGTCAGGATCAACAGCATGTTCCGTTAAATATTCGATATGATCTTTGTAAAAACCAAACATTTCTGGAGGTAAAGTAAAGGTAGCAATACGATTGATGCGTTTATGACCAAAGAATCCCCATTTCACTTTTGTAACATCTTTCCCTCCGAAACCTAAAAATAAAGGAGTTAAAAGAATTAAAAATGTTTTATAATTTAACCAGTTTGCCATCTTTTAGAATTGGAATTACTGTTGTTTTGTTTGGAGTTAAGCAATATTTGATATCTTCATTCAAGTTTAAATTCTTTAAACGTCTTCTGTGAGAACTTGATTTTAAATATCCCAAAGGATTATCCCAAGCTGAAAGATACAAATATTTTGCGGCAATCGAAGAATCTTCATTCGAAGTGAAATCTCCGGTGTGAATTAATTGATCACATATTGCTCCCGCACAAATAGTGTCTTCAAGGTTAAATTTATCTTGCCAACCTGAACAAAGGCAGAGTATATTTTTGTCTTGAACTTTTAGCCAATCACATAAGGCATCAATGTTATTTAATGCACCTACAACAACCGTTGGAGCGTCAGAAGCAATACTCAATGCTTTCGTTCCGTTTGTAGTGGATAAAACGACTTCTTTTCCTTTTAGTTCTTCTTTCATGTATGAATAAGGAGAATTTCCAAAATCAAATCCCTCGACAATTTGTCCTTTTCGTTCTGCACCTACGAGATAACCTTTTTTTGGTATTCTCGAGCTTCATCTATCGTTGCTACAGGAATAATGGATTTTATCCCATTCTGAAACGCAGCACAAATTGCAGATGTTGCACGTAAAACGTCAATCACAACAACGATATCATATTCTCCTTTAAAATATTCGTATTCACCGGGTGTGAAACATACCTCAACACGTTTTCTTTCTTCCATTTTGTATTATTGAATGATGATTTTCTATTGATTTCCCTTTTTGAAGTCTGCTAAAAATTGCTCTAAACCTGAAGTTGTTAAGGGATGACTAGCCAAAGCTTTGATCGCTTTTAATGGACCTGTCATAACATCAGAACCAATTTCAGCACAATGAATAATGTGCATTGGGTGACGAACAGAAGCTGCTAAAATTTGAGTATCGAAAGCGTAATTGTCATAGATTGTTCTAATTTGAGCAACTAAATCCAATCCATTTGCTGAAATGTCATCTAGACGACCTAAAAATGGAGAAATATATGTTGCACCAGCTTTTGCCGCAAGTAATGCTTGTCCAGCCGAGAATATCAAAGTGCAATTTGTTTTTATTCCTTTTTTAGAGAAATATTTGATGGCTTTGATTCCGTCTAAAACCATTGGTACTTTAACCACAATATTTTTATGTAAGGTAGCGAGGTAAGTTCCTTCTTTTACGATTCCTTCAAAATCAGTAGCGTTAACTTCTGCACTAACTGGACCATCAACGATATTACAAATTGAAATGTAATGGTTCATGATGTTTTCTTCTCCAGTAATTCCTTCTTTTGCCATCAAAGAGGGGTTAGTCGTAACACCGTCAAGAATTCCTAAATCATTCGCTTCTTTAATTTCGTCTAGGTTAGCAGTATCTATAAAAAATTGCATAGTTGATTTGTTTATTTATTGTAAAGTTAGCAAGTTTCTGAAATAATTTATTTTTCAAGTAATAATATTGTCATTCTGCTACAAAAAAAAAGGTTCTCCAAGTGGAAAACCTTTTCGGTATATTATGAATTAATTATTAATCAACGTGCATGAAATCTTTCTTTGCTAATAGTTCATCCTCTGATTCTCTTAAGTCTTCATCATCGATACAGCAATCTACTGGACAAACTGCGGCACATTGAGGTTCATCGTGAAAACCAACACATTCTGTACATTTGTCAGGAACGATGTAATAAACGTCCATGTCAACAGGTTCATGATCATCATCCGCAACAACTTCTTCTCCATTTAAAGTAGTAATCATTCCTTTTAGAGTGGTACCGTCAGAATATTTCCATTCTGCACCACCTTCGTAGATTGCATTATTTGGACACTCAGGTTCACAAGCTCCACAATTTATACATTCATCTGTGATTATAATTGCCATTTCTTTTCAAATTTGAGTGCAAATATACGTAGACTTATGCTTTTATTGAATTCTTTTTGAAAAAAATAGCATAAGAATAGGAAATTGATGACTCAAAAGATAATTTTACACCGTGAAACAAGAAGAAATTATAAAAGGATTCGTTCAATTGGGACAATTAATGTGTCATTTGGGAGAGAATAAAGAGTGGATAGATTTTTCAATTGGGACGACAAAAGAAGAATATGAAAGCCTTCAAATGGTAATCAATCGACAAATATCTTTCAATGGTTGGTTCTCAAAAGAGAATGTGCGAAAAAGTTTATTAGAACTAGGAAAAAGGTTGACGTTAGAAGAATTAAGTACTTGGACAGAAAATTATTCTTATTCTACATCTCCTAAGAAAGTCGCATTGATTATGGCGGGGAATATCCCGTTGGTAGGTTTTCATGATTTTTTATGTGTACTTATTTCTGGAAATACTGCCGTTTGTAAATTGAGCTCAGATGATAAAACATTATTGCCAGCTTTAGGTAAACATTTGATTGACTTTGTTCCTGGGTTGAAAGAAAGAATTATTTTTACGGTAGGTAGAATAGGAGAGGTGGATGCTGTTATTGCAACAGGTAGTGATAATTCGTTGAAGTATTTTGAACAATATTTTGGTAAATATCCACATGTCTTTAGAAAAAACAGAACATCAGTAGCTGTTTTTGATGGAAATGAAACCGAAGAACAAATAAAAGAGTTGGGAAATGATATCTTTAGCTACTTCGGCTTAGGTTGCCGTAATGTCTCCCATTTAATTCTACCAAAAGGGTTTGAATTGAAACGTTTTTTTGAAGGCGTTTACTCGTACAGTGATGTAATTAACCACAATAAATACGGGAACAATTATGATTATAATAAAGCGGTCTATTTGTTGAATCAACATGAACTATTGGATAATAATTTTGTACTTCTTCGTGAATCTGAAGAGTTATTCTCTCCACTTTCTATGATTCATTACCATTTCTACGAGAATGAATCAGAAATCGACGATTACATAAATAAGCATAAAGATCAAATTCAAGTTGTTGTAGGGAAGGAGGGATTTCCATTTGGTTCTGCACAGTGTCCAATGCTAGATGATTATGCAGATGGAGTAGATGTGATGCGTTTTTTAGAGAAAGTGTAATTTTTCATTTCAAAATAATCTCTAGATATTCATACGCTTGTTGAATCTTGATGAATTTTTCTTTTGCAATCTCCTGTTGTTCTGGTGATTCATTGTGAAAACGATCAGGATGATGTATTTTTACTAATTTCCGATATGCTTTCTTAATTTCTTTCAAGGATGAAGAAGTAGAAACACCTAATATTCTGCAATTGATACTTTTTTTTGTTTCACGAGGCTTGGACTTATAACTCGTATTTCTTGAAGAATAAGATTTACTAGAAGATGATTTAGAACTTTTATAACTTGATGATCTCGTTTTTTGAGAAGTCTTTTTGTATTCCGTTTTCTGATAAGCTCGTTTATTTACTTTATACATTGCAATAATACTGTCAAATTCTTTTGGAGTCAATCGTATTTTTAGGGCAATATCTTCGAGTCGTTGAATTTCTAAAGCAGAGAATCTTCCGTCAATGATGCAAATTCCAGCTAAAAAATAGATGATTTGAGTTCTATCCCGATATGACCGCATGAATGCTCTTATCCAAGAAGTAATCGAATTGACCATTATTGGGCTTTTGTATGCCTCGGAAAGGGTTTCTCTGAAATTGTAATAACTTTCTGGGAAATGCTTTTTGAAATAACTGTGTATGTAGTGAAGCTTTTCTTTAGAAAAACCACTGTCGCTTTTTAAAATCTGTGCAGACAATAAAATATAGGCTTCCAGTAAATTATTATCATTAAATGGTAGATTTTTGTTAAATTTAATTTCCTTGTTTAAATTAAGTCTAGCTTGATATAAGAAATAACCAAAACCAATAATAAAGGGAAGAAAGAATGAAAATAGAATTAATAAATTAGTAGAATCAACTTCTTGTTGGGGAGAAATACGGCTCGGAAGCTCCAGTAAATATAAAGGTATAATCTTCATGGATTATTTTATAATCAATAATTCATCAATTTATTCTTTAATAGGTCTATCTTTTTACGATAATTCATAAAAACTCGACTTCTTTCCTTTTCAGAAGTTCCACTAATTAAAGTTGACTTACTCATAAGGTTTTTTACTGATTTATTGAAATCAGTATAGAATTTATTACTGTTGGTTACTAAAGAATTTAAGGTCATGTTGATGAGATAAACAGATCTAGAACTCCCTGCTTTTACAAGTATAGTATCATCAATATAAAGAACATCATTGAAATACAAGGTGTAATTAGGTCGAATAATTTTAGGTAATCTTTGTTTAGGATGAAATTTAGATGAATTCATAGCCTGATTTTCTAAATGATTTACCAACTCAGTCATTTTATCACACAATAGAATGGCATCTTTCCAATTTTCAAAAAGCCCAGCAATACTGTAATATTCAATTTGATTCAAAGTGACATCTATTGTGCCTGGATGAAAGATCTCTGTTGATGGAATTCGTGTGTAAATATTCCTCAACTGTCTCGAAACTTCTTTTAATTTTTCATCAGGGACTTCAAACTTAAATTTCTTTTTTTGCATGTTTTCATTGTTCAAAACAGTTTTTTGCCATACAAATGCTTTAAAAGCTGAGATTTCTGGAATTTGAAAAGTATGAAAGAAGGGAATGTTATTTGCAACAAAAATAATTTCTTTATCAGCTTGTTTTTCAATCTGCTGAATGTTTGATAATATCTTCTCTAGATAATGAACGAAGGAAAAATCCTTCTCATTAATTTCTTGGTAATGGAAATTGACAGTATTATTATTACTATTAAGAATGGAATCGATGGAAATATTAAAATGTTGTGCAATTAATTGAATCTCATTGAATGTTAATTCAGTTTCACCTCTTAATCTTCTGTAAGAACTATCATTACTTATATTCAATATCTCGGACACTTCATGTACCAATGAGGTGTTTTTATCAATTATTTCTTTGATATGAGAGAAGAGAATTTGTTGATAATCCATAGAAATCTATTTTTTGTAATAAGAATGTTCTTTGTTGATAAATATATATAGAATTAGTGAATGTACTACGATAAATACAAAAGTTTAGCTTTTCCTTGGTTTGTGAAAATCAAAGGAAAAAAATTTTAAACTAAAACGTACATTAGCATTTTAATCTTGGAAATACAATTATGTCTAATCTTGATTTGATATATGAAACGGCTAAATCATCAATAAGTACTACGAGTTTTTAATTAAATTTTAGCGTTAAGATTATTACATGAACTGCTATTCAAAATAGAATTTCATTCAGCTTTTGTTATCAGATAATTAACTCTATTGAGTTATATCATTACTGTGGTAGGAGATAATGATAAATTTTCTTGGTTTAAGAAAGGGGATAATTCAAGAATACCAGTAAAAAAAAAACGGACAGATAGTGCTCTGTCCGTATTTAGTATTGAATTCTATATAAAATCTATTTCACCAATTCCATTTCATCAACTATGTGACCAGCTCCAAAACATTTATCAATCAACCATAATGTATAACGAATGTCTAACGAAATGGTACGTTGAATATTTGGTTCGAAGTAAATATCTCCAGACATTGCTTCCCAGTTACCATCGAAAGCAGTACCGATTAAGTGACCGTCTCCATTGATAACGGGAGAACCAGAGTTTCCACCAGTGATATCATTGTTGGAAAGGAAGTTAACCGTTAAATTTCCGTTCTCGTCAGCATATTGTCCGTAATCTTTCTTCTCCCAAGTAGCTTTAATTCTTGGGTCAACAACAAATTCAGGAACCGTTGGGTCTTCTTTTTCCATTACACCATCAATCGTCGTAACGTAATCGTACTCAACAGCATCCTTTGGACTGTATGGCAATACATTTCCGTAAGTCAAACGTAAAGTTGAGTTGGCATTTGGATAAAAATTCTTTTCAGGACTCATATCTCTCAATCCAGCAATAAAATAACGATTTGCTTTATTCAAATCATCTTTCGCTGCTTTTAATTCAGCTGTATTAGTTGCTTTTTTATATGCATCATTCATGTCTTTGATTAAAATATACAATGGATCTTTTTGCAAAACTTTCAAACTCGGATTTGCTTTAAAATCTTCATATTTTTCTTTATCGAAGAAGATTGATTTAGCGTGAATCTTTTTAGTGTATTTATGTTCTCCTTTTATTCCCTTTGAAGAAATTTTCAAACAAACTGGTCCTTTTTGGTCATCAGGAACATCTACTATATACATGTGAAGAACATTGTGAATGGTAGACATTTCAATATCCATATCTGCATCCTCAAAATATTTATCAGCTACTTCTGTCACTCGAGCAAACAATGCTTCAGCTTGTTTCTCTTTACCACTTTCTTTGGCTTGTGCCCAGAAATCGAAATAAAAAGCAGTTAAATTAGAAGATACACTATAGATAAATTCAGATTGATATACTTTAATGTTAACGGTATTGTTTGATAAATCATAATATTTCTTCATTTTACCTAAAACATCAAAAGACATTTTCTTATGCTTCAAGTAATCTGAATAATCCGATTCAATGGCTTGCTTTTTACCAATTACATCATTGTTTTTTACTTGCTCCGTTTGACCGATAAAGTATTTCCAATAATTAGCAACTTGTGTATATTTTGAAGAGTATTTTAAACGTACAGCAACATCTTTGTCCATATACTTTTTCATAATCTTCAATTTCTTCGCTCTAATATCAACACGTTTAGGTTGCTCTAGAGTGACTGCTTGCTCAACGCCCCAAGAACTTAAATAACGGTCAGTTGAACCAGGGAAACCCAAAATCATAGAGAAATCATCCTTTTTTACACCTTTCAAAGAAATTGGCAAGGCATGTTTTGGTGTGTATGGTTTATTTGCTTCGTTGTAATCAGCAGGTTTATTGTCTGCTCCAGCGTAAATTCTAAACATTGAAAAATCAGCAGTATGACGTGGCCACATCCAGTTATCAGTGTCACCTCCAAATTTTCCAGCAGATTGTGGAGGTGTTCCAACAAAACGAATGTCGTTGAATCGTTCTTTTAAGAATAAGTAAAACTCATTTCCTTCGTAAAATGTCTCTACACTTGCTTTATAATTGTTTCCAGTTTCAGCATCTTTTTGTAGAATGGCAATTACTTCTTTGATTTTTGCATTTCGCTCATCCTCTGTCATTGAATCATTCAATTCTTTGAGAACTGTTTTTGTGACATCGTCAATTCGAACAATAAATGTAGCGTGTAAACCTGGTACTGGAATTTCTTCTGCATGATTCTTTGCCCCAAAACCTTCATCTAAATAATTGTGTTCTGTTGTTGAAGCTTCAGCAATGGCATCATATCCACAATGATGATTGGTTAAAATTAATCCCTGTTTTGAGATAATCTCTCCCGTACAAAATCCGCCAAAAGAAATAATAGCATCTTTGATTGAAGAATGATTCACCGAGTAAAGTTCTTCTTGTGTCAAACGAAGTCCATGCTTTTTCATGTCTTCATAATTTCTCCCTAATAAAAATGGAAGCCACATTCCTTCATCTGCACGTGCAATTGTACCTATAAGAATGAATAAGACTACAATTGATTGTTTTATATTTTTCATGATAATTATTTTGAATGACAAAAATACTCAAATATTAAAAATATATTGAGAATAAGCATTATTATTTTAAAAGTTAATCGTAATATTGCAATGTAATTATGGGATTAACTAAAAAAACATTGTTTTCAGAGGATCAAAATACAATTGCTTCTATAGCAAAAGTGTTTGGACATCCTGCACGAATAGCTATCTTACAGCATTTACTTAGAGCAAATGCGTGTATTAATTCTGACTTAGTTCAAGAATTAGGTTTAGCGCAAGCTACGATAAGTCAACATTTGAAGGAATTAAAGAATGTAGGAATTATTCAAGGAACAATTGAAGGGACATCCATGAGTTATTGTATCAATCAAGAAAAATGGTTGATAGTGAGAAGTATGTTTAATGATTTGTTTGATCAGTTGCCATCTTGTGATGGAGAATGTTGTTAAAAAAGTAAAATTAATATTATGAAATTATCAGTATTTAAAGAAGTGTTAAAAACGAAAGAAACAATTGCTTTCGAATTACCGAATGGAGAATTGGTTCCAAGTCATTTTCATGTGACTGAAGTGGGAGAGGTTACTAAACGTTTTATCGATTGTGGCGGTACAGTTCGACAAGAGCGAGTGATTAATTTTCAATTGTGGGAAGAGAATGATTACGATCATCGATTACACCCGAGTAAATTAGTTGATATTATTGAATTGTCCGAAAGAACATTGGATTTACCTGATGCAGAAATCGAAGTTGAATATCAAGGAGAAACAATTGGAAAGTACGGATTAGAATATGGGGGTGGTAACTTTTTGTTGACATCAAAATTAACGGACTGTCTGGCAAAAGAAAAATGTGGTATTCCTGAAGTGAAAGAAGAACCTAAGTGCGTACCAGGTGGAGGATGTTGTTAATTTTTGAGATATGTTTAATAAAATAGACGCTTTTCTAAAAAGTTTGGATACAAAATCAATTTCTCCTGAAAGAAAAGTTGATTTGCACGTACTCTCACATTTTATACAAGAAAAAATCAACGAGAATGAACCCGTTTTATTGAATTTCATTTGCACACATAATTCTCGTAGAAGTCAATTTGCTCAAGTTTGGGCTAAAGTTGCCGCAGAATTTTATGGTATTGCAATGGATTCATTTTCGGGCGGAGTAGAGGTGACGGCTTGTAACGAAAGAACGATTGCTTCACTCAAACGTACAGGTTTTGAAATTTCTCACGAAGGAGAAGATAATCCGCGTTATTTTTTAAAATACAGTGATGAAAATGAAGAGATTCAACTTTTCTCTAAATTATACGACGATTTTGAGAATCCATCAGAAGATTTCGCTGCAATTATGACGTGTGAGGATGCAGATGAAAATTGTCCAGTTGTTACGGGTTGTGAAGAAAGAATTCCATTAAAGTACAATGACCCGAAAGAATACGATGATACAGATTTAGAAGAAAAAATGTACGATGAACGTTCACAGGAAATTGCTACAGAGATGATGTATGTGTTTTCTAGAATAAAATCTAAATGAGAGAAAATACGTTAGTAAAAGAATTGACAGGAGAAGCTTTAGGAACATTTATCATCGTTTTCATAGGTTGTGGTACAGTCGCTTTGGAAATACTTTTTGAGTCTTTCGGTCACATTATACCCATTGCTATTCTTTGGGGAATTGCAGTTGCGTTGGCAATTTTTTCATCTAGAATGATGTCTCCTGCTCATCTCAATCCAGCAGTGACCGTTGCAATGTTTTTAAACAAAGATGTTCCTTTATATAAGGTTCCATTGTATTGGTTAGCTCAATTTACTGGGGCTTTTCTCGGTGCTGTTGCTTTGTTTCAAGTTTTCAAAAGTGCAATTTTTGACTTTGAAGACATTCAATCAGTCAATACAGCAAAAATGTTCGGAGAGTATTATAACGTTTCCACTTCTTTTGCTTTTATATTTGAAATGATGGGGGCCCTATTTCTTGTGTTTATGATATTCATAATTGTAACAAAAGTAAAACAGAATAACCTTATTCCAATTTTAATTGGGGCAGTAGTAACCGTAGCGATTATTATTGTTGCGCCTTATACACAATGTGGTATCAATCCTGCTCGTGATTTAGCTCCAAGAATTTTTTCTTATTTTTCTGGTTGGGAAGAGGTCGCTTTTTCTCAATCTCCAATTTTGGTTTATGTTATTGCTCCAGTTTTAGGTGGAATCCTCGGTTTTTTGTCTTTCAAAGGTTGGAGACGTTTAGTTTCAAAACAAAATCATAAATGATTACATTTGTTGAATGGGAAAAATAATTGCCATTGATTTTGGTTTAAAAAGAACAGGAATTGCGATTTCTGATGCGTCTAAAATGTTTGCTTTTGGTCTAGAAACCGTTGCATCGGAAAAATTAATGACTTTTTTGAAAGAATTAAATCAAAAAGAGAAATTGGAAGCAATCGTTCTTGGTTTACCTAAAACCTTACGCAATGAAGATGCGCACATTACTCAGAATGTTCATTTATTGAAAGATGCACTAACCAAAGAATTTCCTTTGCTTAAAATTGATTTATTGGATGAGCGTTTTCCTTCCAAAATGGCTTCTCAGTCCATGCATTTTTCTGGAGCAACTAAAAAACAGAAAAAAGAGAAAGGGTTGGTGGATAAGGTAAGTGCAACGATTATTCTACAAGATTATTTAGGTTAATTTTAAAGTTATGAAAATAGATTCTCCACTTATTTCTGTCGAAGAGCTTGCTCGAATCATTGACGATAAAAACACCTTTATTTTTGATGCAAGTAATGCAAATGGTAGTAAAGAGCGATATCAAAAAGAACACATTCAAGGGGCAATTCACGTAAATTTAGAAACAGAGTTGTCTGCAATTGAGAAGAATCCAAAATTTGGTGGTCGTCATCCTTTGCCTAAGCCAAACATTTTCGCAAAAGTACTTTCTAAAAAAGGTTTAAAACCTGAACATCTTGTTGTTATTTACGACGACAATAATGGTGGGATTGCAGCTGCACGTTTTTGGTGGATGTTGAAAGCAGTCGGACATCAAAAGGTACAAGTTTTGAATGGTGGGTATGAAAAAGCGAAATCATTTAAAATTTCCATTGATGATTCTATCGTTGCGCTAAATGAAACAAATTATCCTATTTCTGATTGGAAATTGCCTATTATTGATATTGATGGAGTCGAATTGGCTTCAAAAAATGAAAATGCGCTAATTATCGATGTTAGACACCCTGAAAGATATGCAGGGAATAATGAGCCAATTGATATAAAAGCAGGTCATATACCTTCTGCTGTTAATTTCTACTATTTTGATAACATGACAGAGGATGGTTTTTTCAAGACTCCAGATGAGTTAAAAGAGATTTACCAAAATCTAATCAAGAATAAGGAAGAAATCATCTTGCATTGCGGTTCTGGTGTAACGGCATGTCATACAATTTTGGCAATGAATTATGCAGAATTACCTTTTCCTAAGCTGTATGTAGGTTCGTGGAGTGAGTGGAGTAGAAGGAAGTAATTTACCTCAAAATTACCCCAACAGAAATAGGGAAGTGATCCGAGTATCCACCAAGGTATTTTCCGCCACCATATGTTCTAAATGGAACTTTTTTTCCTTTATAGGTCGTTACTAAAAAATCAAAATTATTGATTTTTCCTGATTTCTTTTTGATGTATAAATCACCTTTTTTTGTGAATGAAGAAGTAATCATAATATGGTCTAAAACGCCCCATTCACCTCTGTAATTGTGTGTGCCTCCAAATTCTCCTGAAGTCGAAGTTATCATTGGTTTTAAATCTTCTTGGATAATTTCAGGGGCTCTATTGGTAGGATAATCGTTTAAATCACCCATAAAAATGATATTCATCTTTGGGTCAGCATTCTCTACTGAATCTATAAATTCTTTTGCAGCATACGCAGCAACCAAACGTTTTGGTTCAGATTTTAATTGTCCGCCCCAACGACTTGGCCAGTGATTAACCATCGCTATAAATTCTGTATTTCCTCGTTTAAATTTTGCCCAAACAATATCACGACTTGGCGAAGCAGGTTTTGGCATATCAAAACGGATGATGCCCGAAGAGATGACTGTTAAAATTGAACTATCATATATGATTGCATTGTCAATTCCTCTATGGTCTTTACTTTCATAATGAATAACACCGTATTTTTCTTTCAAAACATCATGGTTAACAATATCTCTAACAACTGCAGCATTTTCGATTTCACAAAGACCAATAATTAATGGGTAATCCATTTCTTTGATTACTTTATTGATGTGAGTTATTTTTTCAAAGTATTTTTTAGAATTCCATTCACGTTTTCCGTTGGGTAGAAATTCATTGTCGTTGTGGTGAGGGTCGTCGATTGTATCAAACAAATTTTCTACATTATAAAAAGCGATACTCGTTTCTTGTTGTGCATTCGAATAACTGAATAGCAATACGATAGAGAGTGATAAGATATATTTCATAATTTATTTTTTTAATGCTGTTATCAAATTACGAGCCAATGGACCTTCGCAGAATATGGCATCGAGAATAGATAGACTTTTTTTGTAATGATTTTCTCCAGGAAAGACTTGAATATATGGAGAAGGTTCAATGTTTTGAAAATTATTTTTTCCGACCAAATTCATTCGATAATCATTTTCTTTTATGGAATGAAATTCTTTCGTTGTATCAATTTCAATGCTTAAATCCAACCAAGAAAGAATGCGTTTTGTGATGTTTATTTGATAATTCAGAAAATTAAGTTCATCATTCATCAAAATTTCTTTCACTTCTATACCATAATAATCGAAGAATGGGGCTGAGTGGTAAGCACTATTAATTGCTCTCCAGTGTCTAATTCTCCAATTCTCATCGTTTGAAAGTTCTATATCTTCTGTAGCTGTTTTAGAGCCATTCTTTTTCTTTGTAGGAATTGAAAGGGATAGAATTCCATCACTGCTAACGATATCGCAACGATTACGGTAAGTCTGTTTTGGAAAATGTTCCTTTGCTTCAATCAAAATAGCATCGTGTTTCACCATTTCTTGAAAATAGGCAATGCTACCAAAATAAGCAATAGGAAAAATTGTCATTATTTAATCATGTTAAATAACCTATCCCAACGGACACCTTTGTACGGACTTTTTGAGAACCAAACCATAGAAGCTTTTCCTACAATATGATCTTCAGGGACAAATCCCCAATCACGTGAATCAGCAGAATTATAACGATTATCTCCCATCATCCAGTAATAATTCAGTGCAAAAGTATAAGAATCTGTTTTCTTTCCGTCAATGTAGATGCCGTCTTCTTTTTCACTTAAAGAATGTCCTTCATAAGCCGAAATAATTCTTCTGAACCAAGGAATGTTATCTTTCGTAAGTTCAATTGTCTGACCTTTGTAAGGGATTTGAAAACGTGTAAAATCTGTCATTGTATTGTTGACGCTTACATCTTTCGGGAAAACATGTAAATTAGCAATCTTCTCAGTATTTGTAGGTTTGTAACCTTCGGTGTCAGCGTACTGAGGGTTCAAATTAACAGTGAAGGTTGCATCAGGATTATCCTTCTTCAGTAATTCAATTTGATGTTTTGTCAATTGCATGATGTAAGCACCTGTTTCTGGAATCAGACGGTAATCCCACCGTGGAAAATGGTAATTTGGTCCATAAGTGTATGCTTCTAAACCATATTTAGCGTCCATTTCTTTAATGCTCAGTATCTTAACATTCGTAACTGTGTATTCAATATTTTGAAACTCTGAAACGTAAGCAGGTTTATCATTGATGTAGAGAATTGAAGATTTAACTTCGACCCAATCCTTATAAATTCCAACACATCTTTTAATGTAATTTTCTCTTTTATCAACAGGTCTATAGATTACACCATAATGGTCAATCATTGTACCTGTAGATCGTTCAAAAGCTTTTTTATCAACTGCCAATAGGTGTCGTGCTTTATCCTTCCAGATTTCCAGATTTGCAATGTATTTTCCATAGATAAAATCTTGTGCTTTTTCATTCGCTAATGTCAAAGGCAATCGCTCATTCTCAGGCAAAGAAAGATTCACTTTATTAATACTATCTGTATAGAATTTATTTGCTCTTTGGAAATCACTTCTTGTTTTTGTAGAATTTTCGAACAAGCGTTGTGCTTCATTGAGAACAATTCCATGATAATCATGTCCCATCAAACCATTTGGCATTCTAGGATCGTAAACGGCCGTATCTCCAGAAGGATAATTGAAAACGACAACATCATTTCTATTCACCTTTGAAAATCCAGGTAAACGTTGGTAGTTTAGTTTTTCTAATCCAACATAAGACTTTACATCCACCCATGGGATGGTGTTGTGTACAAGTGGATAAGATAGAGGTGTTACAGGAACTTTAGGTCCATAAGCTAATTTATTTACAAATAAGAAATCACCGACCAATAATGTTTTTTCCATTGATCCTGTGGGAATTTGGAACGGTTCAAAAACATATGTTCTGATAATACTTGCTGCAATTAATGCAAACATCAATGAGTCACCCCATTCTTTTACTTTTGTTTTTTCTCCAGGTTTATGTCGAGTAACAGCGCTAATTCCAAGTGCTAAAACATGACCTATAACAGGCAACGTTAAGAATAATGCTAAATGATCTCCCCATTCTCTTTCTCCAATATCTTTACTGTTTGCCCAATTGGTTGGTGGTAAAATATCTTGTTCAGATTTTGCAATTTTCGCCATAATGATATACGGGAAGAAAATTCCTTGTAAAGTGTCTACTAGAGAATAGTAGCCGAAACGTCGAATGTAAGAAGTGTTTGCAATCGACCACATTGCGATGTGAACACCAGGGAAGATAAGTAAAAGTGACCACCATGGTTTTTTTGAACCAATTTTAAAAACGATGAAATAATTGTATCCAGGGATTAATGCTTCCCAAGATTTATAACCTGCTTGCGGAAAACTTTTCCACCATAAAGCAAGATAGGGGTGAACTAATAAGATAAGGTAGAAATATAAAATGTTCATATTGTTTTAATTTTTATGACATCTTTCATTGTGAAAATGCCTTTTTTATTTTGCACCCATTCAGCGGCAACAATAGCCCCTAAAGCAAAACCTTTTCGTGAATGTGCAGTATGTGTAATTTCGATAGTGTCTATTTCTGAAGAGTATTGAACGTTGTGAGTTCCCGGAACCCCTTCTTTTCTATGAGAAATAACTCCAAATTGACTTTTAGCCGTTGTTGGAAGAGAATTCTCTTGGTGTATCCATGAATTTAAATTTTCATTCATCGAGAGAATGTCATTTGCTAAACTTTGTGCAGTACCACTCGGAGCATCAAGTTTTTGTAAGTGGTGGGTTTCGTCTATACGTAAATCGTATTCTCGATGTGGAGCCATTAATTCAGCTAGTTTTTTATTCAATTCAAAGAATATATTCACACCAAGACTAAAATTCGAAGAATAGAGTAAGGTACCTTCTTTTTCAATTACGAGGTCTTTTATGTAAGGCAATTGACCATCCCAAGAAGTTGTCCCCACCACAACGGGTGTTTTCATTTTTGTACAATACTCAATGTGTTGAACAGCAAAATGAGGTGTAGAGAACTCTATAGCTACATCAACCTTTGTGAAGTCAATGTTTTCAATGGGATTTTTTCTGTTTGAACGAGCTACAATCTGATGTCCTCTGGAAAGGGCTATTTCTTCAATAGCTTTCCCCATTTTACCATAACCTATTAGTGCAATATTCATAGTTAACAAAAATAGAATTTAAATAAGATAAGACAAGGGAAAGAATGATAAAATATGATAAAATATCTCACCCAATAAATTTAATGAAAATTGAAGGCTAATCGTATTCCTGCAGTTCTATAATCCATCATCACGGGGTCAATTTTTAGGGACAAATCTTCCGACACATCAAAATTCACGAAATGTGCTTCTATACCAGCATCTGCAACTTGTAGAATGTAAACCAAACCCAATGCAAGAATTGACATATCTCTCCATTTTAAATTACTTTGATAGAGGGTGAGTATCCCTTGATCGTCATAAGCTGACCATTTTGAAGAACCACTGCCTGTATCAAGTCTTAATTGATATTCATCCCTAAATTCTTTCTGTTTTGTTTGGTTAGAGATAAGGAAAAATGTCGTAACACCTAATCCAGCATAAATTAGAGGAACTTTCCAAAAAGCTTTTTTTTGCCCCTTAGGCATGGCTAAATGGTTGTAAACTTGACCTGCACCTGGGATTATTGCAGAATAAATTACTGCTTTCTTGACAGAATGGTGATAAGATGTGTCGTCAAAATCAACAATCTGCATTTCTTCAGAACTATTTTTATTTTGTGCCGAAGCAGCAAAGTGAAAATACAAGAGAAAAAGAAATAAGGTTTTCATTTATTGATTTAATAAGTGCATGATTCGACCTAGATCATCTTCTGAACTGAATTCTAAGATAATTTTACCACTTCCTTTGTTTGTTTTTTGAATTTTCACTTTTGTGGAAAGTGCATCACTCAATCTTTCTTTGTATGCAGTATCCATTTCTGAAAGTATAGCAGTAGGTTTTGGTGTAGTTTTTTTCTTTGAAGTACTTGGTTGAGAAACTTCTTCACCACGAAGAATGGATTCAATGTCTCTTACGGATAAGTTCTCTGCAACCACACGGTTGAATAATTCAACTTGAATTTTTTCATCGCCAGCTGAAACAAGAGCTCTAGCATGCCCCATAGTGATTTCATTGGCTAAAACTCCTGCTTGAATATCTGCTGGTAGTTTTAATAAGCGCATATAATTAGTAATACTCGATCGACTTTTAGAGATTTTCTTACTTAATTGTTCCTGAGTCAAATCACATTCTTCAATTAAACGTTTGTAAGAAAGAGCAACTTCAATCGGGTTCAAATCTTCACGCTGAATATTTTCTACCAATGCCATTTCAAGCATTGTTTGATCATTCGCTATTCGAATATATGCAGGAACTTCAGTTAATCCAGCCAATTGAGAGGCACGAAAACGGCGTTCTCCAGAAATTAATTGATAGCGATCACGACCAAGTTTCCGAACAGTTAAGGGTTGTATAATTCCATGTTCAGCAATAGAAGTGCTTAATTCTTCTAAAGCTGACTTTTCAAAATTAGTACGTGGATTAAAGGGGTTTGCTTCGATACTTGAAATAGGGATTTCAGAAATAGAGCCAACACTTGCTGCTAAACCAGAGTTGCTTGTAATGTCCGTGTCAGCACTTTCCAACAAAGCACTTAATCCTTTTCCTAATGCAGATCTTTTCTTTGGTTTAGTGCTCATTGTCAATTATATTTTTTTTGTCTTCGTTTGTAATATTTGTCAAGTCATTTTTCTGTAGAATTTCTCGCGCTAAATTGAGGTAATTTACTGCGCCTTTACTCGCTGCATCATGCATGATAATTGTTTCCCCGAAACTAGGCGCTTCTCCTAACTTAGTGTTTCTGTGAATTACCGTGTCAAAAACAATTTCTTGGAAATGCATTTTCACTTCTTCCACGACTTGATTTGCTAATCGTAGTCGAGTATCATACATGGTAAGGAGTATTCCTTCAATTTCGAGATCTTTATTTAATCGACCTTGAACAATTTTTATGGTATTCAATAATTTCCCTAAACCTTCTAGTGCGTAATATTCACACTGAACGGGGATGATTACAGAATCACTCGCTGTCAAAGAATTAACTGTGATTAAGCCTAAAGAAGGGGAGCAATCTATGATAATGAAATCGTATTCATCTTTGATTTTTTCCAATGCAATTTTTAGCATGTATTCTCTGTTGGGCAAATTAATCATTTCTAATTCTGCACCTACAAGGTCAATGTGAGAGGGGAGTATGTCAAGGTTTGGGTTATCTGTCTTTATGATAAAATCCCTAGGATCTGCTTCATTGATTAGACAGTCATAAATGTTTTTCGTATTCTTAGGGTCTAGACCAACACCTGAAGTTGCATTTGCCTGTGGATCGGCATCTACAATTAGTGTTTTATATTCTAAAACACCAAGGCATCCACCTAAATTTATAGAGGTAGTTGTTTTTCCAACACCACCTTTTTGATTCGCAATTGCTATTATTTTTCCCATATTCAAAAATTGAAAGATAAAGATACATTTAATGCTGTTAAAAAGAATAAAATCTTGTTAGGAGTTATCAACGTTGATTGTTGAAATGATGTTAATAGTTAATTCTTTGTGTAATCGTTGATTTTAAAAAGGAAGTTAACAGCAAGTGATTTTGTGAAAAAAACTCAGTTTAGACGTCCTAAATTTGAGTATATTTGATTGTGAAATTTAAACTAAGTATATTTTTTGATTTCACTTTTGGTAGTAATTTTAATCAAAAAATAAAGTGAATAAAGTAAAAACCCCTTGGCCCACAAAAGAAGCAATGACTCAGGTTTACGAGAATGAACTTTGGGGCGGGTGTGAATTTGATTTTTATTCTGGAGATGGTTCTCATGTTACAGAAATTATTCAACCATATATTTCAGTAGTGCAAAACTTCCTAAAATCACTTGATGAAAAATTGACTGTGCTCGATTTAGGATGTGGAGATTTTAATATAGGGAAAGAACTTGTTCATTTCTCTAAAAAATACATCGCGATTGATATAGTTGAAGAATTAATTGCTTACAATGAGCAAAAATTTCATTCAGATAATCTTTCCTTTCATTCGTTGGATATCGCAAAAGATGATTTGCCTGATGCAGATTGTGTGATTATTCGGCAAGTACTGCAACATTTATCCAATGCAGAAATAAAACAAGTCCTCCGTAAATTAACCAAGTACAAATACGTTATTCTAACAGAACACATGCCTGAAGGAGAATTTACACCAAATATTGACATTATTTCAGGACAAGGAACGCGTTTGAAGAAAAACAGTGGAGTAGATGTTACTGTGAAACCGTTTAATTTTAAAATTAAACTTTCAAAAGAATTATTGGTCGTAAAGCCAAAAAAACAAAAAGGCGAAATTAAGACCGTTTTATACACGACTTAAGAAACGAAGAATTATTAAAATAAATTTAGAATAGAATTAATTCCTCATTTTTCATTCTTCATTCTTCATTTTTCATTCTTCATTTTTCAACTCACCCACATTTCGAATGTCCACAACCTTTACAGTTTAAACAACCTTCTTCGTAAACCAATGCAGGTTCATTACAGCTTGGACAAACATTCTCAGCTGGTTTTGTGCCGTCGGGAATAAAACGTTTCAATGAACGGACAACTCCCTTCTTCCAAGTATTTAAGTTAGCGTCGTCAAGATGCAGATTGTCAACCATATCTACAACGTAGTTTATTGGCATTCCATGTCGTAAAACACCTGAAATTAATTTTGCATAATTCCAATATTCTTTATTAAAGGTTCTTGATAGTCCTTCAATCGTTGTTTTGTAACCGTGACTATCTTCGTATTGGAAATCATAACGTGTATTTCCGTCTTCTGATTTGTTTTTCAGAACCCAACCATTTTTGACATGAGAAAGAATGGAAAATGATTCTTCTGCCTTTCCTGTAAATATTTCATACGGACGACCATCTAAAAGTCCAATAACAGCAATCCATTTATCAAAATCATTGTTGAATTGAATAATTTCAGCTTCCATTTTTTGTGGACGAGTAGGTGCTGTAGTTTCAGAAAAAGAATCATCCTTTGTTTCTTCTTTTTTATCATCATTTGAAACTAAAACACCACTTCTAGAACCGTCACGATAAACGGTAATTCCTTTACAGCCTTCTTCCCATCCAGTTAAGTAAATTTTACTCACTAAATCTTCCGTACATTCATTCGGTACATTTACCGTTACACTTATCGAGTGATCTACCCATTTCTGAACAGCACCTTGCAATCGTACTTTTTCCACCCAATCTACATCATTAGCAGTAGCTTGAAAGTAAGGAGATTTTTGAATTATTTTTTCTAAATCTTCCGAAGACATTTTTGTTACTTGATCCACATTGTAACCATTCACTTCTAACCAAGTGATAAATTTATGATGGAAAACATTATATTCTTCCCACGAATCTCCAACTTCATCTGTGAAGTCGATACGTGAGTTTTTGTCATTTGGATTTATTTTCTTTCTGCGTTTATAAGATACCATAAAAACAGGTTCAATTCCAGAGGAAGTTTGCGTCATCATACTTGTTGTTCCTGTTGGAGCAATTGTTAAGAGTGCAATATTTCTTCGGCCGTATTTTATCATGTCGTTGTAGAGATTCTCATCGGCATCTTTGATACGGGTAATCATAGGATTGTTTACTTCCTTCTCGGCATTGAAAATAGTAAACGCACCTCTATCTCTTGCCATATCAACAGAAGAACGGTAAGCTGATAATGCTAAGTTTTTATGTACTTCTACTGAGAATATTGTTGCTTTAGGAGTTCCGTATTTGTAACCAAGTGCTGCTAACATATCGCCTTCTGCGGTAATTCCAACACCTGTTCTACGTCCTTGTAAAGCTTTTTCTTTGATTTTCGTCCAAAGATTAATTTCTGTATTTTTAATTTCTCTACTCTCAGGGTCACTATCAATTTTATCAATGATTTTGTCAATTTTTTCAATCTCTAAATCAACAATATCATCCATAATACGTTGAGCCATTTGAACGTGTTTATCAAATAATTCAAAATCAAAAGTTGCATTTGCAGAGAATGGGTTGTTGACATAACTGTATAGGTTTATTGCCAGCAATCGACAACTATCGTAGGGGCAAAGAGGGATTTCGCCACATGGATTGGTTGAAACGGTCTCGAATCCTTGATCGGCATAACAATCTGGAATAGATTCATCAATTATTGTGTCCCAAAAAAGAATACCTGGTTCAGCAGATTTCCACGCATTATGAATAATCTTGTTCCAAACATTTTTTGCGTTGATTGTTTTTTTATGACTTGGAGATGAGGAATGTAGTGGATATTGTTGGTTGTACTCCTTATTGTTTTTAACTGCATTCATGAATTCATGATCCAATTTTACAGATACATTTGCACCAGTTACTTTTGTGCCATCCATTTTTGCATCAATAAAATGTTCTGCATCTGGGTGTTTAATTGAAACGGAAAGCATTAAAGCACCACGACGACCATCTTGAGCGACTTCTCTTGTCGAATTTGAGTAACGTTCCATGAAAGGTACAATACCTGTTGAGGTTAGTGCACTGTTTTTAACCGGACTTCCTTTTGGACGAATGTGTGATAAATCATGTCCAACACCTCCACGTCTTTTCATTAATTGAACTTGTTCCTCATCAATTTTCAAAATTCCACCATAAGAATCTGATTTTCCTTCATTACCAATTACAAAACAATTGGAAAGAGACCCTACTTGATGGTTGTTCCCAATTCCTGTCATCGGCCCACCTTGAGGTACGATGTATTTAAAGTCTTTTAAAACAGCATAAATTTCTTCTTCAGTATATGAATTTGGATATTTTTGTTCAACACGTGCAATTTCTTTAGCCAAACGATGATGCATTTGATCTGGTGTGTTTTCAAAAAAGTCTCCAGCAGAATTTTTTAATGCATATTTGTTCATCCAAACAGTTGCTGCAAGCTCATCACCTTTAAAATATTTAGTTGCACTTTCCAATACTTCATCATAAGAGTAAACAACTGGAGCTAAATCATTCATTGTCGAGTGACGACTTTCGATAAAGTCTTTAATTACTTGGTCAGTCTTGACTGTTTGATTTTTAGTGCTTTCCATAATGAAGTTGTTTTTTTATTAATCTTAGTGGTGTCTTAATTCTAATTCGACTACAAGTATAAAGCAGAAAAGGCATTTTTGTATCATGTTTTAGAAGGTTAATTTATTAACAATTGCTTGTTCGAATGGAGTGGCAATTTTCAGCGATTTTGGCACAACTTATCAACATGTTGAAAAAAACACAAAGAATATATATGTATTTGTTTTGGTAATAAAATTCTTCAACTATATTTGTTCTTCAATAAAAATTTAAAAGAAATTCCCATGAATACTTGGTTCACCGTTAAGGTAAAATATACAAAACAATTAGAAGATGGAGGGTTTAAAAAGGTTTCTGAACCTTACCTTCTTGCAGCAATGACATTTACAGATGCTGAAGCTCGAATATATGAAGAATTAGGAAGTATTATTCGTGGAGAATTTGTGGTTACTGGTATTTCTCGTACTGAAATTCATGATATATTTATGTACGATGATATAGATACATGGTACAAATGTAAAGTGACTTATGAGAATTTCGAAATTGATTCTGATAAAGGAAAAAAAGTCTCTCAAAATTTCTTGGTTTCTGCTGGTTCTGTGAAAGAAGCTTTTGAACGTATTACAGAAAGTTTGAAAGATATGATGGTGGATATTCAAATCCCATCGATTATCCTTTCGCCAATCGTTGAAATTTTCCCTTACCCAGAAGATTTAGACAAAGAAATCGCTAGAAGACCTTTGGAAGACACAGATGTTGTAGATGAAGAAACAGGTGCGGTTACTTCTGAAGAAAATGAAAATTCAGGCGTTGTTTTCTCTGCGTCAGGTTCTGACGTTGACGATGAAGACGAGGAAGAGGATATTGAATCTTAATATTTCATCATGAGTCTAGAGGAAGTAAAGAATTATATGAATTCGATTCGACGAGATTTTGCAGATCGCCCGTTGAATGAAGATTCTGTGACTGATAATCCCTTCGACCAATATGCTATTTGGTTTGAAGAAGCAGTTAATTCTCAAATCCTCGATCCTTATGCTATGAATATTGCAACAGCTGATGAAAAAGGAAGAACATCTTCTCGAATTGTTTATTTGCGTGATATTATTGATGAGGGTATTGTTTTCTATACAAACTACAATTCTCAGAAAGGAAAAAACATAGAAGTCAATCCTTTTGGTTCTGCACTTATTTTTTGGTCAGAATTAGAACGTCAAATTCGTTTTGAAGGGAGGATTGAAAAAGTTGCACCCGAAATTTCAGATAAATATTTTGCTGCACGACCAAAAGAAAGTAAAATTGGTGCTTGGGCATCGCATCAAAGTGATGTTTTAAAAGACCGAAAAGAATTGGAGGAAAAAGTAGCATTTTTTACAAAGAAATTTAAAGATACAGAGACTGTTCCTCGACCTGATTTTTGGGGAGGTTATCGCTTAGTACCGGAGAGAATTGAATTCTGGCAAGGTCGCCCTTCTCGTTTACACGACAGAATTGTCTATCTGAAAGAAAATGAGAATTGGAAAATCATTCGTGTTAATCCTTAATTTATGACTGATCAAAATACAGTTCATTTTGAATTGTCCAATGGGATTCGTGTCGTTTATCAAAGAACAGATGCGTTTGTTGCGCACATGGGGGTTGTTTTTCAGGCAGGTTCTCGTTATGAACGACCGGATGAAGAAGGGTTGGCTCATTTTTTAGAACACTGCATCTTTAAAGGAACGTCAAAAAGGAAAGCGTTTGATATTTTTTCAGATTTAGATTCTGTCGGTGGTGAATTAAACGCCTACACAACAAAAGAGGAAATTTGCGTTCATGCATCTTTTCGTAAAAATCATTTTTCTATTGCTTCAGAATTGTTGAGTGACATTGTGCAGAACGCATCGTTTCCAAACGAAGAAATAGAAAAAGAAAAAGAGGTTGTTCTCGATGAAATCATTTCGTATTTGGATTCTCCAGCAGAACGGATTTACGATGATTTTGAAGCGTTGATATATAAAGGACATTCACTTGGTTACAATACTTTGGGGACAAAAAAAACGGTGAATTCATTCTCTCGGAAGCATTTGTTAGATTATATGCAACGATATTTCACTCCTTCTAATATGATTATTTCATTTGTGGGTGGGATTCATCTTTCTACCTTGAAAAAAGAATTGGAGCATAATTTTGGAGGAATGTCTGATCGTAAGTTCGAATTACTCAATGAACCAATTCCAAATTTTGAGATCTTTAAAAAACGTGAAATACAATCTAATTTTCAAACACACACCGTAATCGGAGGGAGAGCGCCTTCCTATAATGAGTCTTCACGTAAAGCATTGACTTTGCTGACGAATGTTTTAGGAGGTCCGGCATTAAATTCTCGGTTAACGCTTTCTATTCGTGAAAAATATGGCTACGCCTATAATGTGGAAGCAAGTTATTCGACTTATTCTGATTCAGGTTTTTGGAGTATTTACATGGGAACGGATAAAAAATACCTTAATAAAGCAATTCAGTTAATTTATGACGAACTTGCTCTCATTCGAAATGTTGGCTTAACTGCAAATGAATTAGAGCAAGCGAAGGAACAGTTGAAAGGTCATGTGGCTTTATCACTAGATTCAAACCTAGAATTAATGTTTAGCAATGCTCGTTCACTAATGATTCACGGAAGAATTGATACAACTGAGGAAGTTTATCGCCAAATTGATGAGATTACTTTATCGGAACTCTCAGAAGTTTCAAAAAATGTTTACGCCGAGGAGAATATTGCTGAGTTAGTGTATGAATTTGAAGAGGAGTGATTATTTTTCTTGCTCTCTCTATGAATTCATAGAGGTCATTCATTAAAACCTCCACTATTTTTGTAGGTAAATAACTTAATTATTTATTCTATGAAAAAAGTTCTAACACTAGCATTTATTCTATTTCTGTTTAATCCTTTTGGACAAGATGCTCCAAGATCATCGGAAATTGACATGAGTATTTATCCCAAAACGAGTACTAATTTTTCTAAGAAAGGAAGAATGTGGTACATCAGTAAAAATAAAGGTTCTGGTCAATTGGGTACAAAAGAACGACCAGCGAAAGATTTAGGAAATATCATTCATCGATTGAAACCAAATGATGTGATTTTTATTGCAGGAGGAACGTATTTAAGTAAAGGAGCTAGAGGTTCTGATGAAATCAATGTTCCAGTTAAGATTTATGGTGGATTTGACGAAACATTTACGAAAAGAGATCCGTGGGGAGCAACTAAAACCATTTTCACTGGGGTAAATGAGTATATGAAATCTACACAACCTCGTTTATATATCCGAACAGATCAACAGAGAGAATCAAACAGTCAATTGTCAGAAGGTAGTGAAATTGTAGTTGATGGAATTATTTTCGATAATGGTCCAAGAAATCGATATCACACAACGAAGAATTATGCAATTAGAAGACAAGCAAGTCCAAAATCAGGACAAAATCCATCTCCAGAATCTGGAGGAGTTGTGATAACAGCAAGTAAATATATGAATGTAACGGTACAAAATTGTGTCATAATGAATACTGCTCCAACACAAGGTGCTTTATCTGTTCAAGTGTTTAAAGGAGGAAAAGGGTTGATTCAGAATAACTTGTGTGTGAATAATACAGGTCAAGGTATTCACATCAAAACTGGTTATATGGGGAGTGATAAAAGTTTATATCCTTATTTTTTAGTGAGAAATAATACTTCTTTATTCAATTGGAAACATGACGCAATAGCTTCCTACGGAGGAAATGCTTTGGTTGTTGAAAGAAATTTAATTGCAGTAGTTGAGAATAACGTTTTTGGATTTGGTCACATGGGAGGTGTGTATAGCAAAGGTGCAGATTTACTTATGAATAACAATTTATTTACAGGAAATTCTAAATATGACTACAAAGAAATCAACTCAAAAATGAAAGTTGCTGATATATTGGATGAATCTGAATTTCTGAATCAATACAGCGAAGGGAACGAATCTGTTTTGATAAAGATAAATGTTAGTGAAAGATGGGCAAATGTTTATGGTAATCGTCAAGAAATAAGACGAGAGGATGTTGATGCAGCAGCTTCTGCAAGTAACTCTGGAGCAAATCAACTGCGGAGTATGTTGGGATTAAACCTTCAGGCGAATGGAGTAGCGATGGATGCAGAAATATTCTTGCCACTGATAACTATAGAGGAAGCATTGCCGGTTGGAGCAATGCCTTGGAATGGAAAAGGTTGTCAAAGACCATTGTAAAAATATAACGACAGTATCTCTTAAAGCTACTTACTCTATATGAGATACACTCAAAAAAACGTACTTAAAATGAAAAATTTAATTTTAATTCTATCAATTTTTTTAGCAATACCTTCTTTCTCTCAGAAAACCTATGTTCCTGATGATAATTTTGAACAAGCACTCATTGATTTAGGCCATGACAATGTACTGGATGATTCTGTTTTGACAGTTGACATCGAGTCCTTGACGTCATTAAGTGTTTTTAATAAAAACATTTCTGATTTGACCGGGGTTGAAGATTTTATTGCACTGACTAGTTTAAATTGCGGAATGAATAATTTAAGTTCTGCTAATTTTACACAGAATGTGGCTTTAGAAGTTCTAATGGTGGATGGTAATAATTTAACAACAATAGATGTTACTCAAAATACAAACCTCATTCAATTGTTTGTTGGAGCAAATAACTTAACCAATATTGATTTAAGTCAAAATGTTGTTTTAGAGCTGTTTAATTGCCATAGCAACAGTATAACAAGTTTGAATTTAATTAATAACCCTGCATTGAGTCGTTTATTTTGTCAATTAAATCAGATATCTATTTTAATGCTAAATCAGCACACTAATTTATTTCAATTATGGTGTCATAATAACCAATTATCATACTTAAACCTTAAGAATGGTAATAATTTGGCAATTTCAGACTCACAATTTAATGCTACAAATAATCCTTCTTTAACTTGCATTGAAGTTGATGATGCAGTTTTTAGTAGTGCAACTTGGACAAATATCGATGCAAGTGCAAGTTTTTCGAGTAATTGTGGAAATGCCTTAACCTATGTTCCTGATGATAATTTTGAGCAAAAGTTAATAAACTTAGGTCACGATTCTGGGGCATTAAACGATTATGTTCCAACCGCAAATATTGAAAACTTGACTTTTTTGAATGTATTTAATTCAAACATTTCAGATTTAACAGGGATTGAAGACTTTATTTCTTTAATTGATTTTAAGTGCCACTTGAATAACCTAACGACACTTGATTTTTCTCAGAATACGGCATTAGTGACTTTAGCATGTGATAATAATAATTTAACAAGTTTAGATGTTTCTCAAAATTCTAATTTGGAGATATTACGTTGTCATGGAAATAACTTAACAACACTTGATATCTCACAAAACTCAATCATCTATGAATTATGGGTGCATAGTAATCTGTTAAATTCATTAAATTTAACAGCAAATGATTCTCTTAAAACACTATGGTGTAACAATAATCAATTAACTGATCTTGATTTATCAATGAACACCGTTCTTTCTGATTTGAGATGCAATGACAATAATTTAGGTACATTAAATGTTAAAAATGGAAATAACTCTAATGTTATTGATGCGAATTTCGTAGCAAATAATAATCCTAATTTAACATGTGTAACAGTAGATTCGCCTTCATATAGTCAAGCCAATTGGTCAAATGTTGATGCTGGAGTTATTTTTAATTTAAATTGTAGTACTATTGGTTTAAACGAAAATCAATCCGATAATATTTCAATCTACCCCAATCCAAGTAATGGGCTGTTAAATATTGATTTTGGTGAAGTAAATTCTGCTGAAATAAGTGTTGTAAACATACATGGTAAAGAAATTTACAGAGCTAAAGTTGAGAATCAAAATATTTATTCTTTTGAGTTGAATACTGAACCAGGAATTTATTTCATTAACATTACTGAAAACACAAAAAGAAGCGTATTTAAAATAGTAATAGATTAAGTTTTAGGTTAGAATAAAGTGTAATCGGTAATTCTCGAAAGAGGATTGCCGATTTTTTTTAAATATAATTTTTCTATATGAATTCATAGAGGAGAAAGCGTTTTTTATGCTTTATTTTTGAAGAAACATTAATATAACACACTATGATTATGAAAAACAAAACAATTAAAAAAAAAGTAATTCTATTTATTTTACTTTTAATGACTTCAATTTCATTTGGACAAGAAAAAATGAAATATGATACAGAGGTTCAAAAGACTTGCATCAAAAAAATCAATTCTGACCTAAAAATAAAGGATGGTCTCATTAAGGCTTTTGGTAAAGAAAATAAGGAAGCTTTTGTGAATTCACTTGCTACTTATTCAGCATTATCTAAAAAAAACCAGGAAAATATGGAGCAAATTATTATTTCTGGAATGGTTGCTCGAAACCAAATTTCTACTTCTGAAGCTTCTGATATAACAACTTTGTTGAGTGATGAAAAATTGGACAAAAGTTTTCTAATGGACATCAAAGGGAAAAACTTTTCTACGGTTACAGGGAAGGTTCTGATACCTAAATTAGTCGAAATACGTCTTGAGAATTCAAATGGAGGAGTACAAGCTCAAGGAAGTAAAGGTAAGTTAATTGGTGCTATACTAGGAGGCATTGCTGGTTGGTTCGCAGGTGGCGGAACTCCTGCTGGTGTTGGACCTGGAGTTGCTATCGGATCAGTTGCTGGAGATATCATCGAAGAAGAATGGAATAAGTATTCTTCTGGTGGTGCATCAATTACACCATCAAAAAAAGGCTGTTTTGAAGAATATCCTTTTAATAGAATGGGGCAACAACAATAAGCTTGAACAATGAGCAAAGTATACTATTAATATCTTTTATACTGTTTTTAAAATTCGCATTTTCGCAACCTTTTAATGTTGAATGGGCAAATATGATTTGCAGTCTTGGTAACTCAGCCAGTAAAATTGAAATTGACAGACCAAGGTAACAATTTATATATTGGTGGTATATTCGCTGATACAATTGATTGCGACCTGGAACCAACTACTTATGAGTTAATAAGTCCCCTTAACTCAGGGTGGTTTTCATCATTTTTTGTTAAATACTCAAATCCTTTTGCTTCAATTAACATTACTGAAATCACAAAAAGAAGCGTATTTAAAATAGTAATAGATTAAGTTTTAGGTTAGTATAAAGTGTAGAATCGGTAATTCTCGAAAGAGGGTTACCGATTTTTTTTAAAAAAAATCCTTTTCTATATGAATTCATAGAGGAGAAGGTGTTTTAAATGCTTTACTTTTGATGTATTACTAACACTAAAAATACACAATGAAAAATTTATTCACTTTAACGTTTGCACTATTTATGGTTGCAAATAGTAACGCCCAACAAATTGTAGCAAATTTACAAGCGCCAGGCATACTAATAGATAAAACGACAAACATTACAAAGAAAACAGTTTCAGTTGATGATGACATGGATGGTCTTCCAAATAAAATAAGAATATACTCCTACGATTTCAATGGCAATAATGTTTTATATACTTATGATTCAGATGCAGATGGGAACTTTGACATTATACATTCATTTACTTATGATACGAATGGGAATAAAATTTTATGGACTTATGATAGTAATGGTGATGGGGTTTTAGATTGGAGTACTTCTTACACTTATGATTTGAATGGAAATAAAATCTCTGAATCTCATGACAATAATGCAAATGGTATATTAAGTTCTATAACAACATGGACGTATGATGTCGATGGAAATAAAATTTCATCTAATGCTGATACCGATGCTGATGGTACTATAGACTACATCAGTACTTGGACATACGATGTGAATGGGAATACTCTCTCTAAATATAGAAGTGATATTAATAATCCAAATTTTGATCATGTATTCGAGTGGACTTATGATGTTAATGGGAATCAAATTTCTGAGACTTACGATTTTGGGGCAGATGCTCTTCTTGATGAGATAAGAATATATACGTATGATGTGAATGGAAATAGAACCTCCATTACTTTTGACAGTGATGCAGATGGTGTTCCGAACTCAATAACAACTTACACCTATGATGTTGATGGGAACTTAACCTCGAATTCATTCGACAGTGATGCAGATGGAAATTTAAATAGCATATATACATTTACTTATGATGCAGACGGGAACTTAACCTCGAATTCTTATGACAGTGATGCAGATGGAGTTCCGAACTCGATAAAAACTTATACCTATGATACAGACGGGAATAAAATCTCAGAAACTATTGATACTGATGCTGACGGAAACCTAAATTCGATAAATACTTGGTCTTATGATGTTAATGGAAATCTAATTCTGTCAACGAATGATACTGATGCAGATGGAAGTCTTAATATCTCAGCTACTTATACCTACCAATATTTCAAAAGTTGCTTGGTTGTCAGTGGGGTAGCCAATAAAATGTATGAAGTTAATATTCCTTACAGTGGCAACTGGGTTTTTTCTACCTGTGATGATACTACAAATTTCGACACACAAATAACTGTTGGAACGACTCCATGTAACCAAGATTTAGGGGCAAATTCAAATTTTTGCACAAATAATAACGCAGAATTAACTTTGACTATCCCGTCTGCTCAAACAGTTTACGTTGTAATTACTGGAGAAAATAATGAAATGGGGACTTTTAAACTGCAAGTTTATGATGAAAGTACTGCGAGTATAGCTTCGATTCAAGAAAATGACATTTCAATCTATCCTAATCCAACAAAATCATTGTTAAATGTAAAATTACAAAGCACTGAGGAAGCTGAGTATAAAATATACAACAACCAGGGAGCAGTAGTGAAAAGTGGTAAATTATTAAACGGTCAACAACAAATAAATGTGAATGATTTGGATAATGGATATTATCACATGTTCATTACACAAAATGATAATGAGTTTAAAACAAAATTTATCGTAAATAAGTAAGTTGAAAAAATAAATTTTTTAGTTAGAATAAAGTGTAGAATCGGTAATTCTCGAAAGAGGGTTACCGATTTTTTGTGCATATTATTTTCTTTTCTATATGAATTCATAGAGGCGAAGACGTTTTTAATGCTTTACTTTTGTAATAGTATTCATTATAATCTATACATTCACTGTATGAAGATCAAAAAGTCAATAACAAGTATAGTGTTTCTTTTATTAAACACTGTAGTGTTAAATGCTCAAGAAAACTCCACTTCGTCAGGTGGTGAGGCAACAGGTTCAGGAGGAATAGTTAGCTATTCGGTGGGTCAGGTAATCTATACCACTTCGATAGGAACAAACGGTAGTGTAGCACAAGGTGTACAACAACCGTATGAGATTTCTTCAACAGCAGGTGTAAACGAAACTAGTATTCATTTAGAATTGTCAGTTTATCCTAATCCTACAACCAATTTTTTAACCTTAAAAACAGAAGGGGGAGCTAATTTGAGTTACCAAATCGTCGATATCAAAGGAAAAGAAATTGAAATCAAAGAATTATTTAGCAATGAAACAATTATTAATTTAGGAGAACATCCTACGTCCACTTACTTTATTAGTGTAATGAAGAACAATATAATTATTAAAACCTTCAAAGTAATTAAAAAATAAAAAACGATGAGAAAGATATTTACAATATTCACAGCAATACTAATGACTGCAAATTTACTTGCACAAGCACCTGAAAAAATGAGTTATCAAGCTGTAATTCGAGATGCAAGTAATCAGTTAGTAACCAATCAAGGGGTTGGAATACAGATAAGCATACTTCAAGGTGGTGTAACAGGAATACCTGTTTATATTGAAACGCAAAGCCCAATGACTAACGCCAATGGATTAGTAAGTTTAGAAATTGGAATGGGAATTATTGTAAGTGGAGATTTTACTATGATTGATTGGTCAAACGGCACATATTTTATTAAAACAGAAACAGATCCCACTACAGGAGGAGGAACAAATTACACCATTACGGGTACAACACAATTAATGAGTGTTCCTTATGCTTTGCACGCTAAAACAGCAGAAAGTATTACTGGAACAGTGAGTTACACAGAAACCGACCCAGTGTTCAGTGCTTCTGTTGCTAATGGAATTTCAACAGCTGACACTGCTAATTGGAACAGTCACACCGTTGATACCGATACTCAATTAGATTCTACAGGAGTTGCGTCTTTAGGTTTTGTAGCAGGAGCGCATACCGATTCTACAGATATTGCTAATATGGGATTTGTTGCAGGGGGGTATTCTATAGGCGATTTTGCACATGGAGGTATAGTGTTTTGGGTTGACGAAACGGGTGAACATGGGCTTGTTTGTGCAAAGTATGACCAAAATGGGGGTCTTGGTTTAAGATGGAATGCAGGAACTATTGGTAATACACAAGCAAAAGGAGATGGTCCTTATGCTGGTAAAGCAAATACGTCAATCATTATCGCAGCTCAAGTAGCTCTTGGTGATGATGGAAATACATATGCTGCTCGAATTTGTAATGAATTACAAATTACTGAAAGTAACAAAACTTATGGAGATTGGTATTTACCTTCAAAAGAAGAATTAATCCTTATGTATCAAAATAATTCAATTATTAATTCTGTAGCTACGGCTAATGGAGGTCTTGTTTTTGCTTTACAACCCTATTGGAGTTCTACAGAGTATGGAAGTAATACCGTTTGGCATCTTGATTTTAGTTCCGGAAACATTATTTGGCAATACCCTAAACCTAATCCTTTTAGAGTGAGAGCTATTAGATCCTTTTAAAAGAATGAATAGTTGTGATTTTTAGTATGATAGTTTTTCGTATATTTATTAAATATTTACCCAACCCCATATTAAATTGAAACTATTCTTTTTTCTTCTTTTATTTCCGATTACTTTATTTTCACAAGAAGATTATTTTAATAAGCTTATTGATTCTCTGCCTAAAATAAAAAAAACAGAAGATAAAGTTCAATTATACGTCGATATCTCATGGGAATATGCTTTAAGTAGTAACGATAGCGCACTAATTTATGCAAATAAAGCATTGGAATTATCGAAAGAAAGTAATTATTACTTTGGAGAAGTAATTTCACTCGAAACAAAAGGTGTGTATAATGAATTAGTCACTGGAGATTACGACAAAGCACTAGCACTTTATTTGGAAGGAATTCAATTGTGCGAAGACCACCATTTGGATTACGCAACTTCAATTTACCATTCGATAGGTGTAATGTTTCATACTTCCGATAATTATAAGAAGGCAAAAAAATATTATGAAATTGCTTATGAAAGAGCTTTGGATGAGAATAAGATTGAAATCCAAAAAAAATGTTTAATCAACCTAGGGGCAATCTATTCTTCTTTGAAAGACTATCAAAAGGCAGAGGAATTATTGTTGAAAAGTCTTGAGATTAACACCCGACAAGCATTAGATTTTGATACCTATGCAAATTTAGGTAATCTCTACTACAGACAAGGTGGATACGAAGAAGCTTTACCTTATATCGAAAAATCTTGTTTAATTTCTGACGACAATTTTAATAGTGAAGCAAATTTATCTTTTTTAATTAATGTAAAAGTGAAATTGAAAGACACTAACGAAATGAAAGGTATACTTGAACGAGCAATTTCTTTCATAGACCATTCAAATTCGATAAGGAGGAAGAGTATTATGTTAATGTCTGTCTCTAATTATTACAGAATGATAGGAGATTATGAAAAAGCACTCAATTTTCGAGATGACTATTTAGAGTTATATGAAAAAATAAAAGAAAAACAACGTGATGAAACAGTTTATGAATTAGAAGCTAGTTTTCAAAATGAAAAAAAGGAAAGAGAAATTGCAGAACAGAAGCTTGTGATTAAAGAGAAAAATCAATTGTTATTTGGGAGTGTTTTACTCGGTTTACTTCTTATTGCGATGATTTTTTTCTTAAGAAAAAGGTATCTCTATCACGAAACCATTAATCAACAAAAAGAAGAAATATCGAAAAAAAAGATTGAAGCACTTCAGCAAGAAGCGAAACTCATTGCTTTGCATAGTGTGATTGAAGGACAGGAAAAAGAAAGATTGAGAATAGCAAAAGATTTACACGATAGCTTAGGAGGTTTGCTAAGTTCTGTGAAAACCCATTTTTCTACAATGACAAATCAATGCAGTGATGTAAAAGAAATGGAACTCACTAAGAAGACAAATTTATTAATTGATAATGCTTGTGTAGAAGTTCGCAGAATTTCACATAACATGATGCCTCATGCTCTAAGAATGTCGGGTTTAAAAGGAGCTATCGAAGATTTAGGAGAGCAGTTAAGTGTAGATGGTTATGATGTTAGTGTAGAAATTAGCTATTTACCAGAAAATATAGATGAAACAAAAAAAATAACCATTTATAGATTGTTTCAAGAACTTATTTCCAATATTAAGAAACATTCTAATGCTAAAAAAGTGCTTTTACAAATTGTAAAACATGAAAATCAATTGATGATTTTGGTCGAGGATGATGGTAAAGGTTTTGATTACAAAAAAATGAAAAATAGTGATGGAATTGGCGTGAAAAGTATTAATAGCAGAGTAGAATTCTTAAATGGCACAATTCATTGGGATACTGTAATAAATGGAGGAACTTCTGTCACAATAAATATTCCGATATGATTAAAGTTTTTATAATAGATGACCATCAAATGGTAATCGACGGTCTTCAACTTCTTCTTTCAAACGAGAAAGGTATTGTCGTTGTAGGTACTGCCAATTCAGGTAAAGAAGGTTTAAGTAAATTAAAAGAAATTGAAGTTGATGTGATACTCTTGGATATTAATATGCCTGAAATGAATGGAATTGAAACGTGTAAAAAAATATTATTACAAAAAGAAGAGTGTAAAATTATTGCCGTTTCAATGCATAAAGAAGGAAGTTTGATCAAATTAATGTTAGCGAGTGGTGCTAAAGGTTATGTTTTGAAAAATGCAGGCAAAGATGAAATTATTGATGCCATTGAGTCTGTTTATAATGGTGAAACCTTCCTAGATGACACAGTGAATGAAATTATCCTTAATGGTGTGGTTAACAAAGTGAAAAGTAATTATTTCCCTTTTCCAACTCTTTCTCGTAGAGAAAAAGATGTTTTAAATTGCATTCTAGATGAATGTACTACTCAAGAAATTGCTGATAAATTAAACATTGGGTTCGGTACAGTTGAAACACATCGAAGAAATATGATGATTAAATTAGGTGCAAGAAACACTGCTGGATTGGTTCGGATTGCATTAGAATATGGTTTGGACAAAAGTGAATAAAAATATTGTAGTTCCAGCTATCTCATCTTAGGATATTTTCAAGAATAATTTACACGTAACCTAATTTCAGTAAAGCTATCAGGTGCTCTTAAACGAGAAGCTTACCTGTTCCCAAAAATAGAGCTTCCAACCCTGACCATGGTACTGCCTTCTTCAATTGCAATTTGATAGTCACCGCTCATTCCCATTGATATAGTTTTGAAAGCATCGTTAAATTTGAAAAAATGACTTTTTAGGACATTGAAATAATTTTCCAAAGCTTGAAACTCTTCTCGAACTTGTTCTTCATTCTCCGTAAAAGTAGCCATACCCATCACGCCGATGACTGAAACATTTTGCAGTTCAACAAACTCAGGTAGTCCTAACAATTCTTGCGCTTCAATAAAGGATAATCCAAATTTAGATTCTTCCTGTGCGATATGAAATTGCAACAAACAGTCAATTGTACGATTATTCTTTTTTGCTTGCTTATTGATTTCTTTTAATAATTTAAAACTGTCAACAGCGTGGATTAATGCAACAAATGGAGCAATGTATTTTACTTTATTGGTTTGTAAATGACCGATTAAATGCCAATTTATATCTTTCGGTAAACTTTCGTGTTTTTCAACACATTCTTGCACTTTATTTTCTCCAAAAATACGCTGTCCTGCTTTATATGCCTCAAGAATATCAGAATTTGGTTTCGTTTTAGAAACGGCAACCAATGTTACATCATTTGGTATGTTATTTCGAACTTTTTTTAAATCTTCCTTAATCATTCGTCCAAATTATAAATTGTTAAACCACTTCGTAGTTTCGGTTCTATCCAAGTTGATTTAGGGGGCATAATCATATTATTGTCAGCAACTTTCTTAATTTCTTCAATTGTAATAGGAAATAAAACGAATCCAATTTTATAGTCAGATAGTTCCATTTTGTCTTCAAATTCACTTAAAGTGTGGTCACCACTCACAAATTCGATGTTTTCATCGTGTTTTAAGTCTTTTATGCCTAGAATAGGGGTGAGAATGTACTGTGTTAAAATTTCTGCATCTAAAGAGTTGACGGGATGATTGCTGTCAACAATATCTTCGTTGCATTCTAAAATATACCAACGGCGATCAATGCACATCGAAATGTGATGCTTTTGATTAGGTATTCTAGCTTCTTCTATGGGGATGACTAAAAAGTTTTCTTCTAATTTCATTAAAAATTCAGAAGGCGATAAACCGTTCACTGTTTTAACGAGTCGATTGAATTCGAGTATCTTAATTCTGTTTTCGTTGATGAGGAAAGATAAAAATGCATCTTCGTTTGGATGCCTTTCTTTTCCTGCTAAATATCTTTTTTTCTTCAATCCTGCAGAAGATGCACAACGATGGTGTCCATCTGCAATGTAAAGCTTGTCTAGTTTTTCAAATGATTTCTTAATTGCATCTTCTTCTTCCTTAGAAAGAATCCAAAGTTCATGTTTAATTGTATCAATTGTAGAGAATTCATATTCTGGACGTTCAATCACTTTGTGCTCTATAATTGCATCAATTTCGTGTTCAGGATCAGAATAGGAAAGAAGAACAGGTTCAGCATTGTACCCAACGATATCAAGGTAGTTTGTAAATACTTTTTCACGACTGGTAATAGTTGCCTCATGAATCTTAATTTTGCCTTCATTGTATTCTTCAACATCCGCTCCTGCAATTATCCCGAGGTACTCATGTTCATCTTTTGTTTGGCGATAGAGATAGATGCACGGATTTTCGTCTTGAATGAATATGTTATCATCAATAAACTTTTGGTAAGAATCGTGAATTAAGGTAAATCTTTCTTTGGAATTTGGTTTTGTTTCTATTGGACCGAATTCTGGATTAATGATATGAAGAAACGAATAGGGGTTTGCCTGTAGAATTGCCTCCAACACATTCTTTTTATAGCTGTACGAAGGCAATGAAGCTACAAAATGCACCTTATCTCTGGTCGGACGAATAGCCCTAAACGAAGTAATTTTAGTCATTCTAGTGGTTCACTAATGAGTTCCAAATTGTGAGATAATACTCTCAGCCAGTTCCGTTCCGATTCTATCTTGCGCTTCACCTGTTGCTGCACCAACGTGAGGCGTACAAGCGATTAAAGGATGAGAAAGTAAGTCTTTTCTTGGATTAGGCTCATTCTCATAGACATCTAACGCACACGAAGCAATTTTACCATTATCTAAAGCCGTTATAAGTGCATCTTCATCGATAACACCACCTCTTGCAGCGTTAACAATTCGAGTTCCGTCTTTCATTGCGTTAAATTCTTCTGTACCGATAACTGCTGAGCCATCGTTTTGTTTTGGGACATGCAAAGAAATAAAATCAGCATTTTTGATTCCTTCTAAAACAGATTTAATTGGGGTAATTTGAACAGAAGCTGAAAGATTGTTCCCAAGTTCAATTGACAAGTCAGTTGCGCCAGTATAAGTATCTACTGCTGTAACGTTCATTCCTGCGCCAATCGCATATTTAGCCAATGATTGTCCAATTCTACCGAATCCGATAATAGTTATGTTTTTCCCTCGTAATTCAACACCTTTTCCGTATTTCTTTTTCAAAGTTTTAAAATCACCATTCTCCATGTTTTTGTAAGAATCATTCAGAGAGCGAGAAATCGCAAATAAATGCCCCATTACTAATTCTGCAACTGACTGAGAAGATGCTCCTGGTGTATTGATGACAGTTCTGCCAATACTTCTAGCGTACTCGACATCTATGTTGTCCATACCGACCCCGCCACGTCCAATTAATTTTAAATTTGGACAAGCATCGATCAATTCTTTTCGAGCTGTTGTCGCACTTCTAACGAGCAGTATTTCAATGTTCTCATCATTAATGTAACTAATTAAGTCATTCTGGTTAACTTTCTCAGTAATAACCTCATATCCTACCTTTGTTAATGCGTCAATTCCTGATTGAGAAACGCCATCATTTGCAAGTACTTTCATGTGTGAAATGGTATTTTAAAATATTTTATTTATAATTCTTTCATTACGTTAACGAGAACTTCAACGCTTTCAATTTTCAATGCATTGTACATTGATGCTCGATATCCACCGACTGAACGGTGTCCTTTTAATCCTACAATCTCAGCATCATTCCATAATTGATCAAAACGATTCTTATCAGCATCATTTTCAAGTAAGAATGTTATGTTCATCAAAGAACGGTCTTTACCAGAAACGGCTGCTTTAAATTTAGGGTTACGATCAATTTCATCGTAAAGTAGTTTTGCTTTAGCTTCATTTCTTTCTTGAGCAGCTTCAACACCACCATTTGCAATTAAATTACGAAGATTTAACATTGAAGTGTAAATAGAAAAAACAGGAGGTGTATTCATCATAGAACCTTTATCTGCATGATTTTTTAAGTTCAAGTACTTCGGCATAAATTCACTTGTTGATTTACCGAGAATTTCATCTTTTACAATGTATAAAGTTGCGCCAGCTGGTCCAAGATTCTTTTGTGCTCCTGCGTAGATGATGTCAAATTTAGAAACATCTACAGGTTTTGAAAAGATATCTGATGACATGTCACATATCAATGGTAAATCCGTTTCGATTACGTCTTGAAATTGTGTTCCGAAGATTGTATTGTTCGATGTGTAATGGATGAAGTCAACATCCGTTGGTATATTATCAGTAGAAGGGATGTAATTAAAGTTGTTGTCTTCAGAAGTTGCAAATATATTTACGTCAATTCCAACAGCTTTAGCCTCGTTAATTGCACCTTTCGCCCAAGTTCCTGTATTGATGTATCCAGCTTTCTTTTTGTCACGCATCATGTTTAGAGCAACAATTGTAAACCCTAAAGATGCACCGCCTTGAATAAACAAGATAGAATAACCTTCGGGAACATTTAAAGCTTCCTTAACAAGTGATTGAGCTTCTTCCATTACTTTTACAAAGTCAGGACTTCTATGGGAGATTTCCAATAAAGATAGTCCGTTAAAATTCAATACAGCATCTGCAGCTTGCTTGAATACGTCTTGAGGAAGGATACAAGGTCCTGCACCGAAATTATGTTTCATTTTTTATTTATTAATTAGGTATAAAAAAAGCCGCCTGTTAGGCAGCTTTTATATTTAGTCTTCTTTTTTCGAAGTTGTTTTTGTTGCCTTTTTTGCAGCAGGTTTTTTTTCATCTGCTTTTTTTGTTGTAGTCTTCTTGGCGGTGGTAGTTTTTTTCGCTGCTACTTTTTTTGTTGTTGTAGCTTTTTTGGCTGTTGTAGCTTTTTTGGCTGTTGTAGTTTTTTTCGCTGCTACCTTTTTGACAGTTTCTTTCTTTTCTGTCTTTTTAACCGTTGCTTTTTTCTTTGCTTTTGGCTTCGGTGCTACCGTCGGGGTTGAAGTTTTTCTTTTTCTTGTGATTCCGTAAGAACCTCTTGCAATTTTACCTTTTCTAGTTTTTTTATCACCTCTTCCCATAATGTAGTGTTATTAATTTTAATTAATTGATTTCGATTTACAAATATATTATTCTTTTTTAAATAAATAGAATGGATTTACAGTTATTCTGTGACTCTTTTACGAATTTCTTTTTCAACCTTTTCACCATCTCTTATAATTTTTGCCGACCATTGAATTTTAAGTTTAACTTGTTCTTTATAAGAAAGTTTCCAATCCAACTCAGATTCCTCTAATTTATTACGGAGAATATTTAAGGCTATTGCCGCTGAAACGCTAATGTTGAAACTTTCTGTGAATCCATACATTGGGATTTTTACCAATTCATCAGCCATCTCATAGACTTCTTCAGATATTCCTGTTCGTTCCGTGCCAAAACCAATGCAATGGGTTGGTCAATTGAAATGTCTGAAATGTTAATGTCGGTGTGAGGCGTAGTAGCGACAATTTTGTATCCTTTCTTTTTTAAATCAGTGAGGCAAGTAGTCGTAGGTGTGTTTCCTTGATCAAAGGTGTGTAGGTCGACCCAGTTTCCTGCTCCAAGTGCAATGTCTCGAAGTGGTTCATGTTTCTTATTTCCTTTTTCAATAGTGTGAAGGTTCTGTATACCGAAGCAATCACAGGTTCTTAAAACTGCGGAAGAATTGTGTTCTTTTGAAATGCTTTCCATCACAACAGTGAGGTATTTCGTTCTGTCAGAGGCAATCTGATTGTACATTTCTTGTTTGCTGTCAGAAATCATGTTGTAAAATCCTTCTAAAACTTTTTCATCTGCTGTCATGCTGCAAAAATAGTATAAATATATAGACGTAAAAAAAGGGAACCTTTCGATTCCCTTTTAATTTCTTTTAAGTAACGCTTAGTTTACTTTAGAAGATAAATCAGATCCTGCTTTGAAACGTACAACGTTTTTAGCTGCGATTTGAATTTCTTTACCTGTTTGTGGGTTACGACCAACTCTAGCTGCACGATTAGATACAGAAAAAGATCCGAATCCTACTAGAGAAATTCTATCACCTTTTTTCAATGCTGATCCTGTTGCGTTGATAAATCCATCTAATGCTCTTTTTGCATCTGCTTTTGATAATCCAGCATTTTCTGCCATTGCATCAACTAATTCTGCTTTGTTCATAGTTTGTTAATTTTAGTTTGTTAATAATTAATTCATTACAAATATATCCTAATATCCTTATAATACAAGTGTTTTAGCCTTTTTTTTATGTAAAATGTTGAAAAACCTACCATTTTGTTGATAAAAGGGCCTAAAAAGCGCATTTTTATTGGTGTTTTCGACGAAGGAGGTGTTTTTAGCGTTAAAAATAAAATGCTCTACTACTTAGAAATAGCAAGGTTCTCAGTCGAATTACCAGCTAAAAAGTCAGTGAAGCTCATTTTACGTTTTCCTTCCATTTGTATTTCCTTTATATATATATATATAAGTCATTTGTTGGAAATAGAATTCCTTCTTTCGTTGAAATAATCGCTGTTTTTCCAATACTTGAAATACTTGAAATTTTGGAAGAGAATAATTTGTATGTTTTTAATTCGTCTTTTTCTGCATTATATAATTTACACCATGCTGCTGGGTAAGGTGAAAGGCCGCGAATGAAATTATGAACGGTTTGAGCATCTTGTTGGAAGTTGATTAAGCAGTCCAGTTTGAAAATCTTTGGCGCAACAGGTAATTCTCCATCTGTTAATTCTGATTGGTCGATAGGGGTGATGGAATTGTTTGCTATTTTATCAATGGAAGAACTGATTAGGTCTGCACCTAAAAACATTAACCTGTCATGAAGCTTACCTGCGTCTTCATTTTCTTCAATGACTAATTTTTCTCTTTCTATAACAAGACCTGTATCGATTTCTTTCTCAATAAAAAAAGTTGTCACACCCGTTTCTTTTTCTCCATTGATGATTGCCCAGTTGATTGGTGCAGCTCCTCTGTATTTGGGTAGAAGAGAGGCGTGAAGGTTTATGGTTCCTTTTTCTGGCATTTCCCAAACAACTTCGGGGAGCATTCTGAAGGCAACGACAACAAATAAATCAGCATTTAATTCTTTTAATTGATTGATGAATGAATCATCTTTTAGATTTGTTGGCTGAAGGATGTTGAGATTTTGTTCTAGTGCAAATTTCTTTACATCACTGATGTTCACTTTTTGACCTCTTCCTGATTTTCTATCTGGTGCAGTGATGACTGTCTTTATCTCCGTACCATCTTTATGGATTCTTCGGAGAATTTCAGTTGCAAAACCTGGTGTTCCCATAAAAACGATGCTCAACTCTTTTTTCATATTTCTTTCTTTTGCCAATTAAAAAAGCGAATGTAAGAAAATGATAGTATTCCAAGTGTGATAAAATAGATATATTCGACAGACCAAACCCAGAAAATAGGTGCATCGAATACTTTTATTAATAAATATGCCCCAAATAAATAAGTAATTACTGATATAAGTTCAACATAGAATGTATACCGAGTATTTCCTGTTCCATTAATGGCTTGAAAATAAACGCTACCGATTGCGTAGATTAAAACTGCTCCAGAAACATATTGTAGAATAGCAATACTATCTTGCATATAAATTTCGTTTGGGTTGATTATACTCAACATTTGCTCTGGATAAAGAATGGCGCCATGGAAGAAAACAACAATAAAAATGGTTGTAAGTATCTGTATTCTTTTTAGAATAATTCCAATGGATTTAAAATCTTTCATTCCAATGTATTGACTCACGTAGGTTTTTGTTGTAGCACCGAACCCCCAAACAGGGACAAATGCTAAGAAATAAAGTGAGCGAATATTTTGAGAAATAGTCAACTCATAAGTTCCCATTTGTTCTATCCACGCAAAAAAGACGGTCCATGTACTCAATGCGATAAGTCCTTGAAACATAATTGGTGCACTTACCCAGAATAATTTCTTTATGCTTTTAAATCCAAAAGAAATGTGCTTAAGTAGTTCGAATTTTCGTTGAGTTTTAGAAAAATACAAAGCAATAACAATGAATAGTGTCCCAATTCCATCTGAAACCGTCGAGGCGATGGCAGCACCTTCTAATCCTAACTCGGGGAAACCACCATTTCCGTTAATGAGTAAATAGTCGAGTCCAATATTAGATACCGCAATAAATAAAGCGCTGATTAATACAACAGTTGTTCTTCCTGTTGCTAAGAAAAATGCATTAATCCCTAACGAAATTGCTGCAAAGAATAGACCGTAACCTCGAATCTGAATGTATTCTATTTGGCCTGTAGCAACTTCGTGACTCTTGGTGAAAGAGAGAATAAAGTCAGGCATGATAAACATAATTACAGTAAAAAGAACAAGAGAAATAACGAAGTTTGACATCAATGAACTCCCAAAGATTCGAGACAATAGATGTCCTTTCTTTTCCCCAATTCTACGAGCCATGATAATTTGGGCGCCATCGTTTAGTCCGACTAAAGTCATAAATAGAGTAATGTATATTAATCCACCGTTTCCTACAGCGTCGAAAGCAATGATGTCATGACGACTTAAAAAAGAAGAATCAGTTATCAGTACAACGGATTGGATAAATGTAGATGCCATTAGAGGTATCGCCATTTTTAAGATTGATTTATAACTGTAGTCTAACATCTTGTTAATTCTGGTGTAAAAATAATAAAAGCAATGATTGAATCTTGAGAATAGTAAAAAAATCAGAGAGGTATGGTTTGGATTCTCATTGAACGAAGCCCGATGTTCTCAATAATGTTCCTATTTTTGTAAAAATAAACGATATCAATTATGAAGTGTAGAGCCCATTTTTATTTATTAAACAAAGATTTTTCAATTGAACATGCAGATGCGAACCACAATGGTGAAGAGTCTGAGGTGAATCGAAAATATGAATGGGAGGATGAATTAAATATACCTCTGGGGATTGATTCTTATAAAAAGATAGAGAATGCTGTTTATGTTTTGCGCGGACTTCGTGGTGAAGAAGAATTCTCCTACGAAGTACCGAAAATGCTTTTGTTTGAATTGAAAAAAGATGAAGGAGTAACTCAAGTAGGATGTTCAGAGTCAATTATTGAATCTTATGAAGTGATTGAGGATGGAGAAAGTGTTTCGATTCATTTTTATATCAAAGACTACGAACCAATGTCTAATCCTGTTTCTGGAATTTTTATTGCAGCACAAGAGTTCCCTAAAGAATTGATTGCAGAATGATTGAAATTTCAAATCTTAGTGTCAAATACGATGATTTGGTTCTAGATGATGTCAATTTAATTTTTAAAGACGATGCAATCTATGGAGTAATTGGTAAAAGCGGTTCAGGAAAGACGACATTATTGCAAACAATCGCAGGATTGATCGACTTTTATGAAGGTGAGATTCGTTTTGAAGGAAAAATAATTGTAGGACCAAACAATCGGTTAATTCCAGGTTATGATGAAATCCAATTGGTTAATCAAGATTTTGGTTTAGACTTATATCATACGGTTTACGAAAATGTAAAAGAGAAAATACTTTCTCGTGACAAGAAACTTC